>NZ_OMPO01000005.1 GCF_900292035.1 Blastococcus sp. Marseille-P5729 | reverse complement strand
GCGGGAAAGCTCCCACCGCAGCGCGCCGGGGCCTCTTCCCTCTCCTGGCCCGCAACCCTGCCCGTGGCAAGGAGCGGCCCCGGCGCCCTGCAAAAGACCCGGCGGGGGGGCGCGCTGCGCCTCCACGACCCCCCCCCCTGGCTGGGGTGGGCGGCTCGGGCCCCCGCGCCCGGCACAAATCCCCCGGGCGGGGGGGGGGCGCCCCCCCGGGGGGGCCCCCCCGCCGCTGCTTTGGCGTGTCGTGCACGGTTACTCGTCGCGGTCGTTCGCCTTGCGTGCGGTTCGGCCGACCGGCATCGCCGTCCACTCGATGCGTTCCGGGAGAGTCCACCCCCGCCACCGCGCGAGCAGATACACCGCGGCACCGACAAGCGTCGCGACCGGCATCCCGATTCCCGGGCTACCGGCGGCCTGGAACGCTGCCCGCACACCCGCGGCGACCAGGGCCGGCGTCGCGTACAGCGGAGTGCCGCTGGCCAGCACCATGGGGATGCTGCCCATCGCGATGTCACGCACCGCCCCACCGCCGAGGCGTTGGCCAGGACACCGACCAGGTCGAGGACGTCGATCGTCTGCGCGAGCACCTCGCCGTCCATCGGTCTCCTTTCCCGCCGCCGTACGCCACGGTCGTACGCCACGGTCGTGCGCCGGCCGACGCCGCCGCGCTTCGTCGGCGCCTTCGGGCGCAACCTACCGCGCGGCCGCGACAGGGCATACGAAAGCATGGACGCATGGACGTGTATGAGGCGATCGCGCGACGCCGCGACGTACGGGCCGAGTTCACCGGCGAGCGGATCGACGAGCCGGCGCTGCTGCGGATGCTCGGCGCGGCGCACCAGGCGCCGAGCGTCGGGCACAGCGCGCCGTGGGACTTCGTGGTGGTCCAGGACGCCGACATCCTCAACCGGATGGCCGCGCACGTCGCGCAGAGGCGGCAGGAGTTCGCGGACTCTCTGCCGCCTGCGCGACGCGAGACCTTCGACCCGATCCGGATCGAAGGCATCCGCGAGAGCGGCACCGGCGTCGTCGTCAGCTACGACCACTCGCGCGGCGGCAACCACATCCTCGGCCGGCACACGATCGCCGAGACTGGCGTCCTGTCGGTCGCCCTGGCCATCGAGAACCTGTGGCTGGCCGGCGTCGCCGAGGGAGTCGGCGTGGGCTGGGTGTCGTTCTACGACGAGGACTTCCTGACCTCCCTCGTCGGCCTGCCGGACGGCGTACGACCGGTCGCCTGGCTGTGCGTCGGACCGGTCTCGCAGCTGCAGGAGGTGCCCGATCTCGAGCGCTTCGGCTGGCGGGGGCGCCGTCCGCTGCAGGACGCGATCCACCGTGACACGTGGGACGGCCCGCGCGCGTAGGATCTTGGCGTGCCAGCGCCGTCCGACCTCGACCCAGCGCCGTCCAGCCTCGACATCGAGTGGCTCGGCCTGCGCGAGGGACGGCGCATCGACTACCAGTGGGCGTGGGACTACCAACGCTCGGTGCACGCCCGCGTCGCCTCCGGCGAGCTGCCGGGACGGGTGCTGCTGCTGGAGCACCAGCCCGTTTACACCGCCGGCCGGCAGACCCTCGCCGAGGAGCGGCCCTTCGACGGCACTCCGGTCATCGACGTAGACCGTGGCGGCAAGATCACCTGGCACGGTCCGGGACAGCTCGTCGGCTACCCGATCATCACGCTGCCGGGCCGGATCGGCGTCGTCGACCACGTGCGCCGCATGGAACAGGCGGTGATCGACATGCTCGCCGAGCTCGGCATTGCCGGCCGTCGCGTGGAGGGGCGGACCGGCGTCTGGCTGCCCGCGGTCGGAGCGGCGCCGTTGACGGCGTCCGGCCCGGACATCCCGGACGCGGCTGGACGGGAGCATTCCTCGGCCGGGCAGCACGAAGAGCCAGAGACTTCGGAGGGTGCTGGGCGCGCGTATGACTCGGTACCGCTGTCGTTGCGGAATGTGGTGGCGACGCCGGGGCGGCCGGAGCGCAAGATCTGCGCGATCGGGATCAGGGTGGCCCGGCGTACGACGCTGCATGGCTTCGCGGTCAACGTCAGTAACGGGAATGCAGCCTTCGAGAACATCATCCCGTGCGGCATCAGCGACGCGGGCGTGACGTCGATCGCCGCCGAGCTCGGCGACGCCCCGCCGCTGGCCGAGGTCGCGCGGCTGCTCGAGCCGCACCTACGACGCTGCTGTGACTACGCGACCCCGCTCGCCGACGTCCTCTCCCCACCTGCGTCGTAGTTGGACCCGCTATAGCGGGTCCGAATGTGACGCGAGCGGTCGATTGACCGGCGGGAGTAGCCTGGTGCGGTGACTGTCGTACCTGAGGGACGCCGCCTGCTGCGGGTAGAGGCCAAGAACGCCCAGAGCCCGATCGAGCGCAAGCCGTCGTGGATCAAGACCCGCGCCAAGATGGGCCCGGAGTACCGCGACCTGCAGTCGCTCGTGAAGTCCGAGGGCCTGCACACCGTCTGCCAGGAGGCCGGCTGCCCCAATATCTTCGAGTGCTGGGAGGACCGCGAGGCGACCTTCCTCATCGGCGGCGAGCACTGCACTCGCCGCTGCGACTTTTGCCAGATCGAGTCGGCCAAGCCCACGGCGTACGACACCGGCGAGCCGATGCGGGTCGCCGAGTCGGTGCAGAAGATGGGGCTGCGCTACGCGACGGTGACCGGTGTGTGCCGCGACGACCTGCCTGACGAGGGTGCCTGGCTGTACGCCGAGACGATCCGGCTCATCCACGACCTGAACCCCGGCACCGGCGTCGAGATGCTCGCCCCGGACTTCTCCGGCAAGCCCGAGCTGCTGGCCCAGCTGTTCGAGGCGCGTCCCGAGGTGTTCGCGCACAACGTCGAGACCGTTCCGCGGATCTTCAAGCGGATCCGGCCTGGCTTCCGCTACGAGCGCTCGCTCGACGTCATCACCCAGGCGCGGGACGCCGGCCTGGTCACCAAGTCGAACCTGATCCTCGGCATGGGCGAGACCCGCGCCGAGGTCAGCGAGGCCCTCCAGCAGCTGCACGACGCCGGCTGCGACCTGGTCACGATCACCCAGTACCTGCGCCCCAACATTCACCTGCTACCGGTCGACCGGTGGGTCAAGCCAGAGGAGTTCGTCGAGCTCGCCGACGAGGCGAAGGCGATCGGCTTCGTCGGCGTCATGTCAGGGCCGCTGGTGCGGTCGTCGTACCGCGCCGGACGCCTCTACCAGCAGGCGATCGACGCCCGCGCCGCCGCGCACTGACCATTTTCCCGCACGCAGCCACGAGCCTCCCCCGCCGATAGATCGGGCAGGACCGGGACGGTCCGGCTGATAGCGCACAAACCTCCGTAAATCTGGGGGTCGAAGTGCATAGTGCACACGACGTGCCAGATCTGCGTAGTTTCCGGCCGCATTCGGTTCTCAGGTGGCGGCCGGCGCCGGCTGGGTGATCCGGATCTGGTTGCCGAACGGGTCGCGGATCGCCATGTCGATCCCGTAGGGCTGCTCGGTCGGCTCCTCGGTGATGTCGACCCCGGCCGCCTCCAGCCGTTCGAACGCAGCCCGGACGTCGTCGGTCTCCAGGATCGTCCAGGTTCCGGCGCCCTTCTCGGTGAGCTCGACGACCTGCGCCGCGGTCTTGGCGTCGATCGCCGGCGGGCCTGGCTTCTGCAGCAGAATGCGGCGACCGGGCTGGCCGGGCAGCTGGACGGTGAGCCAGCGCATCGGGCCCAGGTCGACGTCCGTCTCGACCTCGAACCCGAGGACGCCGGTGTAGAACTCCAGTGCCCGATCCTGATCAGTCACGTACATGGGGGTGATGGCGATGTTGGTAATCATGGGAGCAACGCTAGGGGGTGCTCGGCCCCGCGGGCTTCTCCGAAATCACCCCACATCACCCCACCGGGCGAGAGTTGGCCATGATCCAGCACCCGGGAGCGTTCGGCAGTGGCCCGAGGGCGCGGTGGGCGGACGGTGTCCGTCCCATCAGCCGGACGAAGGTGCGGGTGAAGGTCCCCAGGGACTCGTACCCGACCTCGATCGCGATCTCGGTGACCGATCGCTGGGTCGAGCGCAGCAGGGTCGCCGCACGCTCGATGCGGCGGCGGTAGAGGTACTGGTGCGGGGTCTCCCCGAAGGTCAGCTTGAACTGCCGGATGAAGTGATTCGGCGACAGGCAGGCCACTGCCGCCAGGGTCGCCACGTCGAGCGGCTCGGCGTACCGCCGGTCCATCACATCGCGAGCACGTAGCAGCTGGCGCGTCCGGGACTCCACACCGCGACACTATCGGGTCGTTCGGGACCCCAGCACAGCGACAGGTGCCCACCGGCACGTCGTGACGACGAGCCGGGGGGCGCCTGTGGAGCGGGCTACTCGGGGCGAACCGCGGTCGCACCGTCCTGGGGCGCGTCACGGTCGGCGTCGACCGGGCGTGACGTCGCGGACGGCGCCCCGTTGCCCGAGCCGGCACTGGAGGTGACGGTGAGGTTCTGCCCCGACTCCGGATCGAACAGGTGGATCTTGCTGGCGTCGATCTGCAGCTCGGCCTCCTCGCCCTCGCTGATCCGGCTGGCCGAGTCAAGCGAGACCACCATCTGGCTGCGCATCGAGTCGCCGTCCAGGTCCTTCTCGAGCTGGTCGAGCTGGGCCTGCACCTCCGGCGGCGCATCGAAGGGGATGTAGGCGTACTGCTCGTTGCCCAGCCACTCGACGACGTCGACCGTGGCGCGGAAGGTCGAGCCCGCCGCCGGGTTGTCGACCACGGTGGCGTCCTCGAAGTGCTCCGGGCGGATGCCGGCGATCAACAGCCCCTTGCCCTGCACTCTCTCGGCCTTGTCCGGCGGCAGCTCCACCTGGCCGAAGGGCAGCTTCACCGTCGATCCCTCGACGGTCGCCGGCAGGAAGTTCATCGGCGGCGAGCCGATGAATCCGGCCACGAACAGGTTCACTGGGTTGTTGTAGAGCTCGCGTGGCGAGGCCAGCTGCTGCAGGACGCCCCGCTTGAGGACGGCGACCTTGGTGCCGAGCGTCATCGCCTCGGTCTGGTCGTGGGTGACGTAGACCGTGGTGATACCGAGCTTCTTCTGCAGCCGGGCGATCTCGGTGCGCATCTGTCCGCGCAGCTTCGCATCGAGGTTGGACAGCGGCTCGTCGAACAGGAACGCGTCGGCGTCGCGGACGATCGCCCGGCCCATCGCCACACGCTGCCGCTGACCGCCGGAGAGATTGCCCGGCTTGCGCTCGAGGTGCTCGTCGAGCTCGAGCGTCTTGCTCGCCTCGCGGACCTTCTCGTCGATCTCCTGGTCGCTGAACTTCTTGCTCAGCCGCAGCGGGAAGGCGATGTTCTCGTACACCGACAGGTGCGGGTACAGCGCGTAGTTCTGGAACACCATCGCCAGGTTGCGGTCCCGGGGCGACAGGTCGTTCACCCGCTTGCCGCCGATCATCATGTCGCCGGAGGTGATGTCCTCCAGGCCCACGATCATCCGCAGCAGCGTGGACTTGCCGCAGCCGGACGGCCCCACGAGGATCAGGAACTCGCCGTCCTCGACATCGATGGAGACGTCGTTGACCGCCGGGAACCCGTCGCCGTACTTCTTGACGATGTTCTTCATCTGGATATCGGCCATGAGGAATTAGCCCTTCACTGCGCCGGAGGTCAGACCGGCGACGATCTTTCGCTGGAACAACAGGACGATGATGATGATCGGAACGGTACCGATCACCGCGGCCGCCGCCAGCAGAGAGGACGGCGGGTTGAACGGATCGGAGCCGACGAGGAAGGACATCGCTGCCGGGATCGGCCGCGCGTTGTCGCTCGAGGTCAGCGAGATTCCAAAGACGAAGTCGTTCCAGGCGAAGAAGAACGTCAGGATCGCGGTGGTGAACACACCGGGGGCCGCGAGCGGGACGATCACCTTGCGGAACGCCTGCCATGACGTGGCGCCGTCGACCTGGGCCGCCTGCTCCATCTCCCACGGGATCTCCCGGAAGAAGGCCGACAGGGTCCAGATCGCCAGCGGCAGCGTGAACGACATGTACGGGATGATCAGGCCGAGCCAGGTGTCGAACAGCCCGATGTTGCTCCACAGGTCGAACAGCGGGCTGACCAGCGACACGACCGGGAACATCGCGATCGCCAGCGCCACCCACAGCACGAACTTCTTGCCCTTGAACTCCAGGCGGGCCACGGCGTACGCCGCGAGCGTCGCGACGATGACCGACAGCAGCGTCGAGATCAGCGAGATGCCGATCGAGTTGATGATCGCCTTCACGAAGCTGGAGTGGTCGCCGGTCAGCAGCGCCTGGTAGTTCTCCCAGCCGGCGAAGCCGCCCTCCTTGGGAAAGAAGCCGGGGCTGCCGGCCGTGATCGACTCCTGCGACTTGAACGACAGCGAGATGATCCAGGCCACCGGCAGCAGGCACCAGACCATGATCAGCAGGAAGCCGAGCACCATTCCTATCTTGCGTAGGTTCATCTCAGCTCTCCCCTCGGGCTTGCGCGAGATCGACGCGGAATATCTTCACCAGCAGCGCGGCGATCGCCAGCACGCTGAGGAAGAGCACCACCGACAGCGCCGAGCCCATGCCGAGGTTCAGCAGCTCGATGGACTGCCGGTAGGTCAGGAAGGACACCGACTCCGTGTTGTTCGCACCCCGGGTCATCACGTAGATGTTGTCGAAGATGCGGTAGGCATCCAGGGCCCGGAACAGGACGGCGACCATGATCGCCGAGCGCATGTTCGGCAGGATCACCTTGTACAGCCGCTGCCACCACGTGGCGCCGTCCACCTTGGCGGCCTCGAGGGTGTCCTCGGAGACCTGGGCCAGGCCGGCCAGCAGCAGCAGCGACATGAACGGGGTCGTCTTCCAGATCTCCGAGATCATGATCGCGATCATCGACGAGCCGTAGCTGCCGAACCAGTCGAAGTTGTCCTCGACGAACGGCAGCCAGTAGTTCACGAAGCCGTTGTTGGCGCTGAAGGCGAACTGCCAGGCGAACGCCGAGACGACCGTGATGATCCCGTAGGGGATCAGGATCGACGTGCGGATCAGCCCGCGGGCGAAGATCACGCGGTGCATGATCAGCGCGAACGCCAGACCGATGACGAACTCGACCGCGACCGTGACGACCATGATCATCACGGTGTTGGCGGTGTCGCGCCAGAAGATCGGGTCGGTGAAGATTGCGCCGTAGTTGCTCAGCCCCACCATCTCCCGGTCGTCCGGAGAGGTGAGCCGATACTCGAACAGCGAGAGCCAGAGTGCCTGGAGCATCGGCCATGCGGTCACGAACAGCATCAGGATGACCGCCGGCAGCACAAGCTTCTGCCCGAGCCGGTTCTCGGCCTTCAGCCGGTCCGACTCGGCGTTCTTGGCCCTGCGGTCGGCCTTCCGGTCGACCTGGCGGTCGAGGTCCTCAGGGGGTGCGGTGTACGTGCTCATGTCACACCAACGCCTCTCCGTTGAGGACCGCCTTGATGAACTCCGCCGACTCCGACGGAGTGTTCTCGTTGACCTCGGTCGGCGGGTGCCACGAGGTCTGGATCGCCAGCGACATGTCGTTCCACACGGCGGACACTGGGCGAGGACCACCGGCGTCCAGCGACTCCGCGAACAGCTGCAGCAGATCGGCGGGGTATGACTCGGTCAGCTCGGGCGCCTCGTAGAGCGACAGCTTCGCGGGCATCAGGCCGTCGGTGGTCGCCAGGTCGATCTGCGACTGGTCGTCGGCCACGCACGCCGCGGCCTCGAGCGCGAAGTCGAGATCGTCGGACGCCGCGTTCACCCCGATGTCGATGCCACCGACCGGCGGGCGTGACTCCTGGCCTGCCACGGTCTGCGGGTAGCGGGCCCAGCCGAGATCCTCGATCTGCTCGTCCGTGTATCCCGCGCCCTTGTAGACGAAGGTCCAGTTCATCATGAACCCGCCGCCGTTCTGGAACAGGTACGGCAGCACGGTTCCCTCGTTCGCGTTCGTCAGGTCCGACTGCGCCGCGGGCGAGCTGGCCAGCATCTCGACGACGGCCGCTGCCTGCTTTCCGGCGTCCGAGTCGATCTCGATCTGGGCGTCGGCCCCGGCCTCGAGATCGGTCGCGATCTCGCCGCCGGCGCCCATCACGAGGGCGTTGATCCAGACGGCGTACGCCTCGTACTTCTTGGCCTGGACGCCGACCGTGCCGTCGTTCTCGGCCGCCGCGGTGATGATCTGCTCCCAGGTGACCGGCTGGCTCATGTCGAGCCCGGCCTGCTCCGCAAGCGACTTGGAGTACCACATCACCTGCGTGTTCGCCCACTGCGGGATGCCGTAGACCTTGTCCTCCCATTTCACAGTGTCCGCGATGCCGCCGACGACGTCCTCACCGACCGCCTGGTCCTCGTACTCCGAGGGAATCTCGGCGAGGAAGCCCGCGTTGGCGAACTCCGGCACGAAAACCGGATCCAGGCTCATCAGGTCGATCCCGGCGTCCTCTGCCGCCAGCCGGCGGGCGGCCTGCACACGCTGCTGGGAGGCGTCGGTCGGCAGCAGCTGGACGTCGATCGAGTACTCGTCGGTGCTGCATCGTTCGGCGGTCGCCCGGTTGGTCTGCTCGCCGTCCGGGTTGACGTACCACGTGAGTGTAGGTTTTCCATCGGCGGCGCTGCAGGCGGTGAGCGTCGCCGCCGCCAGGCCGGCCGCGATCATTGCGGCCGCCCTTCTGCGCGGCCGCGCCGTCTGCCGCGCGGTCCTCGTCGGTCGGGCCATGGGAAGTAAGCCTCCTTGTGCTGTGTCGCGCCCCACATACTTCCCCCGATTCGAACGATCGCGACAGAGGGAAGCGGCGCAATCCGGTTTCAGTTACCCAACCGTGACCGGAACTACCCGGCGCTAGCAACGGTTCCGGCAGACCCCTCTGACCTGGCATGATGCCTCGCATGGCGCTGCGCATCCTCGCCATCACACCGCCGCCCGGGCTGCTGACGCTGCCCTGGCACCTCCCGCTGGAGCAATGGGAGGGCGAGTTCGTCGCGGGCTTGCCGCGAGGAATCTCGCGGCATGTCGTCCGGTTCGTGCGGGTCGGGGAGGATGACGTCCTGGCCGTCAAAGAGACGCGGCCGTACTACGCCGACCGGGAGTACCGGCTGTTGCGTGACCTACGACGATTAGGTGAGCCGGTGGTCGAGCCGGTCGCCGTCGTCTCCGGACGCCGCGCCGCTGACGGCACGGAGATCGAGCCGGCGCTCGTGACGCGCCGACTGCCCTACTCACAGCCCTACCGCGAGATCTTCGCCCGCGGCGTAGATCCGGCCGTCGTCCCGCGACTGATCGACGGCCTCGTCGTCCTGCTGACCCGCCTGCACCTCGCGGGATTCGCGTGGGGTGACTGCTCGCTGTCCAACACGCTCTTCCGTCCGGCGGCCGGGGAGTACGTCGCATATCTGGTGGATGCCGAGACCGGCGAGCTGCACGACCAGCTCAGCGACGGGCAGCGCGCGTACGACATCGACACCGCGATCGGGAACATCTTCGCCGAGGTCATGGATCTGCAGGCCGCGGGCAGCCTCACGACCGAGGTCGACGCGCTCGAGGTCGCCGAGCGGTTGCGCGACCGGTACGACGAGCTGTGGCAGGAGCTCACCGCCGAGGAGGACTTCTCGACCGACGAGCTGTGGCGAATCGAGCAGCGTGTCGAGCGGCTCAACGCGCTCGGCTTCGACGTCGACGAGCTCGACATCGTCACCGACTGGGACGGCGCCACGGTGCGCATCCAACCCAAGGCCGTCGAGCCGGGATTCCACCGCCGTCGCCTGCAACGTCTGACCGGCATGACGATGGAGGACAACCAGGCGCGGCGGCTGCTCAATGACCTGGATGCCTACACCATGCACAACGACCTGCAGCGCGAGAACCGCGAGCTGGTGGCGCACCGGTGGCTGACGCGGATCTATGAGCCGATCGTGCGGATGGTCCCCGTTCACGTGCGCGGCGAGCTGAGCGATCCGGAAATCTTCCACGAGGTGCTCGAGCACCGCTGGCTGCTGTCGGAGCGGGCCGGTCACGAGGTCGATATCTTCGATGCCGCCCGCAGCTATGTGCGCGACCATCTACGACTCGATCCACTGGAGACGACGCTCACGATGCGTCCACTCGACGCCGACGGGACGTGAGGCGCCCGGCACTCACCGTCCTCGCTCACGATGCGGAAGAAGGGTCTGGTTGTCCGGCCCCGTCCGTGCCGCGATCAGCGGGCGCAGCCAGTGGCGAGTTGGGTAATGTTGCGCCAAACCGGACCCGAGGAGCGACCGTATGGCGGTGAAGATCCTGACGCGAGTCGGCATCTTCCTGCTGACACTGTTCGTGGCCTCGCTGGTGGTGTTCGCCTTCATGAACCTGCTGCCAGGTGATCCCGCCCGCGTCGCGCTCGGGCTGAACGCCGACGACGCCTCCGTCGCGGCGCTGCGGGAGAAGTTCGGGCTGAACCGGCCGTGGTTCGTGCGGTACGTCGAGTGGATCACCGGCATGATGCAGGGCGACTTTGGCCGCGCGTGGATCGGCGACTTCGACCTCAGCCCGCAGATCTGGGAGAAGCTCAACCGGACCCTCGTGCTGGTGCTGTGCGGGATGGTGGTCGCGCTGGTCATCGCCGTCCCATTCGGCATCGTCATGGCCGTGCGGCACCGCCGCCCGAGCGGAGCGGTCCTGTCGGTGATCTCGCAGATCGGCGTCGCGATCCCGGCGTTCGGGCTCGGCCTGATCCTGATCAACTACCTAGCGCTGCGCGTCGGCTGGTTCAAGGTCGGCGGATACACCGCGCCGCAGGAAGACTTCGTCATGTTCCTGCGCCAGATCACCCTGCCGGCGCTGTCGCTCGGGCTGGTACAGGGCGCCGTCCTCTCTCGATACGTGCGGTCAGCGGTCCTCGACGTCCTCAAGGCCGATTACATGCGTACCGCCCGCGCGAAGGGGCTCACGCCCTACCAGGCGATCATCCGGCACGGGCTGCGCAACGCCTCGATCCCCGTCGTGACAGTGCTCGGGCTGCAGCTGACAACTCTGCTGGTCGGCGCGGTCGTCGTCGAGCGGGTGTTCGTGATCCCCGGCCTGGGCGACATGCTGCTGACCGAGGTCGCCAACCGCGATCTGATCGGCGTCCAGTCGATCGTGATGGTGCTGGTGTTCATCACGCTGCTGATCACGCTGATCGTCGAGCTGCTGTACGTCTTCCTCGACCCCCGCCTGCGGAGCAACCGATGACCGCGACTGCCGCCATCAAGCCCCAGCGCCGAAGCCGGCTCGGCGAGCTGAACTGGAACCTGCTGATCGGCGGGTTCCTCGTCGGGCTGATCGTGCTCGTGGGCGTGATCTCCATCTTCTGGACGCCGTACCCACCCAACCTGAACTCGGTGACCGAGAAGTACGCGCAGTTCAGCGGCTCGCACTGGCTGGGCGGTGACATCTACGGCCGCGACGTGACGAGCCGGATCATGGTCGGGGCCCGGACGACGCTGCTGGTGGGCATCGTGGCCGTCAGCATCGCGGCCTGCATCGGCGTACCGCTCGGGATCTGGGCAGCAATGACCAAACGGCGGTGGGTCAGCGAGCTGGTAATGCGCGGCAACGATCTGCTGCTGGCCTTCCCCGCGCTGCTGCTGGCGATCATGCTGAAGTCCATCTACGGTGCCTCGACCCTGATCGCGATGGTGGCCATCGGAATCGCGACGATCCCGTCGTTCGCCCGCGTCGCTCGGGCAGGCACCTTGCAGGTGCTGCAGACGGACTACATCATGGCGGCGCGGGCCGCGGGGCACGGATCGTTCAAGATCGCGCTCAAGCACGTGCTGCGCAACATCGCCAGCGTCGTGATCGTGCAGGCCTCGGTCGCCTTCGCGATCGCGATCCTCGCCGAGGCGGGGCTGTCCTTCCTCGGCCTCGGAACTCCCCCGCCGAACGCCACCTGGGGCACCATGCTCTTCGACTCGCAGGCCGTTCTCTACCGGGCCCTGCGACTCGGGGTGGTGCCGGGCGTTGCGATCGCGCTCGCCGTGATCGGCTTCAACCTGCTCGGCGACGGACTGCGCGACAAGTTCGACGTCACCCTCTCGGAGGCACGATGAGCGCGCCCACCCCTCCTGCTGACACCCGTTGTAGTAAGCGGCGGGTGCTGACGGTCGAGAACCTGTGCGTCGACACGGCGAACTTCCGGCTGCTGGACGGCGTCACCTTCTCCATCGACGGCGACGAGCGCGTCGGGCTGATCGGCGAGTCCGGCTCGGGCAAGTCGGTGACCTCGCTGGCGATCATCGGCCTGCTGGCCGAGAACCTGTCGGCGTCCGGCCGCGTCGTCCTGAACGACGTCGACCTGATGGCGCTGCGCGAGAAGCAGCTTGCCGCGCATCGCGGCAAGGACGTCGCGATGGTGTTCCAGGAGCCGATGACGGCACTGAACCCGTCGATGAAGATCGGCCGGCAGATCGCCGAGACGATGCTGATCCACGACACCCAGCCCTCGAAGAAGACGGCGATGCGGGAGGCGGTGAAGCTGCTCGAGCAGGTCGGACTTCCCGACCCGGAACAGTCGGCCGAGAAGTACCCGCATCAGCTCTCCGGCGGGCAGCGGCAGCGGGTGGTGATCGCGATCGCCCTGGCCAACGACCCGTCGCTGCTGATCTGCGACGAGCCGACGACCGCGCTGGATGTCACCGTGCAGGCGCAGGTGCTCGACCTGATCCGCGAGGAGGCTGACCTGCACGACTCGGCGCTGCTGTTCATCACCCACGACCTGGCGGTGGTGGCGATGATGTGCCACCGGGTGCTTGTGATGTACGGCGGGTGCGTCGTCGAGGCCGGCACGGTGCACGAGGTGTTCGAGTCGCCGCGCCATCCCTACACGGCCGGGTTGCTGGCGTCGTCCGATCTGGACGAAGTGGATGAGGAGGGCAACCTGCAGGCGATTCCCGGCTCGGTTCCGCCGGCGGGGCGGTTCCCCGACGGCTGCGTGTTCCGCAACCGGTGTCCCAACGCGACCGACGAGTGCACCGTCGTACCGCCGTGGACGACACGCGATGGCCAGCCGGTGGACGCCGTCAGCGGCAACAGCGGCTACGCCTGCTACCACCCGATCGAGATGCCGCGATGAGCGCCGTCCTCTCGCGGCGGGTTTCACCCCGCTGCCTCCGGATGCGGAGAGCGTGATGGGCGAGCCGATCATCCGGGCCGCTGAGCTCACCCGCGAGTACCCGCTGCGGCGCACGTCGCTGTTCACTACGCCGGGTGTCACTCTCGGGCTGGACCACGTGTCCTTCGAGGTCGCCGCCGGCGAGCGCTTCGCCATCGTCGGTGAGTCCGGGTCGGGCAAGACCACGTTGCTGCGTATCCTCGCCGGGCTCGACGAGCCGACGTCCGGGGAGATCGAGGTCGCGGGCATCGACCTGTCGAAGAACGGCAAGCACGTGAATCAGCTGCGCAGCAAGCTGCAGATGGTCTTCCAGGACCCGATGAGCTCGCTGGACCCGCGGATGAAGGTCCGCGACATCGTGGCTGAGCCCCTCGACGCGCAGGGCATCTCGCATACGAGCGCCGACATCGACAAGCTGCTCGAGGACGTCGGCATCGACCCGTCGTACGCCGATCGCTACCCGCACCAGTTCTCCGGTGGACAGCGCCAGCGGATCTCCATCGCGCGGGCACTCGCGCCCAACCCGAGCATCCTGATCGCCGACGAGCCAGTGTCGGCGCTCGATGTGTCGGTACGCGCCCAAGTGCTGAACCTGATCAACAGGCTGGTACGCGATCGGTCGCTGACGCTGGTGTTCGTCTCGCACGACCTGTCCGTCGTCCGGCATCTGTGCCAGCGGGTCGCCGTCCTCAAGGAGGGCAAGCTGGTCGAGATCGGCGACACCGACCAGGTGTACGGCGACCCGCAGTCCGAATACACCAAGCGGCTAGTCGCCGCGATCCCGACCCTGCGCAGGTCGCTGGCCGGCGTCAGTACCGAGGATCTGCTCGCCTGATCACCTTAGTCATCGCCATGCGTCGATGGCAGGCCCTTGATGATCCTGGTCATGATCTGATCCGTTCTTCTTACGCCTTCGGCTGGTGACCGCCTTGTTCGGATCATAGGGAGCCGCCGCCGCGATCCCGGGTACCGCGAAGCCGGCGGCCCCCTACCAGCGAGTAACGGCCCGATCGGCGCGCGCGGCCGGGCAACTTTCGTGCGTCCAGCTGGTGGGCCGATATGTTGGCGGTCTGGTGCCGACGGGCGAGGGATGGTGGCCGTGACCGCGAACTGGGACGTCGAGGACGACGAGCTGATCGGATTCGTACAACAACTGGTGCGGATCCCCAGCGTGTACGACACCGACCCGCCGCACTCGGTCCAGAGCCCGCACACCGAGGCCGAGGCCGCCGAGGCGGTCGCCGGGAAGATGCGAGAGTGGGGCTGGGATCCGACCGTCGAGGACGTCGTCCCCGGCCGCCCGAACGTCGTCGCGGTGCTGGACTGTGGCATTCCCGGCCCGACGCTGATGTTCGAGGGGCACACCGACGTCGTGAGCCCGGGGTCTCACAGCGACTGGTCGTTCCCGCCGTACTGCGCGGAGATCCGCGACGGGCGGCTGCTCGGTCGTGGATCCGCGGACATGAAGGGCGGGCTGGCCGCCGCGATGTACGGCGTACGCGCGCTGCAGCTGCAGGGCGAGTTCCCCGGGCGCATCGTCGTCGCCGCGCTGTGTGACGAGGAGGGCATGATGCTCGGCGCCAAACACTTCGCCAAGCAGCCGCTGGCCAAGGAGATCGACGGCGTCGTCGTCTGCGAGCCCGAGGACTACGAGGTGTGCGCGGTCAGCAAGGGCGCGATCCGGCTGCGGGTCACGGTCTTCGGCAAGATGGCGCACGGCGCGATGCCCCAGCACGGCCGAAACCCGGTGCCGGTCGCTGCGCGGATGATCGTGCGGCTGGCCGAGCTGCAGGATCAGCTTCAGCAGCGCAACGGCACCCATGAACACCTCGGCGACGACTACATCACCACGACGATGATCCAGGCCGGAGATCTCGACCAGCTCAACGTGATCCCGGCGCGCGCAGTCTTCCTCTGCGACATTCGGACCACCCCGGCGGTCGATCACGATGACCTGCTGTTCCAGATCCGGCAGATCGTTGACGAGACCGCGCTCGAGTCGGACTGCAAGGCCGAGGCCGACGTCATCGACGACCGCCCGCCCGTCGACACCCCGATCGATTCCCCGGTCGTCTCGGCGTTGGTCCAGGCGCACGTCAACGTCGTCGGCTCACAGCCGGCGTACGGCGGCGTCCCCGGGACGACCGACGGCACCATCCTGGTACGTGACGCGGCGCTGCACAGCGTGGTATACGGTCCTGGGGATAAGTGGATCGCGCACCAGGCCGACGAGTGGGTCGGGGTGGACGACGTCAAGACCTGCGCCCGGGTGTACGCCGAGACCGCATCGATCTTCCTGAATGAGGCCAGGTAATGCCAGATTTCCCTGCAGGACTGCCGATTGGCGAGGCATGGGTCGAGCCATCGACGTACGCCGATGTGCTGTTTCCATACGACGGCTCGGTGGTCGGCCGGGCGCCGGTCGGATCGAAAGAACTCGCTTCGAAGGCTGTGGATATCGCTGTGGATGCGCGGCCGGCCATGGCTGCGCTGCCGTCCCATGTGCGTACCAAGGCACTGCGGCTGGCGTACGAACGGTTCGTCGAACGGCAGACGGAGATCGAGGATCTTCTGGTGCTCGAGACCGGCAAGCCGCTGGTCGACTGCCGGGTCGAGACGGCTCGCTCGGCGCTGACCCTCAGCACCGCGGCCGAGGAGGTGGCCCGGCTGCACGGCGAGACGGTGCCGCTGGACATGCTGCCGGCCGGCGAGGGCCTGATCGGCTTTTGGACCCGGCGTCCGATTGGGGTCGTCGTCGGCATCACCGGCTTCAACTACCCGGTGCTGCTGGCCTGCCACAAGCTGGCGCCGGCCGTCGCGGCCGGTTGTCCGGTGATCCTCAAGCCGCCGCCGCAGGCCCCGCTGGCCACCCTGTGGCTCGTGCACCTCATGCGCGAGGCGCTGGTAGAGGCGGGCGGCCCAGCGTCCGGCATCCAGCTCGTCTCCGGCGGGCCGGAGGTCGGCGAGGCGCTCACGACCGACCCGCGCATCGGGATGGTGTCCTTCACCGGGTCCGCCGGCGTGGGTCACCAGATCGCCCGGGCCGCCGCCCCGCGCAAGGTGGTGCTCGAGCTGGGTTCGAACGCAGCCCTGGTGGTGGCCGCGGACGCCGATCTCGACGCCGCCGCGGACGCCGTCGTACGAGGCGGGTTCTACGCCAACGGCCAGGCCTGTATCTCGGTGCAGCGGGTGCTCGTCGAGGAGCCCGTCGCACAGGAGTTCACATCGAAGGTCATCGATGCGCTGGACCGGGTGGTGGTCGGTGATCCACGGTCGGCCGACACCAGGGTGGCGCCGCTGATCGACGCAGGCTCCACCGAACGGGTGCAGCAGTGGGTCGACGATGCTGTCGCCGCGGGCGCGACTGTGCTCGCGGGCGGATCGACCGACGGTCGCGTCGTCCGCCCCACCGTGCTGAGCGACGTCCCCGGTGATGCTCAGGTGTGGCGTGAGGAGGTGTTCGGGCCGGTGGTGTGCCTGAAGACCGTTCCCGACCTGCCGTCGGCGTACGACGAGGTCAACGACTCGCGCTACGGACTGCACTGTGCGATCTACACCTCGTCGCTGCAGACCGCGTTCGAGGCGATCGAGCAGATCGAGGCCGGCGGGATCGTGGTGAACGAGGTCCCGGGATTCCGCTCGGACATCGCGCCGTACGGCGGGGTCAAGGACTCGGGCATCGGTCGCGAAGGTCCGCGCTTCGCGATCGAGGAGATGACCGTGACCCGGATGGCGACCATCCGGCCCGCGCCTTAGACGGGGCCGCCGGTTACGGTGAGCACCATGACCCAGGTCGAGTACGCGGCCCTGCTGCGCGGAGTCAGTCCGACGAACGCGCCGTCCGCCGAGCTTCGCGCAGCCTTCGAGGCGGCGGGCTTCGACGAGGTCAGCACCGTGCTGGCCAGCGGCAACGTGCTGTTCCGCGCGGGACGCCGGTGCGCCCCCGCCACCGTTCGCCGACGTGCGGAGCGCGCGCTGGAGGAACGTCTCGGGCGCACCTTCCTGACCATCGTCCGGCCGGTGGACGAGCTGCGCGCGCTCATCGCGGCCGATCCGTGGAAGGACTGGCCGCTGGCCGACGGCGCCAAGAAGGTCGTCACCTTCCATCTGTCCGAGCCTGCCGAACCGCCGCCGCTGCCCGTGGTGCACTCCGACGGGACAATCCACGACCTGCGGGGAACCGAGTCGTTCTGCAGCTATGTGCCGGGCCCACGCGGCGGCGCCTTCATGACGGTCATCGAGCGGACCTTCGGCAAGGAGGTCACGACCCGTACCTGGGACACCGTCCGCCGCCTTGCGCGGTAGCGGGGCGCCGCTGATCTACCGCTGCTGATCGACATCGCCGCCGCCGGTAACGTCCGTTCTCCGTCGTACGGCGGAGGCGTCGGCGTGGGCCGATTGCATAGGGTCAAACGCATGCCCACCCGTCGTCGCCCCGATGCGCGGGCTGCGCGCATCGACCTGCTGCTCGCCGCAGCATTGGCCGGCGTCGGCGCCCTGGTCGCGCTGCTGTCCATCAAGGCGAATCTCCTGGAGCCCCAGCCGGTATGGGTGCCCCTTCTCGCCTCGTGCGCGCTCGCCGTGCCCATCGCCGTTCGCCGGCGTTGGCCGGTCCCAGCGATGCTCACGCAGGCCGTGATCTACATCGCCGCCATGGAGCTCGGCGTCCTCGAGTTCTACGCCTCGCAGGTCTGCCTCTTCGTCGGGGTGTACGCCGTCGGTGCGTGGGAGACGAATCGCCGACTGGCGTTCGGCAGCCGGCTGCTCATCGTGCTGTCAATGGCCGCCTGGTTCGTGATCGGCGTACTGCGCCATCTCGACGACCCACAGGTGGCAGCGGACCGGTCGGGGTACGTCGCCTTCGTGGCGATCCAGCTGATGATCAACGCGGCGTTCTTCATCGGCGCCTGGCTGTTCGGAGATCGCGCGTGGCGCGACGCGCTCGCCCGCGCCGACCTCGACCGCGCGCACGGCGAGATCACTGCCCAGCAGGTGCAGCTGGCCGAGCAGGCGGTCGGCCTGGAACGCGTGCGGATCGCCCGCGAGCTGCACGACGTCGTCGCGCATCACGTCTCGGCAATGGGCATCCAGGCAGGCGCGGCGCGGCGGGTGCTGGAGTCCGACCCCGACCGCGCCGCAGCCATGTTGCGCACCGTGGAGCAGTCCGCCCGGGAGGCCATCGGCGAGCTACGCACGATGGTCGCCGCGCTGCGCAACGACTCGGCGTCCGAGGAGGGACCACCGCCCACTCTCGATGACCTCTCGTCGTTGCTCGATGCGGCTCGCTCCACCGGTCAGCAGGTCACGTTCACGACGGTCGGTGAGCGGCGCGCGTTGTCTCCCGCGGTCGGGCTGACGATCTACCGGGTCACCCAGGAGTCGCTGACCAACGCGCGAAAGCACGCACGACCGAATGCCGCGGTCGACGTCCGGCTGCGTTACACGGCCGCGGACGTCGAGGTCGAGATCGCCGACGACGGCCTGCCAGCAGCCACCGCAAGCGGACCCGCTCAACCCGTGATTCAACCGAGCACCCCGACACCCGGCGGAGGGCTCGGGCTCGTCGGTATGCGGGAGCGGGTGATCGCGCTCGGCGGCGAGCTGGAGGCCGGGCCGCGCTCCCGCGGCGGTTGGCTGGTCCGCGCCGCGATCCCGGTGCCGCAGCCGTCCAGCAAGCCGACCGACCCGGCCGACCCGGCCAACCCGGCCAACCCGGCCAACCCGGCTGAGCCTGGCCCGCGCGGGCCAGGCGATGACGCACGAGCGACGAGGGAAGTCCATCCATGACGCGAATCCTGCTGGTCGACGATCAGGCGCTGGTGCGAGCGGGCTTCCGCACCATCCTGGAGTCCGAGCCGGGTTTCCAGGTCGTCGGGGAAGCAGCCGACGGGCAGGAAGGGGTCCGGCTCGCGAGCGAGCTCCGGCCCGACGTCATCTGCATGGACGTGCAGATGCCGGTGCTCGACGGGCTGGCCGCCACCAGGCAGATCTGCGCGGGCGACAGCACGGGCTCGGTGCTGATGCTGACAACCTTCGATCGTGACGACTTCCTGTTCGAGTCACTGCAGGCCGGGGCCAGCGGCTTTCTGCTGAAGACCGCCGAGCCGGAGCAGCTCATCGACGCCGTCCACGCGCTTGCCCGCGGTGACGCGCTGCTGGCGCCGTCCGTGACCCGCCGGGTGCTGGAGCGGTTCGCCGTCCCCACACGGCAGGAGCAGGTACCTCCATCACCCGAGGCACTCGATGAGCTGACCGAGCGGGAACGCGAGACCCTGCTGCATCTCGCGCAGGGCCTGTCGAACGCCGAGATCGCCGCCAAGATGTACGTCGGCGAGGCGACCGTGAAGACCTATGTGTCGAGCATCCTGAGCAAGCTCGCGATCCGCGACCGGATTCACGCCGTCATCTGGGCCTACGAGCACGGCGTCGTCCGGCCCGGCGGCTGAGCTCCGCTCCCTCTCACGGGGGAGAGGGATTCTGGCCGCGCGGGGGAGTCGGCCGGCCCGACCGGCGCCCTAATGTCGAAGGCATGATCGAGCTACATGAGGTCAGCCGTTCGTTCGGCGACCGCAAAGTACTGGACGACGTTTCCTTCAGCATCGCGCCCGGCCGGATGACCGGTTTCGTGGGCGGCAACGGCGCCGGCAAGACGACGACGATGCGGATCATCCTCGGCGTCCTGAGCGCCGATTCGGGCAGCGTGACCGTCGACGGCGAGCCGATCACCGCCGACTACCGCGCGGCCATCGGCTACCTCCCAGAGGAGCGCGGCCTCTACCCCAAGATGCGCATCGACGAGCAGCTGGTCTACCTGGCACGGCTGCACTCGATCCCCGCCCCCGCGGCCAAGAAGCGGGCGGCCGAGCTGCTCGATCTGCTCGGCCTCGGTGAGCGCGCGAAGGACGACCTCGAATCGCTCAGCCTCGGCAACCAGCAGCGGGTCCAGATCGCCGCCGCCCTCATGCACAACCCGCAGGCGCTGATCCTCGACGAGCCGTTCTCCGGACTCGATCCGCTCGCTGTGGAGACGCTGCTCGGCGTCCTGCGCGAGGTCGCCAACGCCGGAGCACCTGTCCTGTTCTCCTCGCACCAGCTCGAGGTCGTGGAGCGGCTGTGCGACGACCTTGTGATCATCGCCGACGGGCGGATCCGCGCAGCCGGCGAGCGCGAGACGCTGCGTCGCGAGCACTCCCGCCCGGAGTGGGTGCTGGAGTCCACCGCCGACCTCGGCTGGCTTCGGGAGGCCGGCGTCCAGGTCATCGAGTTCGACGGCGGGCACGCCCGCTTCGTCGCCGAGACGCAGGACGAGGCCGACCGCGTCCTGCACGCCGCGATCGAGCGCGGGTCGGTCACCCGTTTCGCGCCGCACATCCGTCCACTGACCGAGATCTTCCAGGAGGTCGTTCGATGAGCACCGTCACTCCCACCACTGCCGACGGGATCGCGTCGGCCGCCCCAGGCCCGGACGACGAGATGCCACGCGGCCGGCGGGTCGCGTTCTGGCCGGCCGTCGCGGTCGTGGCTCAACGCGAGCTGATGGTCAAGCTGCGCTCCAAGGCCTTCCTCGTGTCGACCGCCATCACGCTACTGGTGGTGATCGCCTCCGTCGTCCTCACCTCGATCGGGCCGAGCCTCTTCGGCGGACCGACGTCCGTGGCAGTCACCAGCCAGACCGAGCAGGTCGTGAGTGCCCTGGACGACGTCGAGACCACGGTGGTGGACTCCGACGAGGCCGCGCGGGACGCCGTCCGCGACGGGACCGCGGACGCGGCCGTGCTCGGCAGCTCCGACGCCTCGGGGCTCACCGTCATCGGTGACCGGACGGCGCCCGACGACCTGGTGCAGGCGCTGTCGATCGCACCGCAGGTCGAGCTGCTCGATCCCAACGCGCCCAACCCGGTGGTCACCTACTTCATCGGCTTCGGGTTCGGGTTGGTCTTCTTCATGGCCGCGATCATGTTCGGTCAGGCCGTTGCGCAGTCGGTGGCCGAGGAGAAGCAGACCCGGATAGTCGAGATCCTGCTGGCCGCCGTCCCGGCCCGGGCGATGCTCGCGGGCAAGGTGCTCGCGGCGTCCCTGCTGGCCTTCGGCCAGATCGCGCTGATCGCGATCGCCGTCTTCGTGTCGGCGATGCTCACCGACAACACCGTCGTGCTCGACGGGCTCGCTGGGCCGCTGATCTGGTTCGTCGTCCTGTTCGTGGTCGGCTTCATCATGATCTCGGCGCTGTTCGCTGCGGCCGCCGCGCTGGTCTCGCGGATGGAGGACCTGCAGTCGACTGCGAGCCCGGTGATGATGCTGGTGATGCTCCCCTACTTCCTGGTGATCTTCTTCAACAACAACCCGACGGTGCTCGCCGTGATGTCGTACATCCCCTTCTCGGCGCCGGTTGCCGTACCGATGCGGCTGTACATCGGGACGGCGGCGTGGTGGGAGCCCTTCGTCGCGCTGGCGATCATGCTCGCGACGACGGTCGGCATCCTGTGGTTCGCCGCGCGCACCTACGAGCGGTCGCTGCTGAAGACCGGCAAGGTGATCCGCTGGCGCGACGCCCTCCGCGCCTAGCCCCCGACCCGATTCTGGAACGTAGTGCTCGCTGAGCGGGCGCTACGTTCCAGGATCGGGGGCGGGTTCACCGCGGCGGCGATCGTGGGAAGATGGTCGGCATGCCTGTAAACATCCCGCATGATCTCCCCGCGCGCGCCGTGCTCGAGGCGGAGAACATCTTCGTGATGTCCGACGAGCGGGCGAGCCATCAGGACATCAGGCCGTTGAGGATCGCGATCCTGAACCTGATGCCGCTGAAGATCGCGACCGAGACCCAGTTGCTGCGGATGCTCGGCAGCACCCCGCTGCAGGTCGAGGTCACCCTGCTGCACATGGCCAGCCACGAGTCGCGCAACACTCCGCCGGAGCACCTGCGTGCCTTCTATGCAACCTGGGACGACATCCAGCAGGACTACTTCGACGGGTTGATCATCACCGGCGCACCCATCGAGAAACTTCAATTCGAGGACGTCGACTACTGGCCCGAGATGGTCAAGATCCTCGACTGGAGCCGCGAGCACGTCTACTCCACCCTGCACATCTGTTGGGGCGCGCAGGCCGCGCTCTACCACCAGTACGGCGTCGACAAGTTCGAGCTGCCCGCGAAGACCTTCGGCGTCTTCGACCACCAGGTGCTCAAGCCGACAGCGAAGCTGGTTGCCGGGTTCGACGAACGGTTCGCGGCGCCGCACTCGCGGCATACCGACGTCCGGGTCGAGGACGTCGAGGCGACCGGCAAGATCGACGTGCTCGCCGTCAGTGAAGAAGCCGGCCCGTTCCTATTCGCGACCCCTGACGGACGACAGATCTTCGTCATGGGGCACCCGGAGTACGACCGCGACACCCTTGAGCGCGAGTACCGCCGCGACATCGATGCGGGCATGCAGATCGAGCCGCCGAAACACTACTTCCCGGACGACGACCCGGCCAAGCAGCCGGTGATCCGCTGGCGCGGCCACGGCTCGCTGCTCTACGCGAACTGGCTGAACTACTGCGTCTACCAGGAGACGCCGTTCGACCCGAGCACGATAACCCGGGAGCAATAGCCCACCGCGCACGCCCGCCCTTGCAACCTGCGGTGGGTTATGACTCGATATAGCGAGTCGAAACGTACCGAAGGTGGAGGTTTTCATGTTCTCGAGCGAGGATCCGACGGCGGCGCCCGCGTCGTACGCCGGGCTGTTCGACCTGACCGGCAAGCGCACGATGGTGGTCGGCGGTGGCTCGGGCATCGGCCGTGAGGTCGCGCGAGGCCTGGCCGAGCACAATGCACAGGTCGTGGTCGCCGACCGCGACCTCACGGCTGCGGAGCAGACGGTACGTGAGCTGCATGGGCTCGGGGAGGCGGTCGAGCTCGACGTCCTGGACACCGCGCAGATCGAGGACGCCGCCTCCACGCACCCGGACCTCGACGCCCTGGTATTCACCGCGGCAACCAATGTCCGCAAGCGCATCGTCGACTACACCGCGGAGGAACTCGACCGGGTCCTCGACCTGAACCTGAAGGCGACCTTCCACCTCGTGCGCTGCTTCGGCGCCGCGATGGCACAGCGACCCGGGGGCGGGTCGATCATCGGGTTCTCGTCAATCCGTGCGGTGGCCGTCGAGCCGGGGCAGGCAGCGTACGCCGCGACGAAGGCCGGGATGGTGCAGATCCTGCGGACGGCGGCCGCCGAGCTCGGGCCCCGGAAGGTGCGCTGCAACGCGATCGCCCCAGGGGTGGTGACGACGCCGCTGACCCAGCAGATCCGCGATGTGCCGTCGTGGAACGATGCCTACGCACACAAGTCCGCGCTCGGCCGGTGGGCTGCCCCGCACGAGATGGTCGGGGCCGCGATCTACCTGGCCAGCGACGCATCAACGTTCGTCACCGGGTCGGTGCTGTACGTCGATGGCGGGTGGACGGCGATCGACGGGCGCTTCGAGCCGCCGAACTAACCCCTGGCGCTAGTTGCCGCTGGTGCCGCCGCCGAAGTCGACGTTCTCTTCCTCGAAGCATTTCGCGCCGACCTCGGTCAACACGTCAACGCCCTCGTCGCTCAGATCGTCGCCTCGGCCTTCCGCCAACAGATCGGTGTCCATGTCGACCAGCGCGTCCTTGTCGTCGTCCGACAGCCGATCATCGAGCTCGGGCGCCATGCACTCGGCGACGGCTTCGGCCTTGTCATCGGCCAGACCGGCCTCCTCGAAGGCACTTTTGAGCGTGTCCTCGATGTCATCGGTACTCGTGCCGCACGCCGACATGCTGAACACGGCGCCGGCCGCGACGAGGCCGGCGAGACTCTTACGGATGATCGCGGTCATTTGACAGCTCCTCACGAGATCGTTGACCCCAGTCATACCCCATGGCGCAGCGGCCTACACCGCCCGGCCACACCGCCCGGCCACACCGTCCGGCCGAACGGCACGAACGGCGACGCGCCGGTACCCGATGGGCACCGGCGCGTCGAGAAGCCAGGAATTAGGACGGCGCAGAGCCGCCGGTCTCTCCCGTGACCGCCTCGCCGCACTCGTTGAAGATCTCGTCGAGCTTCTCCTCGTCCTCGCTGGAGATATCCGGGACGTCGTTACCAACGATGTCCTTGGTGTCGAGGTCCATGAACTTGTCGAGGGTGTCGGAGGACAGCTCGTCCTCCATCTTGGGTGCCGCGCAATCGGCAACCTGCTTTGCCTGCTCCTCGGGCAGCCCGACGCTGCTGTACATGTCCATGAGCTTGTCGTTGATCTCGCCCTCGCTAGGCTTTCCCCCGCAGGCTGCGAGGGCGAAGGTGGCGAGACCGATGAATCCGGCGCCGAGGGTACGGCGTACGGCGAGGTTCTTCATAGGTGGGGCTCCCATGCATGAGGATCACTCTTGGCAGTGATCATGTCGATGACCGACATACGACGGCGCGCGGTGCCGTACCGTTCCTCCGAGCTCGAACGCCCCGCATGACCCGCACCACTATGGTTTCTGCATCACCGCCAAAGGAGGTCGCCATGGCCGTCCCCGCCACACCCGCGCCGGAACCGGACCGATGGTTCGATCAACCGCCCCTTGCCGGCGAGCACGTCACGTTGCGTCCGCTGCAGCAGCCGGACGCCGACGAGTGGCTGGGAGCACTCGGCGATGAGCGGACGGCGTCCGAGCTCTGGCGCTGGATGCCGGTGCCCCGGCCGACCACACCCGAGCAGGCGCATCAGGTAGTCGCCGACCATCTGGAACGGCAGCAGGCCAGAAAGTCGGTGTGCTTCACGCAGATAGACAACGACTCGGGTCGTCTGGTCGGGCTCACGACGTATTACGACATCGACCCGGCGCTGCGGACGCTGGCGATCGGATGGACCTGGATCGCCAAGCCGTTCTGGTCCAGCGGGATCAACCCCGAGGCCAAGCTGCTCCTGCTGCGGCGCGCGTTCGACGACCTGGGCGCGGCGCGCGTCGTCTGGCACGTCGACATCTACAACGAGCGCTCACTGGCGGCGGTGCTGAAGCTCGGCGCGGCGCGTGAAGGCGTCCTTCGCAAGCACCGGATCCGTCCGGACGGCACGTGGCGCGACACGGTCCAGTTCTGCATGACCGATGACGACTGGCTGGCCGCGCGTCCTCGCCTCGTGGATCGCCTCGAGTCCATCGGCGAATAGCGGTCGCCAGACCGCAGGACGGACGCGGGTGCCCCCGGCCGTAGGCTATGAGCCATGTCTGACCTGTCGACCCCAGATGAGCTGTGGCAGCGCCTGCAGGAGCACACCGAGGCGGTCGAGCGCCGCGCAGCGAAGGACTCCTCTTTCGACAAGTACGAGGTGCTCGGCATGCACGCCGACGTCCGCCCATATCTGGAGAACTGGGGCGCCTACAACCTCGAGCAGCGGGTGGCGATCGCCGAGGCAGTCAACTACCTGACGGACGTCCACGACTCGTTCAACGACGCCGGCGCCGACGGGTACGACGACGACCGTGCGCTGCTGGCGCAGCTGCCTGGTCGCATCCAGGAGCTCGAGAACCCGCAGTAGGCGGCTACGGGCGAACCACGATGAATGGCCACGACCGGGTCCGGTGCAGTCGGAACGCTCGGCACGATCGCGCTTGGTGGCAGTCGTGGGCTAGCGCGAGCTTCATCTCAGGTCCTCGGCCACCATACGGGAGACGACCTCCGCGAACTCGACGGTCGGCCTCCACCCCAACTCTGCTCTGGCGCGGGTGGCATCGGCACGGAGCTCGGTAGCATCCCTCGGCCGGACGAATCGCGGATCGACCCGCACGTGCCGCTCCCAATCCATGATGCCGGCGGCCTCAAAGGCGGCCGCCACGAAGTCGCGCACGCTGTAGGAACGGCCGGTGCCGATCACGACGTCCATCGCCTCGTCGTGGGCTGCCGCACGGAGCATGGCATCGACGTAGTCGGGGGCCCAGCCCCAGTCGCGTCGCGCGTCGAGATTGCCCAGCACGAGCTCGTCGCTCTCGCCACGGGCAATCGCAGCGACCCCGCTGGTGATCTTGCGGGTCACGAACGACTCCGGACGCCGGGGCGACTCGTGGTTGTAGAGGATCGCCGAGCTGGCATGCAGCCCATGCTGGCGGAAGACTCTGCACGCATGGTGTGCCATTGCCTTGGCGGCGCCGTACGGCGATAGCGGGGCGATAGGGGTCGACTCGTCCTGCGGGCTGGTGGCCGGCTCGCCGAAGAGCTCCGCACTGGATGCCTGCACGAAGCGGACATCCCTGCCGGTGCGGCCCTGTAGGTCGAGCGCCGCCGACATGAGTGCGATGGGGGCCAGGCCGCTGACCTCAGCCGTCAACACCGGGTGCTCCCACGAGTAGGCGACCGAGGAGATGCCCCCGAGGTTGTAGACATGATCGGGCTCGACGGTTTCGATGAGCGCTGCGAGCGCCGGCCGGTCGGCGAGATCGCCACGGTGCAGGACGACCCGATCGTCGATCTCGAGGTGCGCGTCTTCGTCCCGGGCCAGCCCGTGCACCTCCCAGCCCTCGCTGAGAAGGCGCTCGGTCAGGTAGTAACCGTCCTGACCGTGCACCCCGGTCACCAGTGCCCGTGGCATGTGACTCATCCCTTGGCGACGGCTCGAAGGTCCGACTCGACCATCATCTCGATCAGGCCGCGGAAATCCACCGTCGGCTCCCAGCCGAGCGCCTCACGAGCCTTGCTGGCGTCGCCAACGAGGATGTCGACCTCCGCAGGACGCATGTGCTCCCGATCCTGGTCGACGTACCGCTGCCAATCCCCCAGGCCAGCCGTCTCGAACGCGACCTCGAGCAGCTCGCGGATCGTGTGGGTCTCACCGGTGGCGACGACGTAGTCGTCGGCTGTGTCCTGCTGCAGCATCCGCCACATGGCTTCGACATAGTCTCCGGCAAAGCCCCAGTCCCGGCTGGCATCCAGGTTGCCCATGACCAGGCGATCCTGTAATCCTGTCTTGATCCGGGCGACCCCCATAGTCACCTTGCGGGTGACGAACTCCGGCCCACGACGCGGAGACTCATGGTTGAAGAGGATCCCGGATGAGGCATGCATGCCGTAGGACTCGCGGTAGTTAATGGTCATGTAATGGCCGTAGACCTTCGCCACGCCGTACGGCGAGCGCGGCCAGAGAAGGGTGGTCTCCTTCTGCGGAGTCTCGTGGACCTTGCCGAACATCTCCGAGCTCGATGCCTGGTAGAAGCGCACCTTGCCCAGGTCATCACCGGCGTAGATGCGGATCGCGTCCAGGATGTTCAGCACGCCGAGCCCGGTCACCTCGCTGGTGATGCGGGCGTTGTCCCAGGAGTACTTCACGAAAGACACGGCACCGAGGTTGTAGACCTCGTCGGGTTGGCTGGCATTGAGCGCGCGCAGCAGGCTCGGCACGTCCGTCAGGTCACCCGTGTGCAGCTGGACGTCGGGTACCTCGCGGCGGACGATGCTGCGCTTGGGGTTGTTCTGGCCGCGGAGCAGGCCGTGGACCTCGTACCCCTTCTCGAGCAGCAGCTCGGAGAGGTAAAGGCCGTCCTGACCAGTGATGCCGGTAATGAGCGCTCGTCTCACGCACTCCCCCTTTATCGTCGCAGAGAAACGACCATCAGATAGCCCATCGAAGCCTGTACGGAGTGTGTGCGATGGCCGGATGAGCAGGATCTCACCGGTAACCGCGGATCGTGTCGACTAGGACATCGCCCGTTCGACGGAGGAGGGCGACTGTGGTTGGGCGGGTGAAGTGGGGCATTTCTCGTTCGCGGACACCTCGCTAACGCCGTGGGGAGTCGCCTACTGGCTGACTGAATAGTTCGAACTCTCCGGCGTCGCTCATCGGTGCGCTCAACAGCTCCCGCGCCATCTTCGGGACGATGAAAAGCCCTTCGGCCTCGACGGTGACCTGGCCGTCGGCGTCCAGCACGTGACCCTTGACGGTCGTCTTCCATCCGTCGGTGCGATCGACCCAGCCTTCCGCAGTCAGGTTGTGCTGCAGCGGCGAGGGCCTACGGTAGGTCAGCGTCAGGTAGGCGGTCATCCCGGGCTTGCCGATCAGCGGAGGCACCGAACCGAGGACCTGGTCCATGATCATCGCGAGCATCCCGCCGTGTACGTGCTTGGGCGGGCCTTCGTACGCCGCTCCCAGGTTGAACGTGCAGGAGACCCGCTTGGCCGCACGGTCGCGGTGCATCTTCAGCGGCGGGGCGAAGGCGTTGCGCCGCCCGACCGCCGGGTTTCCCGGATCACGCCAGCGCCCGTCACTGCTGACCCGCAGCCCGAGCGGGCCTTCGTGCGCGTTCACGAGCAGCTTTGCGCTGATGTCGCGGACCTGCGCGGTCAGGTCGTCGACATCGGCAGGATCGACCTTGGTGCGAATCGTGGCGTCGAGCAGTTCGCGGACGGCGTCCGCCAGGTCTTCGTAGGCTCGCTCCTTCTCGCGAAGCGTCTCCGGGTCGCGTACCTCGCCCGCGACAGGCAGAAATCCATCACTCACCCCACCATCATTCACCCTCAAGAATCCGCGAGGACGCGCGTAGCGCGCTCGTCACACTTCTGGCGGGGCTCGCAGGAAATCCGGCTTGCACGGCGGCGGGTGTGCTCAACGGATACTCGTTTCGAATCGAGGTGGGACCGTTTCCGGCGGCGACTCGTCAAGACGAGACTTGTGCGGCCGAGCCGGGTAGCGATCGCTGTTCGCTCGCGATTCCATGAGGCAGCACCCCACGACCGGCTGCTACTCCACACCTGTGACATTTGGGACTAACCGGGGCTGATTTCCCCGGTGAAGATGGGGTCATGAGCACTCCAGTCATCGAAGTCACCGACCTCAAGCGGCGGTACGGCGGCAAGGACGGTTTCGAGGCCGTCAAGGGCGTCTCCTTCGCCGTCCACGCTGGCGAGCTGTTCGCTCTCCTGGGCACCAACGGCGCCGGCAAGACCTCCGCGCTCGAGGTCGCCGAAGGCATCGCACCTCCGGCCGCCGGCTCGGTCGCAGTACTTGGCCTTGATCCCTACACTGAGCGCACCCGAGTCCGCCCACACATGGGCATCATGCTGCAGCAGGGCGGACTCCCCGACGATCTAACAGTGCGCGAGACCGCCACGATGTGGGCCGGCACCCTCGATGATCCCCGCCCGGTCGACGACGCGATCGCGATGGTCGAGCTCACCGACCGCAGCGACGTCCGCGTCGCGTCACTGTCCGGCGGCGAGCGGCGCCGAGTCGACCTCGCGCTCGCTCTCATGGGCAATCCGAAGGCGCTGTTCCTCGACGAGCCGACCACCGGCCTCGATCCGCAGAGCCGCCGCACCACCTGGGAACTCGTACGCCGCCTCAAGGCCGACGGATGCGCCGTCGTCCTGACCACCCACTACCTCGACGAGGCCGAAGAGCTAGCCGACCGACTCGCCATCATGCACCAGGGCGAGATCGTCACCGAAGGCACCGCGGCGGAGATCGCGCAGGCCTACCCGGCGACCATCACCCTCCGCGGGGTCGACGCCCGCCGGCTGCCGACGATCACCGGCAGCGCCGCGCAGGACGGCGACCGCACCACCACCCAGACCCGCCAGCTCCAGCGCGATCTGACGACTCTCATGGTCTGGGCCGAGCGTGAGCGGATCACCCTCGATGATCTGCACGCCCGTGAGGCGTCCGTTGAGGAGGCATTCCTCGCGATCGCGGGCAAGCACCACGAGGAGGCGTGATGAATCCAAAGGCTGCTCACGACGTCTCGGCGTCGTCGGTCGCTGCGCGACACTCCTCGCTCGACGACCACCGGGACCAAATCGACAACCACGCGAACGCACTCGAAGGGACTGGCATGACGACCGCAACCATTGCCGAGAAGCCGAAGAAGTCGATGCTGGCACGCACCATGTCGCTGGCGGCCGGCGAGATGCGGATGCTGCTGCGCAACAAGACCGCGATCACCAACGTCATGATCGTGCCGCTGCTCCTGCTCGGCACGCTCGCAGCAGTAAACGGGTTCGATGGCGCGAACACCGGGATCGGCAACGCCGTCCTGATCGCGGGCGTGATCCTCGCGATCGGGTACGTCGTCTACTACAACCTCGTGACGACCTTCGTAGCCCGCCGCGAGTCCTACGTGCTCAAGCGGATGCGGACCGGTCCGACCAGCGACGCCGGCATCATCGCCGCCGCGTCGGTGCCGAGCGTCGTCCTCGCGTTCCTGCAGGTCATCGTCGTCCTGGTCGCCCTGATAGTGCTGGGCCACGCACCCGGCCTGGTCAACGTCGTCCCGGTGATCGTGGCGATCGTGCTCGGAACCCTCGCGTTCGGCGGTCTGGCGCTGATCTCGACCGGCTTCACCCGCACCGCGGAGACCGCCCAGATCACCACCCTCCCAGTCCTGATGATCTCGCTCGGCCTCTCCGGGATGTTCTTCCCGCTGCACCTCCTCCCCGACGTCCTGGCCCGCATCGCGCACTACACACCCGGTGCCGCGATCGTGGACCTGCTCAACATCGGCGTCGCCGGCACCGGGGTGGACGGTGAGCAGCTCGCGGTGTCCGACACCTGGACGGCGATGCTGCAGCCAGCCGGCATCCTCGTCGCCTGGACGGCGATCGGCGCCTACTACCTCGGCAAGCGCTTCCGCTGGGAGCCGCGCCGCTAGGCTCAATCACGCACACAACCGGTCGTTGGCGCACGTCTCGCGTGCGCCAACGACCACATCGCGTACGGCGAGGAGGTGATCAGCAGTGGTACGGCGGTGGTCCCATCTGAGCAACCTCGAGAAGTTCGACGCCTACACCCGCTGGTCGCTGTACGCACTCGTCGCGGTGGTCCCCTTCGGGATCCTCGGGTGGGCGGGCGATCTGCACGAGGGCCGGCCACTCGTCCAGGCTGGGTTTTGGCTCTCCGTCGCGGCACTCACCCTCGGATGTCTGCTCGCGTCACGTCAGCTGATGAGCAGCGAACGTGCCGGCATGCACCTCAGCCCGGTCGTCACCGCCCTCATCCTGCTCGGTTGTGCCGGCGTCGTCATCATCGCGACGTCGGAAAAGCCGATCGATCCAGAAGGCCTGAGCGACGAGGGCTGGATCGTGCTGACCGCCGTGGCCTTCGCCGTGGGCTGTACGACCGCCACGATCCCGTTCCGTTACGTCGTGGTGATCGGCGCTGCGGCCGCCGCCGCGACGACGTACCTGCTCAACAGCGACGGGAACGGCCAGGAGATGACCTTCGGTGTGCTCGGCGCGTTCGCCTTCTACGTCTCGGCCGCGGTCGCCATGCGTGCCTCCATCGGGATGCTACAGCTCATGCGCCGGATCGACCACGCCCGCGAGATCGAGTCCCAGCTCGCCGTAGCCGAGGAGCGGCTGCGGTTCGCCCGCGACCTGCACGACACCCTCGGGCACAACCTGTCGGCCATCGCGCTCAAGAGCCAGGTCGCCCGCGCTCAGCTCGCGCGCAACCCCGAGGCGGCCGGCGCAGAGGTGGACGCCGTCCGCGCGCTGGCCGACGAGTCCCTCACCGAGATGCGGGCCGTCGTCCGCGGATATCGCGACTCCGACCTGGATGCCGAGCTCGCCGGTGCCCGTTCACTACTGGCCTCCGCGGGCATCAAGTGCACTATCGCCGGTTCGGCCACCGACGTCAACGAGCTCGCATGGGTGGTTCGCGAGGCGGTCACCAACGTCATCCGGCACAGCGACGCCCACCGGTGCTTGATCGAGCTCAGCCAGGATCACGGCCAGAGTCGCGTGCGGGTCTGGAACGATGGTGCCCGACCAGCCGTAGCGCCGACAACGCAGAGCGGCAACGGCATCGACGGGCTGCGCGCTCGTCTCGCAGCCAGCGGCGGTTCGGTGCGCATCGAGCGCCCGCGCCCGGGCGAGGTCGAGCTCATCGCGACCATCGAACGGCACCCGGCGATGAAAGGACATGAGGGACAGATCAGGCACGTGACCTGGCCGGCATCCGTGTGGTCATCGCGGACGACGAACGGCTCATTCGGGACGCATTCGCGGCCCTGCTGGGCTTCGAGGGCGACATCGAGGTCGCCGCGGTCGCATCTTCCGGCGAACAGGCGCTCGCCGAGGCCGCGCGTCACGAGCCGGACGTCGCCCTGCTCGATCTGCAGATGCCAGGTATGGATGGCATCGAGACCGCGTCGGCACTTCTCCGCAGCCAGCCCGACCTCGCCGTCATGATCGTCACCTCACACGGCCGGCCCGGTTATCTGAAACGTGCCCTGGAGGCCGGCGTGCGAGGATTCGTCCCGAAGACGGTCTCGGCCCCGGCGCTTGCCAGCGCCGTCCGCTCGGTCGCGTCCGGCAGCCGGTACATCGATCCCGACCTGGCCGCCGAGGCGATGCAGGCAGGCGACTGCCCACTGACCGCCCGCGAGTGCGACGTCCTCGAGCTGGCCGCCGATGGCACGGGCATCGACGAGATCGCTGCCAAGGCATCACTGTCGGCGGGCACGGTCCGCAACTACCTCTCGTCGGCGATGCTCAAGCTGGATGCCGCCAACCGCCACGAGGCAGTCGCCACCGCTCGGCGCTACGGCTGGATCTGAACCCGCGCCGATGCCCGGGGTCCAACACCCGACTGAAGGGCGTTCGGTTGCCGGAGCTCGGTGACCCGTCCGCCAGGAACCTTCAACCGAATCCGATTCCGGCTCGGTACAGGGTCCACACGAGCGCGGCGGGCGCTCAGTCCTTCTCGTCAACGGCCTTCTCGAGCTGGGCCTTGTTCATCTTCGAGCGGCCTTCGATGTTCTTGGCCTTCGCCTCGGCGTAGAGCTGATCGCGGGTGCGCCCGCCCGCGCCCTTGTGCGACCGCAAGCCGCCCCGGCGTCCGGACGAGATGTCCTCCAACGACTGCTTGCTCGCCTCGTCGGACTCGCCGGCGCGCGCTCGCTCCTTGTTCACGGTGCGGGCGGCGATCTCCTCGGCGGTGTCCTCGTCCTCGCCCCGCTCGAGCAAACCGTCCTTGATGTGGTCGTACTGTCGTTCGCGCTTGTCGCTCCACCCAGATCGTGGCATCTCGATCGCCTCTCCTTCGGGGCTCGTCGGTGCGGACGTTGTCCTCTGTCATACCCCACGCACGCGGTCGCAACCGACGGCGCCTGCTGGTTGATCGGCCCAGATCCAGGGCATGTCTGATTGATCCAGGAATTTCGGAGGAGGGCAGCGAGATGACAACAGCCGAGTCCCGCAACTCTGGGCTCGCGGAGCGCATCGCCACGCTCGCGGGCGAATCAGGACTGACCGTCGCCGCCGCGGAGTCGCTCACGAGCGGGGGCTTTTCCAGCGCCCTAGGCGCGGCGTCCGACTCCTCAGACTGGTTCGTGGGCGGCGTCGTGGCCTACAGCAGGCGCGTCAAGCACGAGGTGCTCGGCGTCCCGGAGGGACCGGTGGTCTGTGCGGAGGCCGCCACGGCAATGGCCGCCGGTGTTCGGTCCATGCTGGGCGCGGACGTCGCCGTGGCGCTCTCAGGTGCCGGCGGCCCGGACCCGCAGGACGGCCAGGCCCCCGGCACGGTCTATCTGGCCGCGGATTGCGACGCCGACAGCCAGGTGCAGCGGGTTCAGCTGTCTGGGCCACCGTCGGAGGTGGTCCAGCAGTCGGTCACTCTCGCGCTGGAGATGATGCTCCGGCTCCTCGAGAAGCAGAGCGCGGGGGCGGACGACGCCTAGCGTCGCAAAGCCACTGCCAGGTCACTACCCTCGGCACATGGGCACCTTGCATCTGTCGCACTGGGGAACCTACGAGGCCGAGGTCGAGAACGGCCGGATCACCAAGGTCACGCCGTACGCCGGTGACCCGGACCCGCACCGCATCGTCGAGAACATCGTCGCGATGCAGGACCACCCGACGCGCATCGATCGCCCCTACGTGCGCCGCGGCTGGCTCGAGCGCGGCCCCGGACCGACGAGTGGCCCGCACGCCTCCCAGCACTGCGGCCCGGGTCGCGGTCGGGACGAGTTCGTCCCAGTGAGCTGGGACGAGGCGCTCGACCTGGTCGCCGGCGAGCTGCGCCGGCTGTACGACGGCCCCGGACCGGAGTCGATCTACGGCGGCTCCTACGGCTGGTCGAGCGCCGGCCGGTTTCACCACGCCCAGTCCCAGGTCAAGCGCTTTCTGTCTGCCGCCGGCGGGTACGTCGGGCACATCAACAACTACAGCTTCGGCGCCTCGGCGCCGTTCCTGTCTCACGTCATCGCGACCGAGGCGCAGTGGGAGACCAAGGCGACTACCTGGAAGTCGATCGCCGAGAACGCCGAGCTGATCGTCGCCATCGGCGGCCTGGCGCGCAAGAACTCCGCCATCGCCAACGGCGGCGCCATCCACCACGACCTCGTCTACTGGCTGGAGCAGGCTCGCTCGCACGGCGCAGAGCTGGTCAGCATCTCGCCGCTGCGCGACGACCTCCCCGTCGAGGGGCGTTGGATACCGGTACGCCCGGCATCCGACGGCGCCCTGCTGCAGGCGATCGCCCACGAACTTATCGAAGCAGATCTATACGACAAGGAATTTATCGGGAACTACACCGTCGGGTTCGACCTGTTCGCGCAGTCGCTCGAGGGCCGGACGCCGGAGTGGGCCGCCGAGCAGTGCGGCATCGAAGCCGACGCGATCCGCGAGCTCGCCCGGGAGATGGCCACCAAGCGGACCTTCCTGACGATGTCGTGGTCGATGCAGCGCCAGCAGTACGGCGAGCAGACCCTGTGGCTGGGCGTCTGCGTGGCCGCCCTGCTCGGCCAGATCGGGCTGCCCGGCGGCGGGTTCGGGCACGGCTACGCCTCGACCAACCGAGTGGGGCATGAGGAGATGGCGCTCGGGCTGCCGACCTTCAGCAAGGGCCACAACCCGGTGCGCACGTACATCCCGGTGAGCCGGATCGCCGACATGATGCTGCACCCCGGCGACGAATACACCTACGACGGGCGGATCTTGCGCTACCCCGACATCAAGCTCGTCTACTGGGCCGGCGGCAACCCCTTCCACGCGCACCCGGACCTCAAGCGGCTGCGGGAGGCATTCGGTCGCGTCGATACGTTCGTCGTCCAGGACTCCGTCTGGACCGCGACCGCCCGGCACGCCGACATCGTGCTGCCTGCGACGCTGTCAATCGAGCGCGACGACATGGGCGCGGCGATCACCGAGAGCATGCTGGTCCCGATGAAGCAGCTGGTCCCGCCGTACGGCGAGGCCCGCGACGACTACTGGATCCTTCAGCAGCTGGCGCAGCGTCTGGGCTGCGACGAGGCGTTCTCCGAGGGCAAGCCGGTCATCGAATGGCTTGAATGGATGTACGACAAGTTCGCCACGAAGTACGCATCCCGCGGCTACTCCCTCCCACCGTGGGAGACCTTCTGGGAGGACGGCGAGCCTATCGAGATCCCGAAGTCCGACCCGGACCGCGTGATGCACAGCGAGTTCCGCGAGGACCCGTCGGCGAACCCGTTGCGGACGCCGAGCAAGAAGATCCACCTGCAAAGCGACGAGATCGAGGACTTCGGGTACGACGACTGCCCCGGCACGCCCACGTGGCGGGCGCCGGACGACTGGGCCAACCGTGCCGACTACCCGCTGGCGCTGATCGCCAACCAGCCCAAGGCTCGACTGCACAGCCAGCTCGACCCGGGCGGCTACTCCGCGTCGACCAAGGTGGCTGGGCGCGAGCCGATCCGGCTGCACCCGGACGACGCGGCGGCGCGCGGGATCGCCGACGGCGACGTCGTAAAGGTCTCCAGCCCGCGCGGTTTCTGCCTCGCGGGCGCCGTCCTCTCGGAGGATCTGATGCCCGGCGTCGTCCAGCTCTCCACCGGCGCGTGGTACGACCCCGACGAGGACGGCAACTGCATCCACGGCAACCCGAACGTGCTGGTCAAGGACATCCCGGTCTCGAAGCTCAGCCGCGGCAACGTCGGCCAGCACGTTCAGGTAGAGGTCGCGAAGTACGACGGGACGCCGCCACCGGTCACTGTCTGGTCGCCACCCAAGATCGCCGAGGAACTACCCGACCGTCGATGACGGTCGCAGGCCCGCAGAGACGACTCAGTGACGACCGTGACGGGTGCGCGCTGGTCGAAGGTCGTGGGTTCGTTGGGACGTCGGGCGGCTAACGGGGTGGTTACCTTCGGGTAACGGACGACGTCCCAGTACATCGCGTTGTGGCATGGTGAGGCGATTTGTTGTTTCACGCCGACCACACAAGGAGCGAGGACTCGTGGCCACCAAAGTGCAGTCCACCGAGCGCGAGCAGTGGAGCCACCAGACCGGCTTCATCCTCGCCGCGATCGGCTCGGCCGTCGGTCTGGGCAACATCTGGCGGTTCCCCGGGGTCGCCTACGAGGGTGGCGGCGGCGCTTTCCTCGTCCCGTACCTGATCGCGCTGCTCACCGCCGGCATCCCGATCCTGTTCCTGGACTACGCGATCGGCCACCGGTTCCGCGGCGCGGCACCGCTGGCCTTTCGACGTATGAAGAAGTGGACCGAGCCGCTGGGTTGGTTCCAGATCATGCTGTCGTTCGTCATTGCGGTGTACTACGCGGCCGTGATCGCCTGGTCGATGAGCTACTTCGTGTTCTCCTTCGACATGGAGTACGCCGACGATCCCAAGGGCTTCTTCCTCGGCGAGTACCTGCAGGTCGGCGAGCCGGAGATCTCCACCAGCATCGTGGCAGGCGTAGCCATCCCACTCGTGCTCGTCTGGGTCGCGGTGCTCGTCATCCTGGGCCTCGGCGTGGCCGGCGGTGTGCAGCGGGTCAACGTCATCGGCATTCCGCTGCTGCTGGTCGCCTTCATCGCGCTGGTGATTCGCGCGCTGACCCTGCCCGGCGCGACTGACGGCCTCAACGAGCTGTTCACCCCCGACTGGGAGGCGCTGAGCGATCCGGATGTCTGGATCGCGGCGTACAGCCAGATCTTCTTCTCGCTGTCGATCGCCTTCGGCATCATGATCACGTACGCCTCCTACCAGAAGCGCAAGGCCAACATGACCTCCTCCGGTCTGGTGGTGGCCTTCGCGAACTCGTCGTTCGAGATCCTCGCCGGCATCGCGGTCTTCTCGACCCTCGGCTTCCTGGCCTTCGAGCGAGGCGTCGGCGTCGGGGAGCTCGAAGGCCTCACCGGCCCGATTCTCTCATTCGTCACCTTCCCGGCCGTTCTGGCGCAGATGCCCGCTGGCAGCCTGTGGGGCGCGGTGTTCTTCGGCGCTCTGGTGATCGCCGGGTTCACATCGCTCATCTCGATCCTGCTGGGCGTCTCGGCGTCGCTGCAAGAGAAGCTCGGCGTCTCGCGTCGCGCCGCGGCAGTCGGCGTCGCGGCCGTCTGCGGCACCATCTCGGTCGCGCTGTTCTCCACGACGTCCGGTCTGCTCGCCCTCGACACGGTCGACCAGTGGGCGAACAACATCGGCGTCGTGACCTCGGCGATCCTGATGGCCATCATCGTCATCTGGATCATCCGCAAGGGCGACGAGCTGCGCTTCCACCTCAACTCCGTCTCGACCTTCAAGGTCGGCAGGATCTGGATCCTGCTGCTCGGCGTCCTGGCCCCGATCTACCTGTCGTACATGCTCATCGAGCGCATCATCACCCTCATCAGCGACGGGTACGAGCAGCTGCCGACCTGGTACCTCGTCGTCTTCGGGTGGGGCACCATCGCGTTCACGGTGATCGCGGCGTTCGTGCTCACCGCACTGCCGTGGCGCAACAGCACCGAGCGCTTCACGCCGTGGCCGCAGCTGCGCCACGACGACGTGAAGACCGCGCTCGCCGGACCTCCCCAGTCCGCGGACGGATCGACGAACGGAGAGATCAAGTGACCGGACCGGCCATCACCATGCTCGTCGTGTCGATCCTGCTCGTGTGGGGTGGGCTCGTCGCCAGCATCGCCTACCTGCGGGCCCGCCCGGAGGTCGTCGCCGGACCCGCGGCGATCGACCCGGACGAGTACGCGCAGGACGACCACCGCCACGAGTGACCTGCCTCTGAATGTGGAAAGCCGGTGTGGTGGCTTCTTCCCCAAGCCACCACACCGGCAAGACCCATTGAATCGCACCGCGGTTCACCATGCACGTCGACACGCCCGGCATCGACACCTCGGCGTGATTGGTCATCACCACGCGACTCGCGTCCGGCCGCCACCCGCCTGCGTCTGCGGTGGATGGGGCCCGTTCAGCCGCCGTCGTACTGGTCCCCGCCGGGACAGGCCTTGTGCCAGTACCGGATCACCGAGTCGGCGTACTTCTGGTAGTCGCCCTCGAACCCGAGGGCGGCCTGGTACTTCTCGACCCACTCCTTGACGCCGTCAGGAGCAAGGTCGACGGCAGGTTGCAGCAGGCTCTCGGCCTCCGGCGAGTCCTTTTTGTAGTAGTACTCGGCCCAGGCATTGCACCACGCGACGGTCGCCTCGTCTGCCGGACCGGACGGCTCGGCCGGCCCAGCTGACGAGCTGATCCCGCTGCCGCCCGCACAGTTCTCGTCGCGCCAGCTGTTGATCGCGTCGTTGGCCTGGGTGCCCTTCTTCGCGGCCTCCTCGTCGTCGTCGTCGGCCTCCTTCGCCTCGATCCGCGCCTCGACGTGCTCGTAGACGCCTTCCGGCGCCATCTCCAGAAGGTCCTTCAGCCACTGCTCCTGGTTCTCGACGTTCGAGTCGTTGAAGTACTCGTCGTACTCGGCGCAGAAGGTCTCGATGTTCTCCGCGGTTGGCTCGACCGGGCCGGACGAGCATCCGGCCAGCAGCAGTCCGGTGCTCAGCACTCCGGCGATGACGATTCGGCGCATGGCGGCCTCCGGCGGCAAGAGTCTTCTCAGGGAACGCAGTCGCTGACGCGGAGGCTGCGAACCGGGTTCCACCTGAGCATAGGGCTCCACAGCGGACTTGACGATGGCGCGCCGTCCGACGGCTCGCGCGGCCGATCGAGGCTAGTTGCGGGCAGGGTTGTCGGGGCAGCTGCGCAGGAACGCGGCGTCGCCCTGCTGACGCGCCAGCACTCCGCGCCACAGGGTCGCGGACGTCGGCGACACCGCGTCGTCGGCGTGGCTCGGCACGACCAGCCACGCGCCCTCGTCGATCTCGAGCTCGAGCTGACCCGGTGACCAGCCGGAGTAGCCCTGGAACAACCGGACGCCGGACACCGCCGACAGGATCGCGTCGGGATCCACCTCCCCCTCCACCCGGTAGAGCGACTGGTGGCGGTAGCGCTTGACCTCGACCAGCCCCTCGACGTCCAGCCCCGGACGGCCCACCGCGAGGCAGAGCACCAGGTCGTAGTCGCACGGCCCACCGCGGTGCAGCTTGCGCGGCGGCATCGCCGATCGCCACCAGCGCGGAAGAGCCACCCGGACGTCGTCGCGGGTCGGCTCGGAGAGGATGACTCCCTGGTAGCCCTCGTCGTAGTCCCCCACGATCAGCACCACCGTTCGATCGAAGGTGGGGTCGCCCAGCGCCGGCATCGCGAGCAGCAGCGCACCCACCTCCGGACGGCGGAGCTCATCCGAGCCGCGGCCGTCCAGCCAGTCCTGTACCCCGTCGCGCTGCATCGCCTCCTATTGTCTCCCAGGCCGGCACCGATGTCTCCCGCCCGGCGCATCCCCTCGGGCTGCGACGCCGCGGCGTCCGCAGACACGGACCACCGTTCATCACCCGAGGCAGGGTCGTAGTCTTGAGCGTGTGACCGGATTGCAGCATGACGAGGTACGCGCTCACGCGCACCCACACCTCGAGGCGATGCGCGGGTCACATGCCGTCAAGGCGATCATCAGGCTGCCGGCATTCCGCCGGTTGTACGGCGCGAGAATCGCCGCGCAGTGGGCCGATGGGTGCTTCCAGGCGAGCCTCGCCGGCACCGTCCTGTTCAACCCGCAGCACGCCGCGAGCCCGACGGACATGGCGGCGGGCTTCGCGGTGATGCTGCTGCCCTACTCGCTGATCGGACCGTTCGTCGGCGTCCTGCTCGACCGCTACAGCCGGCGCCACCTGATGACCGTCGCCATGATGCTGCGGGCACTGATCACCGTGCTGACCTGTGTGGTCATTTGGCAGGGCTACCAGGGACTCGGGTTCTTCGTGCTCGCGCTGCTGAGCTTGTCATTGAGCCGGTTCTTCCTGTCCGGGCTGTCAGCGGGCCTGCCGCACGTCGTTCCTCGCAACACGCTGGTCACCTCGAACGCCTTCACCACCACCAGCGGCACGATCTCCTCGTTGATTGGCGGGGGATGCGCCATCGGCCTGCTCAACGCAGCCGGCAAGAGCAACCACGGGTACGCCGTGGTCGCGGCCACGAGCGTGCTCGGCACGCTGCTCGCGGCCTGGCTGATGAGCCGCTTCGCCCCCACCATGCTCGGGCCGGACCACGCCACCCGCCAGTCCGCGCAACGAGTGGTCGACGTGCTGCGCGGCGTCCGGGACGGCGCCCGGCACATCCTGGCGCACCCCGAGGTGGCCGGCGTCCTGACCTCCATCGCGGCGCATCGGTTCATCTTCGGCGCCGTCGGCGTCTCGCTACTGCTGCAGTTCAAGAACCATGTCACCGAGGCCGGTCTGATCCCGCACGACATCGCCGGCATCGGCATCGCGCTCGCGGCCGGCGGCGTGGGCGCACTGCTGGCCGCCGCCATCACTCCGGCAGTCGCGCGGGCGATCGGCAAGAACGCGTGGATCGTCGGCGCGTACAGCACCCTCGGCACCGCAGCTGGTCTGATCCTGCTGGTGGACCGCTCCTGGTCGATGATCGTGGCCTCGTTCTGCCTGGGGTTCGCCGGACAGGCCGTCAAGGTCTGCGCCGACACAATCGCCCAGGAGACCATCGACGAGTCCTTCCAGGGACGCACCTTCGCCGTGTACGACACGACCTTCAACGTGGCGTTCGTGCTGGGCGTGGTCCTCGGCGCGTACACGCTGCCCGAGAACGGGCGCAGCACGTGGTTCTTCGTCTCGATCGCCGCCTGCTACCTGCTCGTCGCGCTCCTGTACCGGGTCATCGCCCGCAAGCACGAGGTACCGCGCTAGCCGGTGTGACGTGACGCCGTCGCGTCATACCGGCTAGTTGATGCCCTCGCGGGCCGCCCACGCCTTCAGCTCGGCGACCGCCTCGTCGTGGGAGAGCGGGCCCCGGTCCAGGCGCAGCTCCTTGAGGTGCTTCCACGCCCGACCGACCACCGGGCCGGCCGGCACGTCAAGGATCCGCATGATCTCGTTGCCGTCGATGTCGGGGCGGACGGCGCGCAGGTCCTCGGCTGCCTGGATGTCCGCGATACGCGCCTCGAGCTCGTCGTACGCCGCCGAGAGACGCGCGGCTCGGCGTCGGTTGCGGGTCGTGCAGTCCGACCGCACGAGGACGTGCAGCCGCGAGAGCAGGTCGCCTGCGTCGGTGACATAGCGGCGCACCGCCGAATCGGTCCAGTTGCCCTCGGAGAAGCCGTGGAAGCGCAGGTGCAGAAAGGTGAGCTGGGCGACGTCTTCGACGACCTGCTTGGAGTAGCGCAGCGCGCGCAGCCGCTTGCGCACCATCTTGGCGCCGACCACCTCGTGGTGGTGGAAGCTGACGCCGCCGCCGTCCTCATGGCGCCGGGTCGGGGGCTTGCCGATGTCGTGCAGCAACGCCGCGAGCCGGGTGACGAGGTCGGGGCCATCCAGCCCGAGCCGCGGCTCGAGGTCGATCGCCTGATCGAGGACCGTCAATGAATGTGCGTAGACGTCCTTGTGCTGGTGGTGCTCGTCGATCTCCATGCGCAGCGCCGCGAGCTCGGGCAGGACGACGTCCGCGATGCCGAGCTCCACCATCGCCTCCAGCCCGGGCCGGGGCCGGGGCGTCAGCAACATACGGGACAGCTCGCCCTGCAGCCGTTCGGGCGTGATGCGCGCCAGCTCGCCGCTCATCGCCATGGCGGCGGCCGCGGTCGCCGGGTCGGCGGTGAAGCCGAGCTGGGCGATGAAGCGCACCAGCCGGAAGATCCGCAACGGATCGTCGGCGAAAGACTCCTCCGGGGCGGACGGCGTCCGGAGCACCCCGGCCTCGAGGTCTCGGATCCCGCCGTACGGGTCGTAGAAGGCGCCGTCGATCAACGAGATCGCCATCGCGTTGACGGTGAAGTCGCGCCGGGCGAGGTCGTCGGTGATTGATTCGCCGAAGACCACCTCCGGGTTGCGGGAGACCCGGTCGTACCGGTCGGCGCGGTAGGTGGTGATCTCGATCTGAAAGCCGTGGTGCGTCAGCGCAACCGTGCCGAACTCGATGCCCGTGGTCCACACCGCCTCGGCGTACCCGTCGATCAGCTCCAGCACCTGCTCGGGTCGCGCGGAGGTCGTCATGTCGAGGTCGGTCGAGCGTCGCAGGTCCAGGGTGCCGCGCAGCGCGTCGCGCACAGGGCCGCCAACCAGCGCCAGCTCGTGCCCCGCGTCGCCGAAACGGTCGATGAGCGGACCGAGGACCGGCTGCAGGACGGCCGCGAGCTGGGCGGCGGGCTCAGGGGTGTTCATCGCGATCGAGACTACCGACCGGCCACCGACCCTTGTCGACGCGAGGCCCGCACCGGATCCTGGGCCCGCCGTCCGCGGCGGCGGATGTCATGGGCAAGACGGACCGACCGGCGCGGCGAATCGAGCCGGGCCGGCCCACGCGACAGCCGGCTCGGCCCCGGCGTCGGGCGGAGTGAACGCGCGCGGCGAATTACTCGCGTGTAGCGCAAACCAAACTTGACTTGGTTAACGTAGGAACATGGCTCACTCGCTTCCCCCGGATCAGGCAGCTGGTCCTGCCGATCCGTCGGATGAGCAGGGCCGTGCGTCAGAATTGCCTAAGCGGCGACCCAGCCCCGTCGACGTGATCGCCCATCGCCGGGACC
>NZ_OMPO01000004.1 GCF_900292035.1 Blastococcus sp. Marseille-P5729 | reverse complement strand
ACCTGGATCGCGTGCCGCAGGGCTCCGGTGAAGGAGCGGCGGCGTTCGTCGACCTGGCGGACCTGACCGGAGACCGGGTCGGTGAACACGCGGCGGATCCACCGCCGCGCCTTCTCGTCGGCGATCAGCGCGATCTGTCGGGCCAGGGGCGCGGGGATGACGTGCTCACCGATCCGCCCCGGCAGCTCACCGCACCCACCCACCGGCTCCGCCGGTGCCGCCGGTTCCGCGTGATCGCCGCAGGATGACGCGTCGTCAGCGCCGGGCGATCCGGGCGATCCGGGCGAGCCGGGCGAGGCGGCTGGCTCGGTGGGGGTCAGGAGAGTCTCGGCGGGCATGACGAGCTGGATCTCCACCGGCACCAGATCAGCATCGCTGATCCCGGTGAGGCGGGCGAACAGCTCATCGGCCATGATCTGCCCGCGTGAGCGGGGATCGCCGGCCGCTTTCTGCGCGTCCGCGTGCTTCGCGAGGGAGGCGTAAGCTGCCACGCCTTCCTTCACCGGCAATAAGCCCGTGAGGTAAATCATGGCGTCGGGTGCGGAGCGGGTGGTCACGGTGCGGTCCTTGTGCGCCATCGCGATCCGCCGCGTCACCGACGCGGCATCCACCCGCGCGGCCTCCGCGCGAGCGATTGCCGCGGCGCGGCGGGCGCTGGTGCCGGCGCGGAGCCGGGGCGCGACCCGCTCATCCACGAGTGCGCGGTCCTGCGGCATCAGGCACACCGTCTCCTTCGCCACCGCCAGGGCCGCACCCTCACTCACCGCGCCGCACGCTAACCGGCCCAGGGTCTGCGGCAGCTCGCCCACCAGGCCCTTGGCCACAGCCAGGTCGTTCGCGGCGCGATGCGCACTCACCCCACGTGCCAACGCGATCTGATCGGCGATCCCCTTCCCCCGCTCGGCCCTCGGCACCCCACGCTGCTCCGCCGCGGCACGCTGCGAAGCATCGAACGCGACCTGCACCCGCGCCTCGCCCGCAGCGAGCACCGAGCGCAGTCGCCGGTAGGCCTGCAGCAGGTCGATCAGGCCGGCATCACTCACCTGAGCAAGTCGCCCATCGGCGTCCGCGCCCGCCAACGACCCCAGGCACTCCAGGGCAGCCCGCAACGACTCGATCGGGCGCGACTCGATCGGGCGCGTATCGCCCGCGAGCGTGACCGCTGCTTCGCCGTCCTGCCTGGGATCCATGACACACACGCTACGGACCAGTACCGACACTTCCGCCGACACGAAAACCGATCTGGGGACATCTGTGGACAACCACCGGTCCGTGGACAACCGACGCCCCAGCCCCGGTCCCCGTCCGCCTCATCTGCTACCGGCCCCTCCACCACTCGACTGCACGCTGGCGGACTGGCCAACCTGCACCAGCACGCCCGTGGTGTCCTGAACCAGCACCCCGCGACGTCTCCACCCGGCTACGCCAGTCATCGCTGAACGTGATGCGGGGGCCCGCCTACGACGCCAGTAACCGCAACCACCGACCCACAGACTCGTCTCGCGAGAACACACTGGGCGTTGCACCTATGCTGAGTCCATGACGAACGTCGTCCGATTCGAGCGCCGCGATGCGCAGTCTCATGGCAAGCGCGCTCCGGAACCGTTGTGGCGAGAGGCCGCCGGCGAAGTGCTGCGCGAGGAGCGGCAGGCGCGCGGGGAGCGCATAGTGGACGTCGCCGATCGGGCCGGAATCGCTCCGCAGTACCTCTCCGAGGTCGAGCGCGGGCGCAAGGATCCGTCCTCCGAGGTCCTCTCTGCGATTGCCGGCGCGCTGGGCCTGCGCACCAGCGAGCTCGTCGCCAGGACGGCGAACCGTCTTGGCCAGGGACCGGTCTGCCTGGCCGCATAGCTACTCGCTGGCCGGATGGCTACTCGCCGCGGGTGGCGACCACCGCGTCCACGATGCCGTAGTCGACGGCCGCTGCGGCCGGTAGCGTGAGGTCGCGCTCCGTGTCGGCTCGGATCTGCTCCCTGCTCTTCCCGGTGTGCGCGGCGAGGATCTCTTCGAGCATCGTGCGGACCCGCTCGACCTCGTCGGCCTCGAGGATCAGGTCCGGGATCGTCCCGCGTCCCTCGGTTGCCGGAGCGTGCACGACCACCCGGCCGTGCGGCAGGATCGACCGTCGTCCGGACGACCCACCGGCCAGGAGCACCGCTGCCGTGCTCACTGCCTGCCCGACGCAGGTGGTGTGGATCTCGGATCGCACGAACTGCATCGCGTCGTAGATCGCCAACATCGCGGGAATCGAGCCTCCCGGGGAGTTGATGTAGAGGTCGATCGGCAGGTCCGGGCTCTCGGATTCGAGGTGGATCAGCTGGGCGATGATGGCGTTCGCGACTCCATCGTCGATCGGCGTCCCCAGGTAGACGATGCGGTCGGAGAGCAGGCGGCTGTAGATGTCGAAGGATCGCTCTCCGTCGGGTGTCCTCGCGATGACGTGCGGGATCGGGTAGCTGGTCATGCGCCCGGCTCCCAACCTCGTCGGCGACGGACCGGCATAGCCTCATCGATCGATGCGATGACGTGGTCGATGAATCCATACTCCCGGGCCGCTTCGGCATCGAACCACCGATCCCGCCGTGAATCGCGCTCGACCCTCTCGACGGGTTGACCCGTGTCGGCAGCGACGAGCGCGAGGACCGTGTCGCGAGTCCGCCTAAGGTCGTCGGCCTGGATCGCGATGTCCATCGCCGTACCACCGATGCCCGCCGACCCTTGGTGCAGTAGCACCTTCGCATGCGGCATGGAGTACCGCTTGCCCCTCGTCCCCGCGCTCAACAGGAACTGTCCAGCGCTGTAGGCCATCCCGACGTTGATCGTCACGACATCGTTCGGAATCGCGCGCATGCAATCGCGGATCGCGAGCATTCCTGGAACGGACCCGCCCGGCGAGTTGATGAGCAGCCGGATGTCGGCGTCGTGGTCCTCAAGCGACAGCAGCACGAGACCGTTGCACAGCCGGTTGCTGTTCCAGTCCTCAAGCGGCTCGCCGAGCAGGAGGATCCGCCGGTCGAACAGCGATCGGTAGAGATCCTCGTCCAGCCCGGCGCCGGGATGCGTCTTCTGATCAGTCATGAGTCCACGGTCGCCGGCTTCGGGGTTGCCCGCATGCCGTTCTGCTGTCAGCAGCGCTGCTCACGGCAGCATGACCCAACCACTACCCTGTCCTCATGTCTCCGCCGATCCCCACGCCGTACGAAGACCTCCTGCGGCTCGTCATGCAGACCGGTACCCACAAGGACGACCGGACCGGCACCGGCACCCGGTCGATCTTCGGGCATCAGCTGCGTTACGACCTGCAGGCCGGCTTCCCGCTGCTGACGACCAAGAAGGTGCACTTCAAGTCGCTGGCACTAGAGCTGCTGTGGTTCCTGCGCGGCGACTCGAACGTCCGCTGGCTTCAGGAGCGCGGCGTGACGATCTGGGACGAGTGGGCCGATGAGAACGGCGACCTGGGACCGGTGTACGGCGTCCAGTGGCGTTCGTGGCCGACGCCGGACGGCGGGCACATCGACCAGATCGAGCGGCTCGTCGAGCGACTTAAGGCCGACCCGAGCTCCCGGCGGCACATCGTGACCGCCTGGAACCCAGCTGAGGTCGACCAGATGGCGCTGCCCCCCTGCCACGCGCTGTTCCAGTTCTATGTCGCCGACGGCAAGCTGTCCTGCCAGCTGTACCAACGCTCGGCCGACTTGTTCCTCGGCGTGCCGTTCAACATAGCCTCGTACGCGCTGCTGACCCACATGCTCGCGCAGCAGTGCGACCTCGAGGTCGGCGAGTTCATCTGGACCGGCGGCGACTGCCACATCTACGACAACCACGTCGAGCAGGTCGAGCGCCAGCTCGCTCGCGATCCGCGACCCTATCCGACCTTGAAGCTGCGCAGGGCGGCGTCGATCTTCGACTACGAGTACGACGACCTCGAGGTGCTTGGATACGACCCGCACCCGGGCATCAAGGCACCGGTCGCCGTATGACGATCGGGCTGATCTGGGCGCAGGCACACGACCGCGTGATCGGCCGTGACAACGGCATCCCGTGGCGGATCCCAGAGGATCTACGCCGCTTCAAGGAGCTCACCGGCAGCTCTCGGGTCGTCATGGGACGACGCACCTGGGAGTCGCTACCCGAGCGCTTCCGTCCCCTCCCGGGCCGCGAGAACGTCGTCCTGACTAGCGATCCGACGTACCACGCCCCCGGGGCGATACTCATGCGCTCGCTCGATGAGGCCCTCGAGACGGACGCCGACACCTGGGTCATCGGCGGTGCGAACGTATACGCGGCGGCGATCGATCGGGCAGACGTCCTCGAGGTGACAGAGGTCGACCTGGACGTCTCCGGCGACACGTACGCGCCGCTGATCGGCCCGGACTGGATCGTCCACGGGCGCTCGCCCTCAGAAGGCTGGCACGAGTCCGCGAGCGACGGTCTCCGCTACCGGTTCCTCACCTACCATCGCAGCTGACAGCCTGTCATCTGCTCAGTTGGCGTACGGCGTGAGGAGCTGGAGGTGGGCACGACGACGTTGCCCCCTCGCTGCCCGGCCAACGCAGCGGTCGGGGCCGCGAGCACCCGCTCGATCTCTGTGACGGCCTCGCGAGTGGAGGGACGCCACGGCACGCTCACTCCCCCGATCGCGAGCGCGATGCCGATGACCAGAATGCTGGTCTCGAGCGTGAGACCGAGGTAGGGAGCCAGCAGCACGTTCATGTGACCGGGCAGGCGTCCATCGACGGCGTCCCGCTTCGACGACGTGGCGCTCGTGGTGGGGCCGAAGAACCCGACCTCGAACGTCGCCTGGTGCTTCCCGCGCGTCTTGATGCGCCGCGCCCGCTGACCCGTTGTCGCCGGTCAGCTCGCCGACGATCCGACGACGGTCTTGGAGTATGCCGGGCTGAGGTCGGTCACGTCGGCGCTGATCTGCACCTCGACGTCCTTCGGCCATGACCCGCAGCTCTTGATCGTCTCGCAGACGAGCTCGGCGACCTTCGCCTTCGCCTCGTCGGAGCGGCCCGGCATCACCTTGATCGCAGCGTCGACGAACCCGCGTCCGTGGGAGGACAGACCGATCTCGAACACGTCCGCGCGATACGCACGAGCCTTGATGCTCGCTTCCTTGAAGTCCCCGGTGTCCACCAGTGCCCGGACGACGCGGTCGATCACCAGGCCGGCATCGAACCCCGGCAGGTTCGAGGAGTAGTTGATTCGGACGTGGGGCATGGATCCTCCCTGCGGCGTGCTTGATCAGCAGCCTATGCAACCGGTCGGGGCAATGCCAGCCGCAGCGTCGAGTCCAACTCGCCATGCGAACGCCTCAGGTAGCCCCGGCAGCGAGCCACCGATCACCTCTCACCCGCAGCCCGCCGAGGAGCAACCGCACCGCCAACGAGGTCGTCAGGCCGAACCAGATTCCGCCGATCCCCCAGCCGGACTGGTACGCCAGCCAGGACAGCGGCGCGTAGACGGCGGCGTGCGCCACGATGGTGATCGTGCGCAGGATCGCGACGTCATTGGCCCCCATCAGCACGCCATCGAGCGCGAACAAGACCCCCGCCACGAGCTGCATCCCGGCGAGCCACCACCACATCACCCCCGCCTGCTCCAGAACGCCCGCGTCCGAGGTGAACAGCAACGGACCCCACGGCCGGAGGGCCAGCAGCACGGCCGCGAACAGCACCCCCGCAAACAGGCCGACCCGGCCACAGAGCGCTGCCGTGCGCCGGGCCAGCCGTGGGTCGTCGCGCCCGAGCGCCTCACCGACCAGGGCCTGCGCCGCGACCGCGACAGCGTCCAGGGCGAGCGCAGTGAGCATGAACAGCTGTAGGCCGATCTGGTGCGCCCCGAGCACCTCCGGCCCCATCCGGGAGCACAGCGCGGCCGCGAGCACGAACGAACCCTGCAACGCGAGGGTACGGATGAACAGGTCGCGTCCGGTGCGCAGCTGCCCGGCTATCACGGCGCGGTCGGGGCGCAACGACACGCCCTCACGCAGCAGCGCTCGTAGGAACAACCCGCCAGTCAGCCATTGGGCGATCACGTTCGCCAGCGCCGAACCCGCCAGCCCCCAGCCGAACCCATAGACGAACAGCGGGAGCAGGACGACGCACAGGCCAAAGCCGACCACAACGTACACGGTGGGCTCGCGGACCCGCTGCAGCCCGCGCAGCCACCCGTTGCCGGCCAGCGCCACCAGGATCCCCGGTGCGCCGAGGATCGCGATCCGCATCCACTCCACCGCTCCCGCCAGCGCCGGCGAGTCGGCGCCGCCGATCAGCCGGGCGATCGGCCAGGCCAGCAGCTGCACGAGCACGATCAGCGCGGCTCCGATGATGAGCGCCAGCAGTGTCGCGTTCGCGCCCTCACGAACCGCGCCCGGCCGGTCGCCGGCCCCGTGCCGGCGGGCGGCGCGAGCTGTCGTGCCGTAGGCGAGGAAGTTCAGCTGACCCGAGACCTGGGCCAGCACGGTCCCCCCGATCGCCATAGAGGCCAGCGGCAGCGCGCCCAGATGGCCGATCACGGCGGTGTCGACCAGGACGTAAATCGGCTCCGCTGCGAGCACTACCAAGGCGGGCAGCGCCAGCCCGATCACCTGCTTGACATCGGGATCGGAACGGGTCGGCACGCCCCGAGTCTGGCACGTCACGATCCCGTTCCGACCCCCGGTCCTACGACCACGGGCGGATGCTTGCACGGCAGGCGCGACGTACCGTAGACCCCATGACCGCACCCGACCGCGCCGACCTCTGGCTGCCGACGGCAGCCCGGAGCGACGAGTACGTCGGGCCCTACCGCATCATCCGCAAAGCCGGCTCGGGTGGCATGGGCGTGGTCTACCTCGCGGTCGACGCCGACGAGCGGCCCGTGGCATTGAAAGTGCTGCGCGAGCACATCGCTGACGACCCGCACGCGCGCGCCCGGCTCCGGCGCGAGCTGCAGACGATGCGGCGGGTGCGCGATCGCAACATCGCTGACGTCATCGACGCCGATCTCGAGGCCGCGCGCCCGTACATCGTCACCGAGTTCGTGCGCGGTCCCCAGCTCGACCACTATGTCGACGAGGTCGGCCCGCTCGGCCGCGAGGGGCTCATGACCCTCGGCCGCGGGCTGATCAGCGCGTTGAGCGCCATCCATGCTGTAGGCGTCGTCCACCGCGACCTGAAGCCCGGCAACGTCCTGCTCGAGGGGCACCGTCCCGTCGTGATCGACTTCGGCATCGCCCAGCTGGCGGACGACGTCCGCCTCACGGTCACCGGTCTATTCGTCGGGACGCCGGGCTATGTCGCACCGGAGACCGTGTACGGCGATCCAGCGACCCCCGCGACGGACTGGTATGCCTGGGCGGCGGTCATGGCGTACGCGGCGACCGGCAGCTCGCCGTCTGGGAAGGGCCCGGTCGAGGCGGTGCTGGACCGCATCCGGCGCGGCGAGCTGCGCCTGGACACCGTGGACGCCGACCTGCGGCCGCTGCTGGCCGACTGTCTGGCGGTCCGGCCCGCCGACCGGCCGTCGGAGGCGGAGATCCGCGGGCGGTTCGGGCGGTATGCCGCGGGCGGCAGCACCGCGGTCGCCCGGTCGACCCCACCGCCCGGCGACCTCACGCCGTCGCCGTCCCCTGCGCCTCAGCGACCTGCTGCGCAGCCCGCCCGCACCGCGGTACTCCCGGCCACTACCACCGGGCGTCCTCCGGTGAGCAGGCCCGCGCCGCCGCTGCGCCGCCCCGAGGAACCAACCGGCGAGCAGCCGCGACCGGTCAAGCGCTCCCGCGCGCGAGAGGCGGTCACCGCGCGCAGGGTGTCCACGACTGCGCCGGTACTGGCCTGCGCCGCGCTGGTCGTCGCGGCCGCTATGTCGATGCCGATCGCGGCAACCATCCTGCTGTTTCTGCTGCTGACGACGGCCCGGACGATCGAGTCGTTCATGACGGGTCTGCGGTGGCGCGAGGAGGTCAGCAGCAGCCGCCGGCGAGCGGTCACGATGCAGGTCATCGCGAGCCCCGTCAGCGCCCTGTCGTCAGCGGCCGGTGCCTTCGTCACGATGCTGCTGCCGCTGCTCACCGCCGCCGGCGTCACCTACGTGGCGCGCGAGCTGTTGCCGAGGTACGCCAGCTCCACCGGCTATACCGGGAACCTCTCGGTAGGTATCGGCGCCGGTGTGGGTCTGCTCATCCTCTGGTTCGGCCCTGGCGGTCTTCGCAACCGGCGGGCCGCCCACGCGGCGCTGCGCGCCCTCGCGCCCAGCCAGAACGCCGTCCTGGCGCTGACGGCGGCCATCATGATCGCGGTCGCCGCGATCCTCCTCGTCGTCTGGCGCTACCCGGTGATCGACTGGTGGCCGCTGAAGCAGCCACCCACCCGAGGACTGTGACCGCCTGGACGATGAGCGTTCGTGGCCTCGGCCCGGCCTGTCGCGTCACGGCCCGGCCGGTCGGACGGCGACCACGAGGTCTCGGGTAATCGAGGAGTCGACGCGGTGCTCAAAGACATCGCCGTACGGCGCGACGGCCAGACCGGCCCGGATGCACTGACCCTCGACCTGCTCACGGCGTAGCGTCTTGGTGTTGAACGACAGGCCGATCGCCCCGCCCGGACGCAGCATCGCGGCCCAGCTCGGCATCGCGTCGGCTACGAGCTCGTCAGCACGGCGGCTGAGGTCGTGGCCGCGGTGCGAGCCGTGCGCGACGCCGTACGGCAGGTCGCCGACGATGGCGTCCATCGATCCCACCGTGAAGAACTGCGATGCGGCGGTCGTGTCGGCCACCGCCACCGACACCGACTGCCCACGCCCGGCCTTCTGCGCAGCGCGGTCCACGAACAGCTCGACGTCGAGTCGGTGGGCGATCGTCTTCTTGTGCCGCCGGACCGGCGCGTACGAGTGCGTATGTGGCAGCCGGTGGGTGCGCGCCCAGGTCTTGAGGAACGTCGAGTAGGCCTCGACGTCGCGCCGGTCCACGTCGACACCGAAGGCATCGAACCCGCGCAGCAGCGCCAGGTTCAGCGTGGTGCCGCGGCCACACACCGGGTCCAGCAGCCGCCCGCGACCGCCGAGCAGCAGGTGCGGGCGCGCGGACGCCGCGATCGTGACGTTCGTCAGCAGCGCGGTGAGCTGCTCGTTGGTCTTCCCGGTGTACTTCTGGATCGTCACCAGGTCGTCGGTGAAGGCCACCGGCCGCGGCATGGGCACCGGCCGCAGCAGATCGCCCTCGCGCGCATACAGCGCATACGCGGCGGACGCCGATCCGGCCAGGGCGGCCAGCCGGGGCTCGTCGTCCGCGCGCAGCACGACGTGGTCGATCCCGGCGAGCTGCACGACTCGCACCGAGGGATCACCGAGCCCCAGGGCACGCGCCGTGACGTCGAGCTCGGCGGCCAGCAGCCGCGGCGCGTCACCTGAGTAGACCCGGTTGGCCGACGGCGTGACCAACAGCGCGTACTCGCTCACGCGGTCGCGTCGTCCTCGTCGTCGTCGTGCCGGTAGGGATCCTCCTCGCCGGCGTACGCCTTGCCCTCGCGGGAACGCGCGAGCTCGGAGTCGGCCGCCCGCGCCTTGGCCAGCAGGTCGTCGATGGTCGCGGCGTGCTCCGGCACCTCGTCGGCCACGAAGCTCAGCGTGGGCGTGAACTTGATGCCGGTGCGCTTGCCGACCGTGCTGCGCAGCACACCCTTGGCGGACTCGAGAGCCGCCGCCGAGGCAAGCTTCTCCTCGTCGCTGCCGTAGACGGTGTAGAACACCGTCGCGTCGCGCAGATCCGAGGTGAGCCTGCTGCCGGTGATCGTCACCATGCCGAGCCGCGGATCCTTGACCTGCCGCTCGAGGGTGTCGGCGACGATCTCCCGGATGCGCACCGCCAGTCGGCGGGCGCGAGCTTCATCGGCCATGTTGTCCTCCTTGGTTCATGAGCGAAGCGACGTCGAGACACGCATCGCGTCTCGACGTCGCTCCGCTCGCTCGACGACCGTGAAGGGTCGCGACGTCAGCTGCGCGGCTTCTCGCGCATCTCGAAGGTCTCGATGATGTCGCCCTCCTTGATGTCGTTGAACGACCCAAGGCTGATACCGCACTCGAAGCCCTCACGGACCTCGGTCGCGTCGTCCTTCTCGCGGCGCAGCGATGCGATCGTCAGATTGTCAGCCGCCACCGCGCCGTCGCGGATGAGCCGCGCCTTTGCATTGCGGCGGATGACGCCCGACTGCACCATGCAACCGGCGATGTTGCCGAACTTGCTGGAGCGGAAGATGGCGCGGATCTCGGCAGTGCCGAGCTCGACCTCCTCGAACTCCGGCTTGAGCATGCCCTTGAGCGCGTTCTCGATGTCCTCGATCGCCTGGTAGATGATCGAGTAGAACCGGACGTCGACGCCCTCGCGGTTCGCCCGCTCGGTGGCCTTGCCCTGCGTGCGGACGTTGAACCCGAGCACGACCGCGTCGGACGCCGTCGCGAGGTCGATGTCGGACTCGGTGATCGCGCCGACACCACGGTGGATGATGCGTAGCGAGACCTCGTCGCCGACCTCGATCTTCAGCAGCGAGTCCTCCAGCGCTTCGACGGTGCCGGAGTTGTCGCCCTTCAGGATCAGGTTCAGGCTCTCGACCTTGCCCTCCTCCAGAGCCTTGTTGAGGTCCTCGAGGGTGATGCGGCGACGCGACTTCGCCAATTGGGCGTTGCGCTCGCGGGCCTGGCGGCGCTCGGCGATCTGGCGGGCGACCCGATCCTCGTCGACGACGAGGAAGGTGTCACCGGCGCCCGGCACCGAGGTGAAGCCGAACACCTGCACCGGGGTGGACGGCCCGGCCTCGGTCACGTTCTCGCCCTGATCGTCGATCATCGCGCGGACCCGGCCATGCGCATCGCCGGCGACGATCGAGTCGCCCACGCGCAGCGTGCCGCGCTGGACGATGACCGTGGCGACCGAGCCGCGGCCGCGGTCCAGGTGCGCCTCGATGGCCACGCCCTGAGCCTCCATGTCCGGATCGGCCTCCAGCTCCAGCGACGCGTCTGCGGTCAGCAGAACGGCCTCGAGCAGCTGATCCAGGCCTTCGCGCTTCAGTGCCGAGATGTTGACGAACATCGTCTCGCCGCCATAGTCCTCGGCCACCAGGTTGTACTCGGTGAGCTGGGAGCGGATCTTGTCGGGGTTGGCCCCCTCCTTGTCGATCTTGTTCACCGCGACGACGATCGGCACGTCCGCGGCCTGCGCGTGGTTGATCGCCTCGACCGTCTGCGGCATAACGCCGTCGTCGGCGGCGACGACCAGGATGACGATGTCGGTCGTCTGCGCACCGCGGGCACGCATGGCGGTGAACGCCTCGTGGCCGGGGGTGTCGATGAAGGTGATCGCCCGATCGGCGCCCTCGTGCTCGGTGCGCACCTGGTACGCGCCGATGTGCTGGGTGATCCCGCCGGACTCGCCGGCGGCGACGTCGGCCTGCCGGAGGGCATCAAGCAGCTTGGTCTTGCCGTGGTCGACGTGGCCCATGACTGTGACGACCGGCGGACGCGGAGCGAGGTTCTCGCTGTCGGCGTCCTCACCGAAGGTGATGTCGAAGTCGTCGAGCAGCTCGCGGTCCTCGTCCTCCGGGGAGACGACCTCGATCTTGAAGTTCAGCTCGGCGCCGAGCAGCTCGAGGGTGTCGTCGTTGACCGACTGGGTCGCGGTGACCATCTCTCCGAGGTGGAACAGCGCCGTCACCAGCGACGCCGGCGAGGCGTTGATCTTCTCGGCGAGATCGGTCAGTGAGGCACCGCGCGACAGCCGGATCGTCGACCCGTCGCCGCGTGGGACCTGGACGCCGCCGATCGTCGGCGCGTCCATCTGGTCGAACTCTTGTCTGCGCTGCTTCTTGCTCTTCCGGCCACGCACCGGCCCGCGGCCGCCACGGCCGAAGGCTCCGGCGGTACCGCCACCGCGACCGCGGCCGCCCGGACGGCCACCGCCGCCACCCGGTCGGAATCCACCGCCACCGGGGCGGCCGCCGCCGCCGGGGGCGGGACGGCCACCGCCACCCTGGCCCGGCCGGCTCAGACCGGGCGCGGGGCGACCGGGCATCGAACCGGGGCTGGGGCGTGGCCCACCCGGACGTGGAGCGCCCGGACGCGGGCCACCCTGACCGGGGCCAGGACGCGGCCCACCCGGACGCGGAGCGCCCGGACGCGGGCCACCCTGACCGGGGCCAGGACGCGGCCCACCCGGACGCGGAGCGCCCGGACGAGGCACGCCAGGCACGCCACCCGGGCTCGGCCGGCCGGCCGGCGGACGCGGCATCGGCGGGCGCGGCGCGGCGCTCTGACCGACACCGAAGGGGTTGTTACCGCCGGCCGGGCGCGGACGCGGTCCGGGCGCCGGGGGCGCCGCTGCGGGCGGACGTGGGCCCGGCGTGGGCGGCTCGGAAGCGACCGGCGGCGCCTCAGGCACGGGCTGCGCGCTGGGCTTGGGCGCCGGTTTGGGGCCGGGTTTCGGGGCGATCGAGGACGGCACTGGGCCGCTGACCTCGACCTTCGGGGCGGACTTCGCCGCCGGCTTGCCGCTGGGCTTGTCGCCAGCGGAGAATTGCTCCTTGAGCTTGCGCGCTACGGGAGCTTCTACGGTCGAGCTCGCACTCTTGACGAACTCGCCCATCTCACCGAGCTTCGCCAGTACCTGCTTGCTCGTGACTCCGAGCTCTTTCGCGAGCTCGTGTACGCGGGCCTTGCCTGCCACGGGTCTCCAATTCTTGAAGCCGCAGCAGGCTCTCCGCTACGACCTCGTGTTTTTCCAGTGAAGAACAGTCATCGCTGCATCTTCATCGGGCTGCCTGATTCATCGGGATGCCTTGATCATCGGAATCCATCACCAATCGGGTCACGGGTAGTGGTCATCGAGTCGTCCATCTTGCAGATGAAGCGCTCGAGCTCGTCGCTCCGCAGCGGGGCCGCGGCACGCAGTGCTCGGGTGAACGCTCGCCTGCGAGTGGCCGCTTCGAGGCAGGACACCGTGGGATGCAGGTGCGCCCCCCGGCCGGGGAGACGCCGTCTCGGATCCACCCGAAGGCGGCCCGGGTCCGCGGCGTCCACCACGAAGCGGATCAACTCACTGGCGTCCGCCTGCTGGCGGCATCCGATGCAGGTGCGGGGGTTCATCCTGGAACACTCCTCACCGCGCATGCCGCCTGAGAGGCGAGACACCACCCAACAGCATACCTCGCGCGCCCGTGCCGGGGGACGGCGGGCGGCGTACGCCTGGGGAGCGGACGCGCTAGGCAGGCGGCTGCGGACGCCGAGGTGGCACGTTCGGGCGCTGCGGCATCCCGGCCCGCGGCGGCCGGGGCGTCTCGGACGGCCCGCTTGGCTCGGCGGTGGCCGAGGGTCCGTCCGCCTCCGCATCGCTGCGGATGTCGATGCGCCAGCCGGTGAGCCGCGCGGCCAGCCGAGCGTTCTGCCCCTCGCGGCCGATGGCCAGCGACAACTGGAAGTCCGGCACGATGACGCGGGCGGCGCGCGCGAAGCGGTCGGTCACGTGCACGCTGATGACCTGCGCCGGCGACAGCGCCGACTTCACGAACTCGGTTGGGTCGTCGGAGTAGTCGACGATGTCGATCTTCTCGCCCTGCAGCTCACTCATCACGTTGCGCACCCGGGCGCCCATCTCGCCGATGCAGGCGCCCTTCGCGCTCACCTCTCGGGAGCTGGAGCGCACGGCGATCTTCGTGCGATGCCCCGCCTCGCGCGCGATCGACACGATCTCGACGGTCCCGTCGGCGATCTCGGGAACCTCGAGCGCGAACAGCTTGCGTACCAGGTTGGGGTGGCTGCGGCTGACGGTCACCTGCGGTCCGCGATGCCCCCGGACCACCGAGACGATCAGCACCTTGATCCTGCTGCCGTGCTCGTAGCTCTCCCCCGGCACCTGCTCGCTGGACGGCAGTGCCGCCTCCAGCTTGGGGGTGAGGCGGACGGCGACCACGCCCCGCTCGTTGCGCATCGCGTCGGCCTCGATCACCCCGCCTACAAGGTCGCCTTCGCGACCCACGAACTCGCCGAAGGTGTGGTCCTGCTCCGCCTCTCGCAGTCGCTGCAGAATCACCTGCTTGGCGGTCATCGCGGCGATCCGGCCGAAGTCTTCTGGGGTGTCGTCCCATTCGCGGGCGACATTCCCTTCGTCGTCAAGCTCCTGCGCAAGCACCTGCACCAGGCCGGTCTTGCGGTCGATCTCCACGCGCGCCCGCGGCGCATGGCCGTCGGTGTGCCGATAGGCCGACAGCAACGCGGTCTGGATCGCGTCGATGACGGTGTCGAACGAGATGTCCTTCTCTCGCTCGATCGCCCGCAGCGCGGCAATGTCTACGTTCACGATCTCTGCTCCTTGCCGCCGTCCGGCTTGCTGAACTCGACCTGCACCCTCGCCGGCGAGACCGTCTCGCGCTGGTGCTCTCGGGTGGTGCCGCCGATGTCGAGGGTGACGACGTCGCCAGCCACCTTCACCACCCGCCCTTGGACCTTGCGTCCGTCGTCGACCCATTCGACCAGGCGTCCGACCGCCCGTCGCCAGTGCCGCTGGTCGGTCAGCGGTCGATCCACCCCTGGCGAGGTCACCTCCAGGGTGTAGGGCTGGGAGCCGAACCCGTCGTCACCGGCATCGAGCTCCTGCGAGACCGCGCGGCTGAGCGTGGCGATGTCGTCGAGGCTGACCCCGGCGTCCGAGTCGACGATGACGCGCACCACGCTGCGGCGCCCGGCCTGGGTGACGGTCAGCGCCTCGAGATCGAAACCGGCTCCCTCGACCACGGGCCGCACCTGCACCTCGAGCTCGTGCTGACGGCGGTCGGTTTCCCGGGATCCTGCACCTGTAGGGCGTCTCGTCATCGACGTACTCCTTGCTGTGCTGTGGATGCACCAGTGGTCGGGCAATTGTGACCTCGAGCCTACCGGCGAGGCGCGAACCGGCGCCACGCGGTCTGCTGGCACACTCAGGAGCCATGCGCGCCACGGACCCCGTCCTGCTCAGCCGGCGTCGGCTGCTGGCCGGCGGCGCGGTGCTCGGCGCCGCGCTCGCCGGGTGCACCGGAGCACCGGCGCCCCCGCCGGAGCCGCCCCGTGACCCGCTTGAGGATCTTCTCGACGAGCACGTCGCACTCCGCGACCAGTACGACGCGGCCATCGCGGCCGCCCCGGACGACTCCCGCCTGGCCGGGATGCGCGCGAACGTCGACGAGCATGTCGCGGCGCTCGCCGCGGCCCTGGCGATGACCCCGCCCGAAGGCGCCCCTCAGGCGTCGGCGAGCGGATCGGCGGCCGCGAGCCCGGCGCCGTCCGCCGATCCCGCTACCTTGGTTCCCGCGCTCGCGCAGGCCGAGCTGGCGCTGCACGCCCACTGCCGCGAGCTCGCGATCGCGCAACGGGCCGAACGAGCCCCCCTGCTCGCTTCGCTGACCGCCTCGCACGGCGCCGCCGCAGGGGTGCTGTCGTGAGCGACGACGTCTCCGCGCTGCAGGATGCCCTCGCCGGCGTCCACGCGACCATCTGGGCGTACGGCGAGATCGGCGCGACGGTCAGCGACCAGCACCTCGCCGCGGTGGCGGCGGCGGACAACGCCTACCGCGGGCTACGCGGCCAGCTCGAGGACGTCGTCCGCGGGCTGGGCGAGCAACCGGTCGCATCCCAGCCGGGCTACACCCTGCCGATGCCCGTCGCCGACGACCTCAGCGCGCTGCACGCCGCGGCAGCTCTCGAGGACGCGATGTGCGCTCACTGGCGATACTGCTCCGGCCGCGTCGACGCCGTCCCGATCCGGACCTTCTGCATCGACGCGCTCACCAGCGCCGCCGGCGCAGCGGTTCGCTGGCGGCAGACCGCCGGGGTCCCGTTGTCCGTGCCCGCCTTCCCGGGGCTCGCGTGAGCCGCGAGGTCGTCGTCTCCCCGGAGCGGCTCGCGGTGTGGTTCGCGGGATTCACGCGGCGCAACGGCGACGTGGTCGCGATCCGAGAGGCGGACGACGAGACGATCGTGACCACCGACCGCGGAGGGCGGGCGCAGATCCGCGGACGGCGTCTGGCTGCTGCGGACGTCGATGCGCTGTGCGCGCAGCTGCTGCCGCCGGCGAGCGCGGCGGTGCTGCTGATCCGGCGCGGTGGCTATGCGATCGCGCGGGCGGCGTGTGCCGGGGCGGGACACCACGTGCTGGCCAGCAAGACCGGACGGCGCTACGTGCAGGGCCGTACCGCGGCCGGCGGGCAGAGCCAACAGCGATACGCCCGCCGCCGCGGCAACCAGGCGGACGCCTTGGTCGGCGAGGCCGCTGACGCCGCCCGGCGGGTGCTCGGAGACCGTCCCGACAGCGTCGATCTGCTGGTGACCGGAGGCGATTCGCGGCTGGTCGACGACCTGCTGCGCCGGCCGCCGCTCACCGCACTCACCTGGGTGCAGCGGCGGCACATCGACGTCGGCGAGCCGCGGCGGGCCGCCGTCGACCATGCGCTGCGCCTAGCACGATCGGTGCGTATCCAGGTGAGCAATGCCGACTGTGAGGAGCAACAGTGACCCAGGTGTCCCCCGGCGAGCGGTGCGCGTTGCGATCGATCGAGGTCCATGAGCAGCTCGCGGGCACCGCCGGCCACGTGGACCGCGGCTATCTCGCGGTCGAGGACGCCGGCCCGTGGGGCCGCGCCGGAATCAGCGAGAGCGGGCTGGGCGAGACGGGTGCATCGCTCGAGTCGCTGGCCAAGGCCGCCGGGGTGAAGGTGCTCGTCATGCGGGCGACTCACCGCGAAGGCCGCGGGCACCCGGTGCGGCGACGGGTGCTCGCCGCCGTCCACGGTCGGCGTCGCCGGCTGGTCGGTTTCTCCGTGGGCGAGCCCGCCGAGCTGTTGGGGTTGAACCTTGCGGCGTACGCCGGCGATCTGTGCGACATCCACCCGGAGGCGGTCGAGATCGATCACCCCCTGCTCCTGGTGTGCACGCACGCCAAGCGCGACCAGTGCTGCGCGATCGAAGGCGGCCCCTTGGCCCGCTCCCTTGCGCGCGCACACCCGGGCCAGGTGTTCGAGTGCAGCCATCTCGGCGGGCACCGCTTCGCCCCAACCGCACTGAGCCTGCCGTCCGGCGCGGTCTACGGGCGTCTCGACCTCGAGTCCGCGACGCGAGCGCTGAAGCTGGCTGCCGACGGCATGGTCGAGCCGCGCTCGCTGCGCGGCATCAGCGCACTACCGCCCGTGGCGCAGGCCGCCGACGTCGCGCTGCGCGTGCGGCTGGGGCTGCGCGCGCTGGACGCGGTCGACGTCGAAGAGATCACTGTCGGGGAGGACCACACCGCCGTCCGCCTGCGCACCGCCGACGGCGAGACGTGGGTCGCGCGGGTCGTGCCGAGCGCAAGCGCGCCGCGGCCAGCGTCCTGCGGCCGGGCGGCCGAGCCGTCGACCTCACACCGAGTGGTCGCCCTGACGCCCCCCTAGAACAGCACCACCATCTGCTCGGCGACCTGCCGGAAGCCGCAGCGCGCGTAGCTGTGCAGCGCGGCGTGGTTGAAGTCGTTGACGGCGAGGCTGATCAGCGACACGCCTCGGCGGCGCGCCAGCGCCAGCACCTGCGCGGTGCCCGCGGTGCCGATTCCCTGCCCCCTCAGGTCCGGGTGCACCCAGACGCCCTGCAGCTGGGCGCAGTCGGCACTCACCGCCCCGAGCTCCGCCTTGAACACCACGTCGGGCCCGTCGGTGCGGATGTAGGCCTGCCGCGAGCTGATCAGCTCGCTAGCCCGCCAGCGGTAGGCGTGCCCGCCGTCATGGGCGACCGGTGAGATCCCGATCTCCTCGATGTACATCTCGATCGACGCCGCGTAGAAACGGTCGAAGTCCGCAGCCACGGCCACCCGCACATCGGGATCGGCCGGGACCGGTGCCGGGCTGTCGCTGACCATCACGATCTGCCGCTGCCGGATCGCGCGGGCCGGCCCCCACGTGGGCTCGAGCTCCGCCCACAGCGCGTGCGCCGACGGCAGGCGCGCGACAATCGAGGAGCAGCGGCGTCCTTCCTCGATCGCCAGGCGGGCGAAGGCCCGGGCCGCCTGCTCGTCGGCATGGATCGGCAGCAGGTTGGCGCCCGAGTAGCACAGCGCGTCGCCGCACAGCCAGATCCGGCGAGTACCGAGCTGGGTCGGCCCACCGGAGCCGAGCCAGGCCGCCACCGGCAGAGCCTCGACGGGGTCGCGCTGCAGTATCGCCGCGACCTGCTCGTAGTCGCGCGAACTCGCGATCCGCGCAGTGGCCACTACGAGACGCTGACCGAGGGCTCGCCCTCGACGTCGATGCCCATCCCGTCGGCGATCCGCATGGCCTCCTCGATCAGTGTCTCGACGATCTGCGACTCGGGAACGGTCTTGATGACCTCGCCCTTGACGAAGATCTGGCCCTTGCCATTGCCAGAGGCGACGCCGAGATCGGCCTCGCGGGCCTCGCCAGGTCCATTGACGACGCATCCCATGACGGCGACGCGCAACGGGACCTTCAGCCCCTCGAGCCCGGCCGTGACCTGGTCGGCGAGCGTATAGACATCGACCTGGGCGCGACCGCACGAGGGGCACGAGACGATCTCCAGACCACGCTCGCGCAAGTTCAGCGACTCGAGAATCTGCAGCCCGACCTTGACCTCCTCGACCGGCGGCGCCGACAGCGAGACCCGGATCGTGTCACCGATTCCCTGGCTCAGCAGCGCACCGAAGGCGACCGCCGACTTGATGGTCCCCTGGAAGGCGGGCCCGGCCTCGGTGACGCCGAGGTGCAGCGGGTAGTCGCACTGCTCCGCCAGCAGCTGGTAGGCCCGCACCATCACGACAGGGTCGTGGTGCTTGACCGAGATCTTGATGTCGCGGAAGTCGTGCTCCTCGAACAGCGAGCACTCCCACAGCGCAGACTCAACTAGCGCCTCAGGGGTGGCCTTGCCGTACTTGTCCATCAGCCGCTTGTCGAGCGAGCCGGCGTTCACGCCGATGCGGATCGGGGTGCCCGCCGCCTTGGCGGCTTTGGCGATCTCGCCGACCTTGTCGTCGAAGGCCTTGATGTTGCCGGGGTTCACTCGTACGGCGGCGCAGCCCGCTTCGATGGCGGCGAAGACGTACTTGGGCTGGAAGTGGATGTCGGCGATCACCGGGATCTGGGACTTCTTGGCGATTGCCGGCAGTGCGTCGGCGTCGTCCTGGCTGGGGACCGCCACGCGCACGATCTGGCAGCCGGACGCCGTCAGCTCGGCGATCTGCTGCAGGGTCGAGTTGATGTCGGCGGTGACAGTCGTAGTCATGGACTGGACCGACACGGGCGCGTCGCCGCCGACCAGCACGCCGCCCACGTCCAGCTGTCGCGACTTGCGTCGGGGGGCGAGGGTGGGGGGCGGCAGCTTCGGCATACCGAGGTTCACGCTCATGCACTCAATGCTAGTCCGCCGGCCGCGGCGGCTGGCTCGCTCGCTACTGGTTGAGGGTGATCGGGTTGATCACGTCCGCGACCAGCAGCAGACCCGAGAACAGGACGAAGATCCCGGCCACCACGTAGGCCACCGGCATCACCTTCGCAATGTCGATCGGCCCCGGCGGAGTCTTGCCACGGATGCGGTAGATCGCATTGCGCAGGCCTTCGTAGAACGCCCCGGCGATGTGCCCGCCGTCCAGCGGGTAGATCGGCACCAGGTTGAACAGGAACAGCACCATGTTCAGGCTCGCCAGCAGCGACAGCAGGTACGCAATGCGCTCCTGGGCCGGCTGCGGCAGCGCGAAGATCTCACCGGAGAGCCGTCCGACCCCGACGATGCCGACCGGGCCCTCCGGGTCGCGCTGCGCCCCCGCGAAGGTCGCGCGCACCAGCTGCGGCACCCGCTCGGGCAGCTGGATGATCCGCTCGGTGGCCAGCACGATGAAGTTCCCGACGTATGACGGCACCTCCGTGATCGGCATCGTCGTCATCGGGGTCGTCGGCGCCAAGCCCAGATAGCCCACCTCGACGGTCCGGTCGGGGTCGTCGTCCGATCGGACGGTGTTGCGCATCGGGGTCACGCTCAGCTCGATCGAGTCACCCTGGCGCTCGACGGTGAAGGTCATGCTCTTCTCGGGGCTGCGCCGGATCTCGGCGCGGACGGCGTCCCAGCTCGCGACGGCCTGGCCGTTCATCTCGGTGATCGTGTCGCCGGCGCGGAAGCCGGCCTCGGCGGCCGGGCTGGCCGGTGGCAGGGCGCACCCGTCCGTGCCGTTCTCGCAGAGCCTGCCGTCCTCGTCGACAGGCTTGGTGCAGTCCTTGGCGTTGGTCGTGGACGGAAGCACGCACTCGCTGACCGTCTGCACGGTCAGCGACGGAGTGTGCACGCCGAAGGTCGTGAGGATGATCGCGAACAGCACGAACGCAAGGATCAGGTTCTGGATGGGCCCGGCGATCATGGTGATCGCGCGCTGCCACCACGGCTTGCTGAAGAAGGTGCGGTTCTCATCGCCGGGCTGCAGCTCGGCGGCAGACTGCTCCCGCACCTCCCGGATCAGGCCGGCGAACGGGCCCTTGCCCTGCGGGCGGTCCGGCGGAGGCGGCGGGATCATCCCGATGATGCGGATGTAGCCGCCGAGCGGGATCCACTTGATGCCGTGCTCGGTCTCGCCGACCTGCCGCGACCACATCGTCGGGCCGAACCCGACCATGAACTGGCTGACCCGCATCCCGAACCGTTTCGCGGCCAGGAAGTGGCCGAGCTCGTGCCACCAGATGGAGAACAGCAGCCCGACGACGAACAGCAGGATGCCGATGGCGGTCAACATGAAGAGGGGTGTCCGTCCTTCGCGAGAGCAGCAAGCAACATATCGGCGGCCGTCCGCGCGTCCTGCTCGAAGGCGACGATCCCCTCGAGGCTGCTGCGCGGCCGCGCCAGGTCATGCGACGCACCGAGCCGGTCGAGGGTTGCGCCGATGGTGTCAACGACGTCGAGGTAGCCGGCGGTTCCCGCGATGACCGCGGCCTGGGCCTGCTCGTTGGCCGCGTTGTAGGCGGCCGGCGCCACCCCGCCGATCGCGGCGCATTGCCGCGCCAGGCCGACCGCGGGGAAGGCGATGTCGTCCAGCGGCTCGAAGGTCCACGAGTGCGCGCGGGTCCAGTCGAAGGTGGGCTGGGCGCCGGCCACCCGGTCCGGCCAGCCGAGGGCGAGCGCGATCGGCATCCGCATGTCCGGCGGCGAGGCCTGCGCGATCGTCGAGCCGTCGGCGTACTCGATCATCGAGTGGATCGTGGACTGCGGGTGGACGACGACCTCGATGTCGTCGGGCGGGACGTCGAACAGCAGATGCGCCTCGATCAGCTCCAGACCCTTGTTGACCAGGTTTGCGCTGTTGAGGGTGACCGAGGTGCCCATCGCCCAGGTGGGATGGGCCATGGCCTCCTGCAGGGTGACCGAGGCGAGCTGATCGCGGGTGCGGCCGCGGAAGGGCCCGCCGCTGGCTGTGAGGATGAACCGCGCGACCTCGTCACGACGCCCGGCGCGCAGGCACTGCGCCATCGCCGAGTGCTCCGAGTCGACCGGCACGATCTGCCCGGGGGCGGCCATGTCGCGCACCCAGCTGCCGCCTGCGACGAGTGACTCCTTGTTGGCCAGCGCCAGGCTGGTCCCCGCCCGCAAGCACGCGACGGTCGCCGCGAGCCCGACCGAACCGGCGACGGCGTTCAGCACGACGTCGCACGGCAGTGCCGCCAGCTCGGCGGTCGCGCGCGGACCGGCGATCACCTTCGGGGTCGCGGCCACGCCTCTGCGGGAGGCCTCGGCCTTGAGGTGCAGGATGACGTCCTCGGCGGCTGTCGCGCGGGACACCCCGACCGTCTCGACGCCGAGATCGAGCGCCTGCTGGGCGAGCACCGCGGGCTGGCCCCCACCCGCCGAGATCGCCCGCACCGAGAACCGGTCGCGATTGCGGCGTACGACGTCGATGGCCTGGGTGCCGATCGAGCCGGTGGAGCCAAGGATCACGATGGTGCGCTGCTGGGTCACGCAGGCGATTGTCCCCCATCGTCCAGCCGGACCGCCGCCAGGCGGCACAATGAACCGCGTGGAGATCCACTCACGCGAGCAGCTGGCAGCATTCCTCGCGGCGAACGACGGCTCGCTGTCGGCGGTGCGGCTGCAGGGACTGCGGCTCGATGCCGACGACCCGCTGGTCGGGCAGATCATGACCCGCGAGGTGCACGGCATGCTGGTGCTGGGCGACACGTTCGCCCCCGCGATCGCGCCGGCCCTGAGCCGGCAGGGCGCGCTGCTGCTGCCTTCGAACCCGAAGGTTCCCTTCGATCCCTCCCACACCGTGCTCTACACCCCCGCCGAGCTGTTCGCCGGCGTCCAGGACGGGTACGCGAGTACCCTCGATGCACGCTGCTACCGCTGGTCGCAGGCACCCGACGGCGCGCACGACATCGAGCACAACCTCTATGCGGCGCTGCACGACACCGTGATCACCGATGCGCTGGGCGAGGCTCTCGCGGACGCCGGCGCCCGGCCGGTTGCGGTGATGGGCGGGCACGCCATGGCACGCGGGAGCGACGACTATCGCCACGCGGCCCGGCTCGGCCGCCTGCTCGCCGACCGGTTCTGCGTGCTGTCCGGCGGCGGGCCGGGAGCCATGGAGGCGGTAAATCTGGGTGCGGCGACCCACGGTGCCGACGAGACGGTGCTTGATGAAGCGCTCGCGGTCGTCGCGCAGGTGGTGCCCTTCGACGATGTCGCCGCCTGGGCCGGGGCGGGCTTCGCCGCCCGGCAGCTGATCGACGCCACCGGCGTCCGCGGCACCCGCTCGCTCGGCATCCCCACCTGGTACTACGGTCACGAGCCGCCGAACGTGTTCGCCCACCTCGTGGCGAAGTACTTCTCGAACGCGATCCGCGAGGACATCCTGCTGGCCCGCGCCGAGGCACTGGTCGTGCTGCCCGGCGCGGCCGGAACCGTGCAGGAGATCTTCCAGGCGACGGTCCGCAACTACTACACCCTCGGGGAGCTGGTCCCCACGGTGCTAGTCGGCCGGGACTACTGGACCCGCACGTTGCCCGCCTGGCCGCTGCTGGAGCGCCTCGGCGCCGGACGCGCCATGCAACGCGCCATCCACCTCGTCGAGACGATCGACGAGGCCGCGGCGGTCATCTCGTGACGTGGGTGAACCCCTCCACCGTGTCGCGAGCCCAGGATGGAATGATGTAGCGCAAGTAGTCCCATGAGGAGGCGACAGTGGCACGCACCCGTACCGAGGATCACGGACTGGTCCATCGCGGTAGCGCTCATCCGGCGAAGGCCGACAAGCGCGAGATCGAGTTGGCCGACGACGACCCGCGCATCTGGGGCTGGCACCACGAGGGCGACGGCAAGACCTCCCGTATCGCCGGCATCGCCGTCGTGGGCTTCATCCTCCTGATGATGTTGGGCAATCACAACGGCAAGGTCGAGGACCTGTGGCTGCTCGCGGTCGCCGGCATCATGCTGATCATGATCGTCGTGAGCCTGGGCAACAAGCGCAAGTCCATCTGGCGCAAGTAGCCACCATCCGCTCGACGAGGGCCGTTGCGATCAACCGATCGCAACCGCCCTCGTGTTCACTACCGCTGACCTGCCGGAGGAGAAAACGGTGAGCCGCCCCCGCACCCGCGCCGAGCTCACGGAAGCGGTCAGGCCGTTTCAGCGCCGCCTGCTGGAGCTGTGCTACCGCATGCTGGGCTCGGTGGACGCCGCCCAGGAGCAGGCCACCGCTGTCGATCGCCTGCTGTGGAAGGAACGCAGCCGCATCGCGGCGGACGGCGGCGTGGAGCACCTTGTGCTGACGCTGGCAGCCCGCGCCTGCGTCGAGATCGCCGAGCGCGAACGGCACCACCGGCAGGTGGTCGCGGTTCCGCTGCCGCCAGAGGCCACCGTCGTGGTCGCGGCCCAGGCGCCGTGGGTGCAGCCACTGCCCGATCTCGCGGACGGCGCCGAGAGACCTATCGGTCTGGACACGGTTACCGCCCTGGCGCACCTGTCCGCCGTCCAACGCGCCTGCATCGTCTTGCGTTACGGGCTCGGCTGGAGCACACCGGTGACTGCCGAGGCGCTCGGCCTGAGCATCTTCGGCGCGCACAGCACCACCCAACGCGGCCGAGACGCGCTCCGTGCGCGGCTGGGGCGGACCACGCCGCCGTCCGCCCGAGCCGGTCTCAGCGAGGAGGACCGCACGGCGGCCGAGCGCTACTGCCGGGCCGTGGAGTCCGGCGACGACCGAGTGGTCGCCGAGTGCCTACGGCACGACGTGATCGTCACTCATCAGCCGGGTGCGGCGGGCAATCAGCAGCGACGACCCCAGGTGCTTCGCGGCCACGAGGAGGTCCTGCGGTCGTGGGCGCCGCTACTGGCCGCGGGCTCCCCGGTGGGGGCGCGGCTGGAGCTGATCGGCTCCTGCGCCGGCCGTCCGGTGGTGCTGTCGTCGATCAGGCCGGACGATTGCTCGCCCTACCGGCCGTTCGCGCTGGAGGTGCTCGGCCTGCGCGGGAACCGGGTCAGCGAGCTGGCGAACTTCGACCCCGCACTCGCCAGGCACTTCGAGTGAGTTACCGGGCGTTGCGCGCCATCGCGATCAGCTCGAGCGCTTGGGCCACGGCGACCTGACGGTAACCGCCGTTCTCCTCGTGAAAGGTCAGGCTGAGGATCTCCTGGGCGGTGGGCCCCTGACCGGCCTGGAAGGCAGCGCGCATCTGGTCCATCGCCTGATCGACCTCGTGAACGTCGAACCCCAGGACAGCGCGGCTCACCCGCGGGAATCGGTCGGCGTAGTGCGGCGGCGCGCCCATGTCCATCGCCGAGCCCTCGCGCTCTTGCGGGATGTCCTCCTCGTGCAACCGCTTCTCGAGATCGGAGATCTGCTGGCGCATCTCGCGACGCCACTGGTCGACCTCCTCCTCCGCATACGCGGAGGAACCTCGGGCCTCGTCGAAGGTCTCGATCGCCAGCTCGTGCGAGGACAGACCCTCGGAGTCCTGGACACCCCCGTTGACGCGGTCGAGGACACGATCCACGAAGGCGTCGACGCGGTCGGCGTCGTACCCCTTGCGGCCGAGCTTCAGGCGGGTGAACACCGGACGTGGTTCTGCCACTACTTCTCCTCCAGGGCGGCCAGCTGTCCGCAGGCGCCATCGATCTCGCGCCCACGCGTGTCGCGGACGGTGGTGGTCACGCCGCCGGCGATGAGGCGGCGGACGAACTCCTGCTCGACGGGCTTGGGACTGGCGTCCCACTGCGAGCCAGGGGTCGGGTTGAGCGGGATCAGGTTGACGTGCACCCACGGGAAGTCGCCCCGCTGGCGCAGCCGCTTGGCCAGCAGGTCGGCGCGCCAAGGCTGGTCGTTCACGTCGCGGATCAGCGCGTACTCGATCGACACGCGGCGACCGGTGTGCTTCGCGTAGCCCCAGGCGGCGTCGAGGACGTCGTCGACCTTGAATCGGTTGTTGATCGGCACCAGGGTGTCGCGCAGCTCGTCGTCCGGGGTGTGCAGCGACAGCGCGAGGCGCACCTGCATGCCCTCCGCCGTCAGTCGCTCGATGCCGGGGACCAGCCCGACGGTCGAGACGGTGACGCCGCGCTGGCCGATGCCCAGGCCTGCCGGGCCGGGGTCGGTGATGCGACGCACGGCGGCGATGACCCGGTTGTAGTTCGCCAGCGGCTCGCCCATGCCCATGAACACGATGTTCGACAGTCGCCCGGGTCCCCCGTCGATCGCGCCGTCGCGCATGGCCTTCGCGGCGACGACAACCTGGTCGACGATCTCGGCCGTCGAGAGGTTGCGGGTCAGTCCCTGCTGGCCGGTCGCGCAGAACGGGCACGCCATGCCGCAGCCGGCCTGGCTGGAGATGCACAGCGTCGTCCGGTCCGGATAGCGCATCAGCACCGACTCAACCAGCGCGCCATCGAACAGCCGCCACAGGGTCTTGCGGGTCATGCCCTCGTCGCAGGTCTGCTCGCGGACGCCGGTCAGCAGCGTCGGGAACAGCTCGTCGGCGATCCGCTGCCGGTCGGCCGCAGGCAGGTCGCTCATCTGCCGGGGATCGCGGGTGTAGCGCTCGAAGTAGTGCTTGCCGAGCTGGTTTGCCCGGAAGGGCGGCAGCCCGAGCTCGGACACGGCGACGCGCCGGCCCTCGACGTCGAGGTCGGCGAGATGGCGTGGCGGCTTCTTCGCGCCCTTGGGCGGGCTGAAGACCAGCGGGAGTGCGGTCATGACTGGACGATTCTCCCACGCTTGAGCGGCCGATGTGGGTCTTCGAGTGTGAGAGGGCCTACCGTGGCCGGGGCCACCAGTCGGCGACCCGGGTCGCCAGCCACCGGGCGAGGTAGGCGTTCACGGCGGTCGGCTTCTCCTGCGCCATCCAGTGCCCGCAGTCGATGACCTGCTCGGTGAGATCGGGGCAGGCCTCGCGCATGGGGTCGGCCAGCGCGCCCGTGACGGTCTGGCAGACGGAGTCGTAGCGGCCGTGCAGGAACAGCACCGGAAGGTCGAGCCGTTGCGCACCGCGGCGGCTGTACTCGGCGTTCGCCGCGTCGTTGACGTACCACGCGTCGGGGCCCGCGAACCCGTTCCGGCTCAGCGCCGCGACATAGACCTCCTTCTCCTCCTCAGTCAGTACCGCGGTGTCGAGCGGAAGGTCGGGGGCGACCGGGCCGCGGAAGAAGCCGCCGTCCCGCCGCGTGCTCGCGTTGAGCGAGGGCCGGTTGATGTGGGCCGGCTTGCCGTGCCGAAAGACGGCTCGGACGGTGGCGTCGACGTCCCGCTCGAAATCGCGTTGCGCTTGCGCGAAGCTCTCCTCGTAGAACAGGAAGTAGTCCCACTGCCCCGCCGGGTACTCCGCCTCCGGGTACCGCTCGCGGTCGACGAGGTCGATCAGCGTCTGCTTGCAAAACCCGCCCGGCTGGAACGGGACGACGAGACTGGCGACCGCTCGGGCCCGGTCGGGATGGTGCGCGGCGACGTTCCAGACGACCGGAGATCCCCAGTCGTGCCCGACCCACACGGCGCGCTCCGCGTTCAGGTGATCGATCAGCTCGATCATGTCGGCGACGATCTCCTCCTGCGCGTACGCTGCCGTGCCCTCCGGCACGCTCGACTCGCCGTAGCCGCGCATGTCCGGAGCAACACACCGAAATCCCAGGCCCCCGAGCACGGGGAGGACATGCCGCCAGGAGTGCGACAGCTCCGGCCAGCCGTGGCAGAAGATCAGCAGCGGCCCGTCGTCCGGGCCGGTCTGCAGGTAGGCGGTGGTGTGCCGTTCGGTGCGCACGCTGCGCTGCTGGATCTGCATGCGTGAACTATCGCAGACGACGAGCGGCCCGCGGCCGCCAACTGGTGCTCAGCCGCCGAATCGCTGGCGCTCGTCGCGGGCGAGCTGCTCGGCAAGTGCGTCGTCGATGCCGTCGGCGATCTGCTCCACGGTCAGTCCGTCGTAGCTCAACAGCCGCCAGCGGCCGTCGCCGTTCGGCTCGATCTCGACGATCCCGGTGTTGGGCATCGGGTGCGAGGCAATGAACGAGGCGTCCGCGCCGACCGCGCGGCAGGTAGTCCACAGGCGCATGATGGCGCCATGCGCGACGACGACGCCGACCTCGCGACCGGAGCGCGCGGTCGCCTTGGCCGCCCGCTCGACCTGCCGGTCGAAGCGCGCGAGCACCTCGTCACCGGACTCTCCCCCGGCCAGCCGGACGCTGCGGTCGCCGTCCGGCCAGGAGAACACCGTCTGCGAGTACTCCTCAAAGGCCGCATCGTGCGTGGCGTCCTCGAGGCTGCCGCCGGAGATCTCCCGGCCGTCGGCGTGGATCTCGATCCGGATCCCGCGGTCCTGGGCAAGGGGCGCCGCGGTCTCCTGCGTGCGGACGAGGTCGGAGGTGACGATCACGCCGATGTCCTCGCCGCGCAACCGGTTTACCAGCGACTGTGCTTGCTCATTGCCGAGCTCGGTCAGCGAATGCCCGGGTGGGGCGGTGTCGAGGACTCGTCCAGCGTTGGCGGTGGTCTCACCGTGCCGGATCAGCAGCAAGCGCATGGCGCCCATTATGGCCGCAGCCCCCATCGGCACTCACACGCGGTCGGTAGGCTCATGGAGTGAGCGACCGGCAGTACGACGAGGGCACCGCGCCTGGGTACGCGCCCGAGGTCGGAGTCGGACCGCACCCGCTGCCCTGGCCGGATGATCCGCGCCTCGAACCACACCTGCTGCGCGAGGGCGATCGGCGCAATGTCACCGATCAGTACCGATACTGGTCGGTCGAGGCGATCGTGGCGGACCTCGACACCCGACGCCACGGCTTCCACGTCGCCATCGAGAACCTGCACCACGACATGAACATCGGCACGATCGTGCGCAGCGCCAATGCCTTCCTCGCCCGGGAGATTCACATCGTGGGTCGGCGCCGGTGGAATCGCCGGGGCGCGATGGTCACCGACCGATACCAGCACATACGCCACCACGCCGATGCCGCCGCGCTGGCCGGCTACGCCGCAGAGCGCTCCCTGCCGCTGATCGGCATCGACAACCTGCCTGGGTCGGCGTCGATCGAGCGGGCGTCGCTGCCCGAGCAGTGCGTGCTGGTGTTCGGTCAGGAGAGCGTCGGGCTCAGCGAGCAGATGGCGACCGCCTGTCACGCCGTGTACTCGATCACCCAGTTCGGGTCGACCCGGTCGATGAACGCGGGGGTGGCAGCCGGGATCGCGATGCATGCGTGGATCCGCCAGCACGCATCGATCTAGGCGACGAACAGAGTGAGCAGCATCCAGGCGATCGGGGCACTGAATAGCAGACTGTCCATCCGGTCCATGACGCCGCCGTGACCAGGCAGCAGGTTGCTCATGTCCTTGATGCCGAGATCGCGCTTGATCATCGACTCAGCGAGGTCGCCCAGGGTCGCGATCATGGCGATGGCCAGCCCGAACATGATGCCGTGCCACCATTGCCCGTCGAGCGCGAGCGAGAGCATCAGCACGCTGGCGACCGAGGCCGCGACGAGCGACCCGGCGAAGCCCTCCCATGACTTCTTGGGCGAGATGAACGGCGCCATCGGATGCTTGCCGAACAGCACACCGGCCGCATAGCCACCGGTGTCGTTGCAGACAACGGCCAGCGCCCACGTGATGATCCACAGCGCGCCGGCCTCGCGGTTGGCCATCAGGATCGCGAATCCGGCGGGGAAGGGTATGTAGACGGCGATGAACGCCGAGATCGCGGCCGAGATGAGGAAGCCGTCCACCGGCTTGGACATGCGCCACGTGGTAGCGGCGAGGAAGGTCATCAGCAGCGCGATCGCGAGCCCGGGCAGGCCGTAGAACCAGGCGCTGAGGCACATCGCCGCGCCGCCGAGCATCAGCGGGACCGCCGCGACCTCGATGGCCGCATGCCGGACGGCCAGGGCCACCTCGCGCACGGCAACGACGACGGCGGCCAGCACGATGAGCCCGAACGCGGGCCGGTACAGGTACAGCGCCAGCACGACCAGGACGCCGATGGCCAGGCCCACGCCGATCGCGGCGCCGAGGTCGCGGCCAGCCCGGCCGGCCGGCCTCTTGGCGGGGCCGGAGCCGGGGCTGCTCGGCTGCGTCGTGGAATGCTGGGTCATCGTCGGGCTGGAGGTGCTAGACCTCGAGCAGCTCGGCTTCCTTGTGCTTGACGACGTCGTCGACCTGCTGCACGTACTTGTGGGTCAGCGTCTCGAGCTCCTTCTCGGCGCGGTCGACCTCGTCCTCGCCTGCGTCGCCGTCCTTCTTGATCTTCTCCAGCGCATCCTTGGCGGTACGGCGGATGTTGCGGATCGCCACCTTGGCATCCTCGCCCTTGCCGCGGGCGATCTTGCCCATCTCTCTGCGCCGCTCCTCGGTCAGCTGCGGGAAGACCACGCGGATGATCTGGCCGTCGTTGCCGGGGTTGACGCCGAGATCGGACTCGCGGATCGCCTTCTCGATCTCACCGAGCTGGCTGGCGTCGTAGGGCTTGATCGTGGCCATCCGCGCCTCGGGGATGTTGATGGTCGCCATCTGGGTCAACGGCGTGGGCGCGCCGTAGTAGTCGATCTGGATGCTCTCGAACATCGAGGCGTTCGCTCGCCCGGTGCGGATGGTCGTCATGTCGTGCTTGGCGACGCCGACGGCCTTCTCCATCTTCTCCTCGGCCTCGAACAAGGTCTCGTCAATCATCTTCTTCTCCTAGCCTCTCGCGGGCGCGTTGGTGATCACAGTCCCGATCCGCTCGCCGGCGGCGGCGCGAGCGATGTTGCCCTCTTCGAGCATGTTGAATACAACGATGGGCATGTTGTTGTCCATGCACAGGCTAATCGCCGTCGCGTCGGCGACCGCGAGATGCTCGGTGAGGACCTGATCGTAGGTGAGCGAGTCGTACTTCGTGGCGGTCGGATCGATCCGCGGATCGGCGTTGTAGACGCCGTCCACGCCGTTCTTGGCCATCAGCAGGACGTCACAACCGATCTCGAGCGCGCGCTGCGCGGCCACGGTGTCGGTGGAGAAGTACGGCATGCCGGCACCGGCGCCGAAGATGACCACGCGCCCCTTCTCCAGGTGGCGGATGGCGCGCAGCGGGATGTAGGACTCGGCCACCTGCCCCATCGTGATGGCGGTCTGCACGCGGGTGGCCACCCCTTCCTTCTCGAGGAAGTCCTGCAGTGCCAGGCAGTTCAGCACCGTGCCGAGCATGCCCATGTAGTCGGCGCGGGCGCGGTCCATGCCGGCCTGCGAGAGCTGCGCTCCCCGGAAGAAGTTGCCGCCGCCGTTGACGATCGCGACCTGCACGCCGGTCTCGACGACCTCGCGGATCTGGTGGGCGATGCTCTTGACGACCTCGGTGTCGACACCGACCTTGCCGCCGCCGAAGGTCTCTCCCGAGAGCTTGAGCAGGACTCGTCTGTAGCCACTCATCTGCGATCTGTCCCTTCGAGGATGTGCGGGCTCGGCGCGGTGTGCGTTCTCCCCGCGGTGATGGTGCGAGAAAGGGGCCGTCAGTACCGGATCACGGCAGTGACGGCCCCCTTCTGATCGTGCGGTGAGCGCTTAGAGCTCTTCGCCGACCTCGATGCGAGCGAATCGGGTCACGGCGACGCCGGCCTCGTCGAGAACGGCCTTGACGTTCTTCTTGGAGTCCTGCACCGACGCCTGCTCGTTGAGGGTGAAGTCCTTGAAGTAGGCGTTGACCTTGCCCTCGATGATCTTGGTGATCGCCTGCTCGGGCTTGCCCTCGCCGCGGGCGGTCTCCTCTGCGACGCGCTTCTCGTTCTCGACGATGTCGGCGGGCACCTCGTCGCGCGAGACGTACCTCGGGCGCATCGCGGCGATCTGCATGCCGGCCTGGCGCGCGGCCTCCTCGTTGTCGCCGGTGTACTCGACCAGGACGGCGACCTGCGGCGGCAGGTCCGCGGAACGGCGGTGCAGGTAGGCGGTGGTCTGCCCGTCGAAGCGGACGACGCGGCGCAGCTCGAGGCGCTCGCCGATCTTCGCCGACAGCTCCTGCACGAGCGCCTCGACGGTGGTGCCGTCGATCTCGTGCTTCAGGGCCGCCTCGACCCCGTCGACCTTCGCGGCCGCCAGGGCGTCGACGATCTTGTCACCCAGGGCGATGAAGTCCTCGTTCTTGGCGACGAAGTCGGTCTCGCACAGCAGCTCGATCGCGGTGCCGTCCTTGACGGTGGCCAGGCCGTTGGACGAGGTGCGCGCGGCACGCTTGCCGACGTCCTTGGCTCCCTTGATGCGCAGCAACTCGACGGCCTTGTCGAAGTCCCCGTCGGTCTCGGCGAGCGCCTTCTTACAGTCGAGCATGCCCGAGCCGGTCAGCTCGCGCAGCTTCTTGACATCAGCGGCAGAGAAATTTGCCATGGTGGGCTGTCCCATCTATCCGCGGCTCGCGGATGTAGATCGCAAGTGGTGGTGGAGCCGGGCCGAGACCCGGCAGCGTGGCTACTTGGCTTCTTCGTCTCCGGCCGGGGCGGCGGCCTGCCCGGCGGACTGCTCGGTAGCGGGGGGCTGCGCAGCGGCCTCGTCCGGCTTGGCGCCCTCGAGGATCTCGCGCTCCCACTCTGCCAGCGGCTCGTCCGCGGCGACCTCGTCGCGATTGGGCTTGTCCTCGCCCTCCGCCTTGCCGGTCTGCGAGGCACGCGCCAGCAAGCCCTCGGCGCACGCGTCGGCGATGACGCGGGTCAGCAGGCCGGCCGAGCGGATGGCGTCGTCGTTGCCCGGAATCGGGTAGTCGACCTCGTCCGGATCGCAGTTGGTGTCGAGAATGGCGACGATCGGGATGTTCAGCTTCTTGGCCTCGCCGACCGCGATCTGCTCCTTCTTGGTGTCGACGATCCAGATCGCCGACGGGACCCGGGCCATGTCACGGATGCCACCGAGAGTCTTCGATAGCTTCTCGCGCTCGCGGTCCAGGATGAGCTGTTCCTTCTTGGTCATCACGGTGTCGCCGCCGGTCTCGGCGATCTGCTCGAGCTCCTTGAGCCGCTGCAGGCGCTTGTGCACGGTGCCGAAGTTGGTGAGCATGCCGCCGAGCCAGCGGTGGTTCACGTACGGCATGTTGACGCGGGTGGCCTCCTTGGAGATCGCCTCCTGGGCCTGGCGCTTGGTGCCCACGAACAGCACGGTGCCGCCGTGCGCGACGGTCTCCTTGACGAACTCGAAGGACTTGTCGATGTATGACAGGGTCTGCTGCAGGTCGATGATGTAGATGCCGTTGCGCTCGGTCAGGATGAAGCGCTTCATCTTCGGGTTCCAGCGGCGGGTCTGGTGTCCGAAGTGCACGCCCGAGTCGAGCAGCTGACGCATGGTGACGACGGCCATTGCCGTTCTCCTTCTTCTGACCGTCTCGGCCAAGCACGCCGGACGGTCCTTTTCTATGGTTGTCGGCCCGGCCGGGTTCGGCAGGGCCCCTGGCGCCCCGACTCCACCGGCTCTCGCCGGACCGTAGCTGAGTCGACCCGTGAACGGGTCTGGACGCGCGAAGTCGGCTCGCCGGTCTGCCCCGCACGAACCGCTGGCAAGAATCATACGGGATCGGCCGCGCGTAGGTTCTGCGGGGCAGCGGAGGCGGGCGGGCCGCCGGTCGGTAGCACACCCCGAGGTGGAAAGACGCGGCACGCCGCTCGCCGTCCACACTCCCGTGGATCGTCCACAGCCCAGGCCGGGCCGCGCGACGGCGCGACCGGTACAGCGTTGGATCGCGCCATGACCCGAACCCACCCACTGCGTCGCGCCGCGATCACCCTGCTGATGGCGCTCCTATCGATCGCCGCGCTGGTCGAACGGGCGGACGCGGCGTCCTCGCGCTACGACTGGCCGCTGGCCGGGAACCCGACGGTCTCGAGGGAGTTCGATCCGCCCGACAAGCCGTGGCTCCCGGGACACCGCGGAGTCGACCTTGCGGTGTCGCCCGGCGCCACGGTCCTCGCTGCGGGGGACGGCGTCGTCGCGTTCGCGGGAGAGGTCGCGGGCAAACCGGTCGTGTCCATCGACCACCCCGACGGCATCCGCACGACGTACGAGCCGGTGGTGGCCTCCGTGAGCGCGGGCGCCCCCGTGACGCGAGAACAGCCGATTGGCGTCCTGCAGGCCGCGCATCCTGAGTGCGCAGCGGCGGCGTGCCTGCACTGGGGAGCCCGTCGCGGCGAGCGGTACCTCGACCCGCTGAGCCTGCTGCGACCACGTCGCGTCCGGCTGCTGCCGCTGTAGTAGGGTGTTCCCACAACCATCACGACCGGCTGAGGGACAGGCCCGCTGACGCCGGGGCAACCACCTTCGACACGCAAGATCGAAGGCCGGTGCCAAGTCCTGCGGTAGCCCTCGGGCTGACCGGCAGATGGGTTGCGCCAGGCCGCGGCCGGCGCGATTGCACCTGGTCGATCCGCATGGCGTCGTGCCCTTCGACCGAGAGGTGCCACACCATGACTCAGCAGCACTCCCCCGTGACCCGCGCCGTCCGCGCCGGGCTGGAGTCCGACACCCAGCACGGGGCCGTCGTCCCGCCCCTGCACCTGTCGAGCAACTTCACCTTCGCCAGGTTCGGCGAGCCCCGCCAGTACGACTACACGCGCAGCGGCAACCCGACCCGAGACCAGCTGGGCGGCGCGATCAGCGATCTGGAGGGCGGGGCCGGCGGGATCATCACCGCCACCGGCATGGGGGCCATCACGGTCGTCCTGCACGCGCTGCTCTCCCCCGGCCAGCGGATCCTCGCCCCGCATGACTGCTACGGCGGCACCTGGCGGCTGCTGGACTCGCTCGGCGAGAAGGGCGCTTTCGACGTGGACCTCGTGGACTTCACCGATCCCCGCGCCCTGGACGCGGCGCTCACGGCGCAGCCCGCGCCGAGCGTGGTGTGGATCGAGACGCCGTCCAACCCCCTGTTGCGGATCACCGACGTGGCCGACGTCGCGCGGCGCGCGCACGAGGTGGGCGCCACCGTCGTCGCCGACAACACCTTCCTGTCACCGGTGCTGCAGCGCCCGATCGAGCTGGGCTGCGATGTGGTCGTCCACTCGACTACCAAGTACCTCAACGGGCACAGCGACGTGGTCGGCGGCGCCATCGTCTCGGCGACGCCCGAGCTGCATGAGCAGATGGCCTACTGGTCGAACACGATCGGCATCACGGGCAGCCCGTTCGACTCCTTCCTGACGCTGCGTGGACTTCGTACGCTCGCCCCCCGGATGCGGGCGCACCAGGACGGCGCGGCAGCCGTTGTCGACGCGCTTTGTGCGCACCGGGCGGTCGCGCAGGTGAACTACCCGGGGCTGCCGAGCCATCCGGGTCACGAGATCGCGGCGCGGCAGCAGGATGGATACGGCGCCATGCTGTCGTTCGAGCTCGCCGGCGGCACGTCCGCGGTGCGGGCGTTCCTGGACGGCCTCGCGCTGTTCAGCCTCGCCGAGTCGCTGGGTGGCGTGGAGTCACTCGTGGCGCACCCGGCGACCATGACGCATGCCTCGATGACCGCGGAGGCCCGCGCGGTCGCCGGGATCAGCGACGGGCTGCTCCGGCTCTCGGTGGGTATCGAGGATCCGGCGGATCTGGTCGCGGATCTGACCGCCGCTCTCGATCGGGCGGCCGCGATCGGCTAGGCGCGCGGGTGGGCCTGGTTGAACGCGGCACGCAGCCGCTCGACCGAGACGTGCGTGTAGATCTGGGTGGTGGCCAGCGAGGCGTGTCCCAGCAGCTCCTGCACCGAGCGCAAGTCCGCGCCGCCCTCGAGCAGATGCGTCGCCGCGCTGTGCCGCAGGCCGTGCGGACCGATGTCCGGGGCTCCGTCAACGGCGCTCGCGGCCCGATGCACGATCCGGCGGACCTCCCGCTGGTCGATCCGGCCGCCTCGGACGCCGAGGAACAAGGCGGTCGTCGTCCGGCTGGAGACCAGGCCCGGCCGGCCCTGGCGTAGGTAGCCCTCGAGCGCCGCGCGGGCCGGCGACCCGATCGGCACGCTGCGCTCCTTGTCACCCTTGCCGAGCACGCGCAGCAGCACCCGGGCCGCGTCGTAGCTGTCGAGGTCCAGCCCGACCAGCTCGCTGACCCGGATCCCCCCGGCGTACAGCAGCTCGAGCATCGCGCGGTCGCGCAGCGCCACGGGATCATCGCCCTCGATCGAGTCGACCAAGCCGGCGGCCTGCTCCTGGCTGAGCACCTCCGGCAATGCGCGGCGCGCGGAAGGTGAGGCCAGCCGGGGCCCGGGATCGGCGTCTATCAGACCCTTGGCCGCCGCCCACGAGGTGAACGACCGGGCGCTCGCCGCCCGGCGGGCCAGAGTGCTGCGGGAGGCACCCATGGTGCGCGATTTGGCCAGCCAGGAGCGCAGCACACCTAGGTCGAGTGCGCTCACGGACTCGCCCGACATGCGCACCAGATGATCAAGCAGGCCGCGGACGTCCGAGATGTAGGCCTTGACGGTGTGCGCGGACACCGCACGCTCGAGCGTCAGGCTCCGCTCGTACTGGCCCAGCACGCGGGCCAGATCGTCCGGAAGGTCGAACTCGTCCACTCGCCTACCGTGACCAGCGGTCCCGGCCGCGTCCAAACCGACGCGCCGCCAGCGTCCTGGATCGTTATGTACCGAGCTGGTTAATCCCTAACTGCGGGGGATGAGCCGCCATCGCCCGTCATGCTGCTCGATGAGGCCCATCATCTCGAGCACGATCAGCCCGCGTAGCGCCTCGGAGGCGGAGGTCGCGGCCACGCCGGCGATGGAGTCGGCTGGTACCGCGCGGCGCGCGGGGACTGCATCGAGCAGCCGTTTCAGCCCCGGATCGAGGTCATCACCTACACGGTCGGGCGCGCGCTCGAGCGGCGCGAGGTCGACGCCCGCTGCCCCGACGGCGTCCAGCACGTGCGCGGTGCTGCCGACTGCGATCACCGACTCCTCCCGCAGCATCTGCAGACAGCCGGCCGAGGCGGCCGAGGTAACGGGCCCTGGGACCACCATGACTGCCTTGCCCATCTCTCGAGCGCGAGCAGCCGTCGACCGCGCACCGCTGCGCAGCGCGGCCTCGACCACCACGGTGCCGGTCGAGAGCCCGGCGATGAGCCGGTTGCGGATCAGAAAGCGCTGCTTCATCGGCGCGGCCCCGGGCGGGAACTCGCTGATCAACGCGTGGCGCCGCGCGATCTCGTCGAGCAGGTGCGCGTTTCCCTTCGGGTAGACCCGGTCCACTCCCCCGGCCAGCACCGCGACCGTGACGCCGTTCGCGGCCAGGGCGGCGCGGTGCGCGGCGGCGTCGATCCCGAACGCGCCACCACTGATCACCGCCACCCCGCGCTCGGCGAGACCGTACGAGATCTCCCCCGCCACCAGCTCTCCGTAGCTGCTCGATGCGCGGGCACCGACCACCGCCACGGCTCGCTCGAGCATCGGCGTGAGCGGGGCGCTGCCGCGGACCCACAGCGCCAACGGCGGGACGACCCGCACCTCGCCGCCGGCGGACGCCGCCGCCATGGGCTCGAGCACCTCACCCGGCCAGTCGTCGTCCTCGGGGATCACGAACCGGCCCCCGGCCCGGTGCACGAGATCGAGATCGTGCAGGCTGCGGTCCTCGCCGGCGCGAGCACCGACGGCGTGCTGCAGGCGGGACGGCGCATCTCCCGCCCGCAGCTGGGCCGCCACCTCGACCGCGCCCAGCGAGCACACGTAGGCCCACAGCTCGCGGCTGCCGGGCTCACAGGCGCGACTGAGCCAGGCGTACGCCGCGCGCGGGGAGCCGTCGCCGACCTGCCGGAGCCCGTTCATGCCGCCACCCCGCGGAGCCGCTGCCGGAACGCGAGCGCCTCGGCAATGTCGTCGAACGCCGGTTGCTCGTGCCCGGCGAGGTCCGCGATCGTCCAGGCGACGCGCAGGACACGTTCGTATCCGCGGCCGGTCAGCCGTCCCGCGTCGTATGCCTTCGCGAGGATGTCGCGGCTGGTCCCCTGGGGCTGCCAGTGACGGCGCAACGTCTTGCTGGCGACCTCGGCGTTCAGCCGGCCGGTCCATCGGGCCGCGGCTCGCTCGCGTGCGGCGGTGACCCGCTGCGCCACGGCCGCGCTCGGTTCCTCGGCACCGGAGTGGTCCAGAAGCGCACCGCGGGCCGGCGGCAGCAGGTCGACCAGGAGGTCGACACGGTCCAGCAACGGGCCCGAGAGCCGGGACTGGTAGCGACGGCGCACGATGCTCGTGCAGACGCACGTGCCCGACGCCGCCGCGCACGGGCACGGGTTGGCGGCCAGAACGAGCTGGAAACGCGCCGGGAAGGTGTAGCTGCCCACGGCGCGATGCACGGTGACCGTGCCCGATTCGAGCGGTTGGCGGAGCTGGTCGAGCACGTGTGCGGCGAACTCCGGCGCCTCGTCGAGGAACAGCACGCCGCGGTGGGCGCGGCTCACGGCCCCCGGCCGCACGACCGGCGAGCCCCCACCGATCAGCGAGACCGGGCTGGCGTTGTGGTGGGGGTCCTCGAACGGCGGCCAGGTCTGCAGCGGATAGTCGGGATCGATGCTCCCGCTGACGGACCGGATCGAGGTGACGACCAGAGCGTCCTGCTCGGTCAGCGCTGGCAGGATGCCTGGCAGCCGCTGCGCGAGCATCGTCTTGCCGGCGCCCGGGGGACCGCCGAGCATCAGATGATGCCCGCCGGCAGCGGCGATCTCCAGCGCCCGCTTGCCGACCGGCTGTCCCTTCACGTCGGCCAGGTCCGGCAAGTGTGGCGGACGGGCCGGGGCTGCGGGCCGGATCGTCTCGACCGCGTGGTCGTGGCCGCAGTACATGCGATACAACTCGTTCAGCGACGGCGCGCACAGCACTTCGAGGTCGATCTCGGAGCCGAGCGAGATCGACGCCTCGGCCCGGTTCGCCAACGGCAGCACGACCCGCCGGGCACCGGCGCGGGCTGCGGCCAGCAGTACCGGCAGCGCTCCGCGCACCGGGTGCAGGCGTCCGTCGAGGCCGAGCTCGCCAAAGAAGACGGTGTCCTCGACACGCGACTTCTCGACCTTCTCGTCGAGGACCAGCATGGCCATCGCGAACGCCAAATCGAAGGCACTGCCCTGTTTTCGGACGTGCGCCGGCGACAGATTGAACACGATCTTGCGGGTCTGCCACTCATACCCTTCGCAGCTGGCGAGGGCCGACCGCATCCGGGTGAACGATTCGCGGACCGCGGTGTCGGGTAGCCCGAGGATGCGCGAGTCCTGGGGCGAGCCGGGGCTCAGCCCGCACTCGACCCCGACCGGGATGCCGGTGACACCGTCGATGGTCATCGAGGACACCGCGGCGATCTTGACCCCGTTCATCCCAGCGCTCCTCGCAGGTGCTCCACGACCGGCCGGTAGCCACGGGGGGCCATCACCGACACGACGTCATAGCGGACCCGCTCGGCGCCGACTCGGTGCTGCCGGCGGAATATCGTGGCGAGCCGATAGATGCGTTCGACCTTCGCCGGGGTCAACGCCTCCATCGGCGTGCCGAACCGGTTGGACGAGCGGGTCTTCACCTCGCAGATCACCAGCGTCGATCCCTCGATCGCCACGATGTCGATCTCCCCCGCGTCACACCGCCAGTTGCGGGCCACGATCCGCAGTCCGGACCGTTCGAGCTCCGCGGCGGCGAGATCCTCGCCCAGACGGCCGAGGTCATCCTTGAGCGCCATCTCGCACCCTCCCTTCCTCGCCGTAGAGAGTGCCCGCACGGGCCAGGTGCCGGGGCCGGCGCACCGGTGCTGTGGAGCGCCCACGGCACCTGTGGACGAGAACGCGATCCAATGGCGGAATCGAGGGTGTGGTGTGCTAGCGCCCGACGAGCGGGGAACCACGGCGCACGAGTCACGGTCGGAAGGGTCCTCGAACCCTCAGCACGGACGGGACCCAGTCGACATGATGCCCAGGCGCCACCGCGGCATGAAGACCGCAGCGATCATCGCCACCGGGGCGACGGTCGCTGCGGCTCTCTATATCTGGTGGGTGCTCGGCCGCAGCGGCGTGGGGAGCTCGGCACGGTTCGACAGCCTGTTCGCGGCCCGGTGGACTCCGTGGCTCCCGGCGGCGGCTCTGGTGCTGCTCGCCCTCACCCTGCTGGCCTGGGCAGCGCTGCTGTCGGCGGGTGCGACGCGTCGCATCACCGTCGCATTCGCCGCGCTCTCTCTCGTGGCCGGCGTCCCCGCCATCGCGCTGCTGATCCCGGACGAGCGTCGAGTCGCGGTCGAGCACTGGTCGTGCTCGCTGGAGACCTTCGTCCAGTCCCGGGAGGATCTCGCGCACTGCACATCGCGCAGCTCCACCCGTCACTCGCACGCGCTCGTGGCAGAACGCCGCGACTCCGAGCCGATCGACACCTTCGAGTCAGGGTCCGCCCTGGACCTGCCCAGTGGCGCCTTTCCCGTCGTGGCGCAGCTGTCGGCCGATCGCGCAGCACGCAGCGTCTTCGTCTACGAGCAGGACGGCGAGGACTTCCGGCTCGCCACGACCTTCTCGGCCATGACGAACCGGCCGATGGGTGAGCGTTCCTGGGAGCGCGAGATCGAGGTACGTGCGGGAACCTCCACCTGGCACATCGTGGAGTACGTCAGTGCGAATCCGCCGGTCGAGTCGGCGTCCATCAGCTTCACGATGCTCGACTGCGACGGGCAGATCCCGGATTCGCTCGATCCCGATGCGTGCCGCGTCGTCGAGAACCCCTGGACCGTCCAGTTCAGCAACACCCTGCACCCGGCGCGGCAGCCCGAGGCGTGGGACGACGGTCGTGCCGCAGTGTTCACGAACCTCGAGGCCACGACGTACACCTTCTGGATCGGCCTGCCGACCGAGGAGCTGAACCCGGCGCCGGACGGCGCGACGATCCTCGTCCTGCGCGAGGAGCTGTCGGATCCGGCCTCCGCAGCATTGGTGCTCGCGACCGCGGACGAGGAGGCCACCGAGAGCCGGGTGGACGTCCAGGTCGAGGACGGCTCGGGCGAGCAACGCTTCCGCGTCTATGTCTTCCCCGGCCACCAGCAGGTCGAGCCGCCAGAGCCCGGGACCGGCGGATCGGGCTGAGCAGGGCTACGGGACCTCGAGGTCGGGCTTGTCGAGCTCCTCGACGTTGACGTCCTTGAAGGTCACCACGCGAACGTTCTTCACGAACCTGGCGGGGCGGTGGATGTCCCAGACCCAGGCGTCCTGCAGCTGCAGCTCGAAGTACACCTCGCCGCCGGCGTTGCGCACCTGCAGGTCGACGGAGTTGGCGAGATAGAAGCGGCGCTCGGTCTCGACCACGTAGCTGAACTGGCGGGCGATGTCCTTGTACTCGCGGTAGAGCTGCAGCTCCAGCTCGGTCTCGTACCGCTCGAGGTCTTCTGCGCTCATCGGGTCGCCTCCTCCGCCAGCGCGTGCTCCACCGGCCCATCGAGCCACGTCGCCTGCGAGTTAACCACACGGTGGCGGCGCACGTTCGCGTATCGCAGCCGGTGCTGGGAAGAGGGCCCGTGCTCCCGCAGCGCCTGCTCGTGCATCGCCGTCCCGTAGCCCTTGTGCACATCGAAGCCGTACTCGGGAAACTGCCGGGCGAGCTCTCGCATCCGCCGGTCACGCGTGACCTTCGCCAGGATGCTCGCCGCGGCGATCGAGCACGACACCCGATCGCCCTTCCACACCGCGAGCGTCGGCACGGAGAGCCCGTCGACGGGGAAGCCGTCGGTAAGGGTGTACGCGGGCTCGATCCGCAGCCCGCGGACGGCGCGGCGCATGGCCTGCAGGTTGGCCACGTGCAGCCCGATGCGGTCGACCTCGTCCGGTTCGATGCTCACCACCTGCCAGGCCAGCGCCCGCCCCACGATCTCGTCGTAGAGCTGCTCTCGGGTCGCCTCGGTGAGCAGCTTGGAGTCGGCCAGCCCCGCGATCTGCCCCCGGCGTCCGGCGGGCAGGATGCAGGCGGCTGCGGTAAGCGGTCCTGCGCACGCGCCCCGGCCGGCTTCGTCGGCGCCCGCGACGATGCGGAATCCGGCTCGGGCCAGCACCGTCTCCATCGGGACGAAGGCCTCGTGCGCGGCGTGGCGCAGCACGTAGCGGGGAGGGGCGAGGTCGGCTACCGCGTACACCGGTCACGCTCCCGTTCCCGGCGAGCCACCTGCAGCCCGCTCAGCGGTGCGACGAAGACCAGTGCCAGCACCGGCGGGTGGAGGGCCAGGCTGAGCGGGCCGGCCGCGGCGTTCTGGGTCTGCGGGTTCTCGCTCGAGAGCCATTCGAACCGGTCGAACGGAAAGAGGATCACGAAGGCGCGACCGACCACGGAGTCGACGGGAATGGTGCCCTGGTACTGGTCGTCGATGTGGGCGCGGGAGTCCGCCGACGCGTTGCGGTGGTCGCCCATCACGAACAGCCGGTCCTCGGGCACGGTTACCGGCCCGAAGTCACGCAGCGCGTACGCAGCTGTCGGGGGCTGCCCGTCGAGGAAGACGTAGGGCTCCTCCAGCGGCTGGCCGTCGACCATCACCCGGCCCTCGGCGTCGCAGCACGAGACGGTCTGGCCCTCGGTGGCGATCACCCGCTTGACGAGGTCCCGCTCGGCGGGCGGCGCCGCCCCGACCATCCGCTTGAGCCACAACCAGGCCTGGCCGAAGGGGTCGTCCGGCTCGTCCACCTGGACCTCGGGCTCCCAGCCGCTCGGGGACTGGAACACGACGATGTCACCGGGCTCGGGATCGGAGAACCAGTAGCTCATCCGGTTCACCAGGATCCGGTCGCCGGTGCAACCGGGACAGCCGTGCAGGGTCTGCTCCATCGAGCCTGACGGGATCCAGAAGGCCTGCACGACGAAGGACTTCAGCAGCACCGCGATCACGAACGCGATCGCGAGCATGATCGGGAGCTCCTTGAGCCACTGCACGAAGCCGCTGCGGCGCTTGGTCGCGGGCTCGTCGTCCTCCGGTGGGGCGCCTGCGCCGCCGCCGTCAGGATCCTGCTCGGACTCGACCCGCGGCTGCGGGTCGACGAACTCGTCGTCGCGCCCGGCAGGTTCGTTCGTGCTCATCGGATCCAAGGGTAGGCGACCGGCGGCGTGCGGCTCGTCAGGCGCCCGGGTCAGAAAGGACATCGGACGACGAAGCGCGGACCAGCCGGCGGCCGGTCCGCGCTTCCTGAAGCATGCGCTACTTGAAGCGACGCTCCTTGATCTTGGCGGCCTTGCCGCGCAGGTTGCGCAGATAGTAGAGCTTGGCGCGGCGGACGTCGCCGCGGGTCATGACCTCGATGGCCTCGATGACCGGGGTGTGCACCGGGAAGGTGCGCTCGACGCCGACGCCGGAGGAGATCTTGCGGACGGTGAAGGTCTCGCGGGCGCCCGCGCCGTGACGGCGGATGACGACGCCCTGGAAGTCCTGGATGCGCGAGCGGGTGCCCTCGATGACCTTCACGCGCACCTTCAGGGTGTCGCCGGGGCGGAACTCGGGGATGTCGTCGCGCAGCAGCTCGCGGTCGAGATCGTCGAGGACGTTCATGTCTGTCGCTTCCTTCGTCTTGCGTACATGTGATGCTCATGCCGGGGCCTCGAGCATCGAAGTCTGGTGGCTGCCGGGCCGGGGCGTCGAGCGCACTTCTGGCCAAAGGCAACCTGTCTAGTGTGCCTTATCGGGCCGGCTTAGGGAACACCGACCCCCGGAAGCCGGCGCGTGACCTTCACTACCCGGCCTGCTCGACGTCCTCGAGAACCGCCAGGTCATGCGAGTCGAGCAGCGCTCGATCGTAGGCGGCGAGCAGGTCCGGGCGCCTGCGCGCGGTACGCCGAAGTGACTCGTCGCGGCGCCAGCGTTCGATCGCGGCGTGGTTCCCCGAGCGCAGCACGTCGGGCACGGCCAGCTCGCGCCACACCTCGGGCCGGGTGTACGACGGGCCCTCGAGCAGTCCGTCGGCGTGCGAGTCCAGCCGGGCCGAGTCCCGGTTTCCCAGGACGCCGGGGAGCAGCCGGGCGATCGCCTCGACCATCACGAGGACGGCGACCTCTCCCCCGGCGAGCACATAGTCACCGATCGACAGCTCGAGGACGCGTACCCGCCGGGCGGCGTCCTCGGCGACTCGCTGGTCGATTCCCTCGTAACGCCCGCAGGCGAAGACCAGGTGCTGCTCGCCTGCGAGCCGCTCGGCGTCACGCTGGGTGAACAGCCGCCCGGCCGGGGTCGGCACGATAAGCACCGACCCGCCGGACAGGACCTCGTCCAGGGCATCGCCCCAGACGGTGGGCTTCATGACCATGCCGGGGCCGCCGCCGTACGGCGCGTCGTCGACGCTGTGGTGGACATCGTGCGTCCAGTCGCGCAGGTTGTGGACGCCGACCGTGATGTCACCGCGGTCGATGGCCTTGCCGACCAGCGACTGCCGGAGCGGGTCGAGATACTCCGGAAAGACGGTCAGGACGTCGATCCTCACAGCTCGAGCAGTCCCTCGGGCGGGGTGAGGGTCATCGTGCGCGTGGAGCGGTCGACCGTCGGGACGATGTCCCGGACGAACGGCACGAGGATCTCCCGGCCGCGGCCGGATGCCTTGATGGCCAAGGTGTCCCCGCCCGGGCCGTGTACGACGTCGACGACCTCGCCGATCAGCTCGCCGTCCTCGGTCTGGGCCTGCATCCCGATCAGCTCATGGTCGTAGAAGTCGTCGTCATCGTCGAGCTCGGGCAGCTCGTCGATGCCGATGACGAGCATCGTGCCCTGGAGGGTCTCGGCGACCGTGCGGTCGGGCACCTCGTCGAAACCCAGCACGAGCTTCTGACCGCTGACGAATCGCTGCGAGCGCACCGTCAGCGGCCCACGCTCGGCGGGGTCGGTGCGCAGGACGGCGCCGACGGCGAAGCGCTCATCGGGCTCGTCGGTCCGGACGCCGACGTTGACCTCGCCGCGGATGCCGTGGGCCTTGCCGATCCGTCCGACGACCAGATCCATCGCTGCCCGGTCTACTCGTCGACGTCCACGACGTCGACGCGGATACCCTTGCCGCCGACCGCGGACACGACCTGGCGCAACGCCTTGGCGGTGCGTCCGCTGCGACCGATCACCTTGCCGAGATCCTCAGGATGCACCCGCACCTCGAGCACCCGGCCACGCCGAGTGGTGACCATGTCGACCTGAACGTCGTCGGGGTTCGTGACGATGCCGCGCACCAGGTGCGAGAGGGCTTCCTCGAGCACTACTTGGCTTCCTCGGCGGGGGCCTCCTCGGCCTTCGCCTCGTCAGCGGGAGCCTCGGTCTTCGGCTCCTCGGCCTTGGCCTCGTCAACCTTTGGCTCATCGGCCTTGGGCTCCGCGGCCTCGTCGGCCTTCGGAGCAGCCTTCTTCTTCGGCGTAGTGGCCTGGCCCTTGCCCGCCTCGGCATCGGCCATGGCTCCGGACAGCGCGGCCTCGTACCGGGCCTTCTTGTCCTCCGCGGCGCTCTTGGTCTTCATCGGCTCCGGGGCCGGCTCGCCCTTGAACCGCTGCCAGTCGCCGGTGACCTTCAGGATCGCGGTGACGGCCTCGGTCGGCTGCGCGCCGACGCCCAGCCAGTACTGCGCCCGCTCGGAGTCGACCTCGATGAAGGAGGGCTCCTCCTTCGGGTGGTATTTGCCGATCGTCTCGATCGAGCGGCCGTCGCGCTTGGTGCGTGCGTCGGCCACGACGATCCGGTAGTACGGGGCGCGCGTCTTGCCCAGGCGCATGAGCTTGATCTTGGTTGCCACTGTTTCCTAGTGCTCCATCTTGGTATTCGGGTCGGGACGCCCCGCGCCGCGTGGGGGTACGTGCGGGAGTGCACCGTGGTGAATCCGCGGGGCAAAGTCAGGTAGAGGGCCCGATGCGACCGCAGAAGTCAACCTGTTCATTCTGCCAGACGATGCGCCGGCAGTCAGCCCCGCACCGGCGAGACGGCACTCACGCCCGGAGCCCCGTCGCCCTCCCCGTGCCGCGCGATCAGCACGGCGACCGCCGTCATCAGCAGACCGCCGGCGGCGATCACGACGGCGGCCACTAGGAACGCGGTGCCGTACGACCTTCCGATCACCGGTGTCACCACGATCGGCCCCAGCACCTGTCCGATGCTGTAGCCGGCAGTGAGCGCCGCGGCCGCTCGCTCCACCGGCAGCCGCCGGCCCTGGCTGGTGGTGAGCATCGCGATGCCGAGGAAGGTCCCGCCGTAGAGCGCGGCGCAGACGAAGCTGGCCCAGGTCGCGTCGACGACGACAGGCAGCAGCGCGCCGATGGTCTGCAGGAGGTAGGCGCCGACGAGCACGATGCTCATCGGCACCCGCTGGGCGAGGCGCCCGTAGAGGACGGTCGCCGGAATCGCCGCCAGGCCGGCAACCACCCACACGGCCGCGCTGGGCCCCGTCCCGGTACCGACCGCGGCGACGATGAAGGTGCCGATGATGATGTAGCCCAGGCCCTCCAGGAAGTACGCGGCGAACAGCAGCTGCCAGATCAGCCTCATCGGCCGGGGCAGGCGGCGCTTGCCCGATCCCCGACGCTCAGGCGAGGACTCGGCCTCCACCGGCAACAGCCACGGCCCGATCGCCAGCAGCACGCTGATCCCCGCCGTACCCAGCCACATCTGCTGCCAGGTCAGGTGCTCGGCCAGCAGCAGCGAGAACCCGCCCATGAGCGCGATGCCGATCCCGACGCCGCCAAAGGCCATGCCCGCGGACGCCCCTTTGCCGGAGTACGCACCGAGAGTGCTGGCGATGCCGATGAACAGCACCGCGCTGGCATACCCGGCCAAGAACCGCATCGTCGTCCATCCCGCCATGCCGTCCAGCGGCACCATGAGCAACTCGGACAGCACCAGGATGATCGTCCAGACGCGGTACGTGAAGCGGGTGTTCAGCTGTGGCCAGAGGGTGAGGACGACAGCGCCGATGAGATACCCGAGGTAGTTGGCGGTGGCCACCATCGCGCCCTGCTCGCGGGTGAGCACGCCGTCGGCCATCATCAGCGGCATCAGCGGGGTGTAGGCGAACCGCCCGATGCCCATGGCGACCGTCATCCCCAGCAGGGCTTGCGCCGTCACCGATCGACCGCTGATCACCACCCGACCGTAGACCGGCGAGAGGCGCAGCGCGAGCGACTCCCCTTGCGGCGGCGAACGTGGCATCGTGGGTCCATGGCTGAGCTGATGAAGCGCGTGAAGGACAGGTCCCTCATCAAGAGTGAGGCGTACGTCGGCGGCAAGTGGGTGCACGGAACCGGCAAGAAGGCCTTCGAGGTGCGCAACCCGTCGAACGGCAAGGTGCTCGCGGAGGTTGCCGATCTCTCCCCCGAGCAGGTCGAGAAGGCGATCGGTGCGGCGGAGAAGGCATTGCCCGCGTGGAGCGCGATGACCGGCAAGGAGCGCGCCGGGATCATGCGGCGCTGGTACGACCTGATCATGGAGAACCAGGACGATCTCGGTGCCCTGATGACCTATGAGCAGGGCAAGCCGCTGGCCGAGGCCAAGGGCGAGGTGGCGTACGGCGCGTCGTTCATCGAGTGGTTCGCCGAGGAGGCGAAGCGGGTGTGCGGCGACGTCCCGGCTCCGGTCGGGCGCGATCAGCGGATCGTGGTGCTCAAGCAGCCGGTCGGCGTGTGCGCGGCGATCACGCCGTGGAACGTCCCGATCGCGATGGGCACCCGCAAGGCGGCCCCCGCGCTGGCAGCGGGCAACACGGTCGTGCTGAAGCCGGCCGGCGAGACGCCGCTGTGCGCGCTCGCCCTGGCCGAGCTCGGCGCACGCGCGGGTATCCCGGCGGGCGTGTTCAACGTGGTCACCAGCAGCAGCTCCAGCGAGGTCGGCAAGGTCATGTGTGAGTCGCAGGTGGTGCGCCACCTGTCGTTCACCGGCTCCACGGCTGTCGGCCGGATCCTCATGGAGCAGTGCGGTCAGACGGTCAAGCGCCTTGCCCTGGAGCTCGGTGGGCACGCCCCGTTCATCGTCTTCGACGACGCAGACCTCGATGCCGCGGTCGACGGCGCGATCGCGTCGAAGTACCGCAACGCCGGGCAGACCTGCGTGTGCGCGAACCGGATCTATGTGCACCGCGACGTCCACGACGCCTTCGTCGAGAAGCTAGCCGGCAAGGTGCGCCGGATGAAGGCCGGCGACGGGTTCGGCAAGGACGTCGTCATCGGCCCGATGATCAGCCAGGACGCCGTGGACAAGGTCCGCGAGCACGTCGACGACGCCGAGGCCAAGGGCGCGAAGGTGGTCGCCGGATCGCTACCTCCCAAGGGCAAGCAGGTCGTCGAGCCGATCGTGATCACGGGGGCCACGCACGAGATGCAGATAGCCCACGAGGAGACCTTCGGGCCGGTGGCCCCGGTGTTCGTCTTCGACACCGATGACGAGGTCGTCGAGCTCGCCAACGACAGCGAGTTCGGTCTGGCGTCGTATGTCTACACGAACGACCTCAACCGGTACTGGCGGATCAGCGAGCGGCTGGAGTACGGCATCGTCGGCATCAACACCGGCATCGTCTCCAACGAGGTCGGGCCCTTCGGCGGAGTCAAGCAGTCCGGGTTCGGGCGCGAAGGATCCCGGCACGGCATCGAGGAGTACCTGGAGATGAAGTACCTCTGCCTCGGACGCGTCACCGACCGGTAGACCCAAGTCCACACCGGATGCGTACGTCGCTACGCTCGCTGGCATGACTGAGGCGAACCAGATCAAGGCCGTGCTGTGGGACTTCGGCGGCGTCATCCTCTCCAGCCCATTCGAGGCCTTCAACCGGTACGAGTCGGAGCGCGGCCTGCCCGCGGACTTCGTGCGGACGGTGAACACGCACGACCCGGATGCCAACGCGTGGGCGCGTCTGGAGCGCTCCGAGCTCAGCCACGAGGAGTTCGACGAGGCCTTCGCCGCCGAGTCGAAGAAGCTCGGACACGAGATCCGCGGCGCGGACATCCTGGCGCTGCTCGCCGGCGAGGTGCGTCCGCAGATGGTCGCCGCGCTCGATGCGGTCAAGGCGGCCGGATACAAGATCGCCTGCCTGACGAACAACGTCATGAAGAAGCAGGACGGTCTGGACCCGACCGCGAACGAGCGCGAGGACGTCAAGCCGATCATGGCGCGCTTCGACGCGGTCGTGGAGTCCAGCAAGGTCGGCTATCGCAAGCCGGAGCCGAAGTTCTACGAGACTGCGTGCGAGCTGCTCGGCGTGCAGCCCGACGAGTGCGTGTATCTCGACGACCTCGGCATCAACCTCAAGCCCGCCAAGGCGATGGGGATGCAGACGATCAAGGTCGGCGACCCGGACGTCGCGCTCGGCGAGCTGGAGGCAGTCCTCGGGATCACACTGCGCTGAGTGCCTGCCGGGACCACAATGGAAGGACACCGCAGTCAGCTGGAGGCAACCGTGCCACATCGAGTCACCCGCGCCCTCGCCGCCGTGATCGGCGGCACCGCCCTGCTGCTCTCGGGCTGCAACTCGGACGCCGACACCGACACGCCGCCCGCCGCCAGCAGTGCGGCCGCGGATTTCATCGAGGTGCATGATCTCGAGGGCAAGAGCACCAAGGAGATCATCACCGAGCTCGACAAGACCGACGAGGATCTCATGACGCAGCTCGTCGGCTCAGTGCGCTACGACGTCGTCGAGCTGACCGACGGCGAGACCGCGGAGACGGTGAGCCTGCCGATCGAGGACGAGTTCTACCTCTCGATGGCGCCGTATGTCGACAAGACCCACGAATGTTACTACCACAACCTGGCCTCCTGCCAGGGCGAGCTGGTCGACCAGCAGCTGGACGTCACGATCACCGCCGACGACGGCGAGGTGCTCGTCGACGAGACGGTCACCACCTACCAGAACGGCTTCGTCGGGTTCTGGCTGCCGCGCGACATCGCGGGCACGATCAGCGTGTCGTACGACGGCAAGTCGGTCGAGGCGCCGTTCGCCACCGGCGCCGACGACCCGACGTGCGTCACCACGCTCCAGCTGAGCTAGGCCCAGGAACGCCCTCGACTCCTGCTCAGTAGGCGCGGGAGACGACCGCGATGGCGCCGTCCTCGTCGTCGGACTCGGGGATCTCGCCGTCCGGGCGCACGAGGCAACGGACCGTGATCGCCGACTCGGCGAGCTTCTTCTCCCCCTCGACCCCGAGCGTGGCCCACGGGATGCGCGCGAACCCGGTCTGCGCAGCCTCCCGCGCCTCGTCGATGGTCTTGACGTCCGAGGTCTTCTCGTCACGTCGCGCGACGGCCTCGTCGTACAGCGCCTGCTGATCGGCATCGAGTGCGCTCAGGCAGTAGCCCGCCACGGCGTCCAGCCCCACCGGCTCCTTGCCGCCGACGATCCGTCGCGCGACGGTGACCTTGCTCTCTGCGACGTCGCGTGGGCCGACCTCTATGCGCAGCGGGATGCCCTTGAGCTCGGCGTCCACTGCGCGGCGACCGAACGGCGTGTCAGTGCGGTCGTCGAGCTCGGCGCGGACGCCGGACCTGGTGAGCTCGGAGACGATCGAGTGCGCGGCCTCCGAGACCCCCTCGCCGTCCTTGACCACCATGACGAGCGCCTGGACCGGGGCGAGGTGCGGCGGGATCCGCAGGCCGTTGTCGTCACCGTGCGTCATGATCAGGCCTCCGATCATGCGGGTCGAGGTGCCCCAGGACGCCGTCCAGCAGGTCTCTTGCTTGCCGTCCGCCGACAGGTACTTGATGCCGAAGGCATTGGCGAAGTTCTGGCCCAGCTCGTGCGAGGTGCCCATCTGCAGCGCCTTGCCGTCGCGCATCATCGCCTCGAGTGCGAGCGTGTTGATGGCGCCGGCGAACCGCTCGGCGTTGGTCTTGCGGCCCCGGATCACCGGCATCGCCAGCACCTTGACCATGAAGTCCTCGTAGACCTCGCGGTGGATTCGAGCGGCGTACGCCGCGGCGTCCTCGCGGGTGGCGTGCGCGGTGTGCCCCTCCTGCCACAGGAACTCGCTGGTGCGCAGGAACACCCGCGGACGCAGCTCCCACCGGACCACGTTCGCCCACTGGTTCAGCAGCAGCGGCAGATCGCGATAGGAGTTGATCCACTTGGCCATGAACTCGCCGATGACCGTCTCGGAGGTCGGCCGGACGACGACGGGCTCCTCGAGCTGCTTGCCACCGGCATGGGTGACGACGGCGAGCTCGGGGCTGAAGCCCTCGACGTGCTCGGCCTCACGGGTCAGATAGGACTCGGGGATGAACAGCGGGAAGTAGGCGTTCTTCGCGCCGGCGGCCTTGATGCGGTCGTCCATCTCGCGCTGCATGCGCTCCCAGATGGAGTATCCGTACGGGCGGATCACCATCGTGCCGCGAACCGGTGCGTTGTCGGCCATCTCTGCCTTGGCGATGACATCTTGATACCAACGAGGGAAGTCGTCGGACTGCGGGGTGAGAACGCTCTTGGCCATGCGGACGATCGTAGTGCCTACCCAGAGGCGATCCCGCTCACATCGCCTCGCCCACTACATGGTGAGCAGCCGCACGGCGACGAGGACCATCACGACGCCGACCACGGTGTCGACCACCCGCCAGGTCGACGGCTTGCGCACGTACCGCGCGAGCACCTTCGCCCCGAATCCCAGAGCGCAGAACCACACGACGCTGGCGATCATCGCGCCCGCGCCGAAGTACCACCGCGTTCCGTCGTGCGCGTTCGCCAGCGAGCCGAGCATCAGCACGGTGTCGAGGTAAACGTGCGGGTTGAGGAAGGTCAGCGCGAGCGTGGTCAGCGCCACCGTCTTCAGCGTGCTAGCCGGCACGGACGACGGGTCCAGCTGCTCCTTGCCCGCGGCACGGCGAAATGCCGAGAACGCCAGGAACAGCAGGTACGCCGCTCCCGCCCAGGTCAGCACGGTGAGCAGGTCGGGAACCCGCTCGACGATCGCACCGAGTCCCGCCACGCCGGCTGCGATCAGGGCGATGTCCGCAGCGGCGCAGATCAGCACCGCGACCCCCACATGGTTGCGTAGCAGGCCCTGGCGCAGCACGTAGGCGTTCTGTGCGCCGACCGCGATGATGAGCGACAGCCCGGTGAGCAGTCCGGTCAGCAGGTAGGTCACGCCCCTGACGCTAGGCATCTCGCCTGCATTAGACCAGCGAATGTTTCTGCACCTTGATTAGCATTGCTTCATGCGCCCGAATCGTGAACATCTTGCCGCGCTCCTCGCCGTGGTCGACACCGGGACCTTCGAGGCGGCTGCGGCCGCGCTGCACGTCACGCCGTCCGCTATCAGCCAACGCATCAAGGCGCTCGAGTCGCAGCTTGGCCACGTGGTCGTCATCCGCTCGAACCCTTGCCGGGTAACCGATCCCGGCGCGCGGCTGCTGCGGATGGCGCGACAGATCGAGCTGCTCGAGCGTGAGACCTTCTCCGGGATGGGCTCGCAGAGCCCCGTCGTCGACCTCCCGGTCGCGGTCAACGCGGACTCGCTGGCCACGTGGTTTCCCACGGTGCTGAGCCGCGTAGCGGCACATCGCGGAATCCAGCTGCGGCTGTACGTCGAGGACCAGGAGCACACGACGGCCCTGATGCGTGATGCGACCGCGCTCGCGGCGGTGGCCAGCGATCGGGCACCGGTGCAGGGCTGCTCGGTGGAGCCACTCGGGGCGATGCGCTATGTCCCGGTCGCGACTCCCGGACTGCTGGAGATGCACACCAGCGGACGCCGGATCGACTGGCAAGCGCTTCCCGTCGTCCGGTTCAACGACAAGGACGACCTGCAGCACGACATCCTCGCGGCACACGGCGTGAGCAGGCCCGACGTATGCCACGTGATGCCGTCGTCCGAGGGCTTCGCGAAGGCGGTGCACGCCGGTCTTGGCTGGGGAGCGCTGCCGGAGTCCGATCTCGGGGACTCGCTCGCCCGCGGCAGCCTGCGGCGGCTCGGCGCGCGCCTTCATGTCGACGTCCCGCTCTACTGGCAGCGTTGGCGGATCGACTCTCCCGCCCTCGGCCTGCTCAGCGACGCCGTCCGGCACGCGGCGAGAGCCGCACTGCGGAGCTAGTAGACGACTCCGCGGAGGACGACTCGCTCAGGAGTACGCAGCACGCTCAGGTCGTCGAGTGGATTGGACGCGTAGCAGGCGAAGTCGGCGGGAGCGCCTTGGTCGAGTCCGGGGCGGCCGAGCCACTCGCGCGCCGCCCACGAGGCCGCGCCGAGCGCGTCGTACGGCGACAGGCCGATCCCGGCGAGAGCGATGACCTCCTCGCAGATCGACCCGTGCTTGATCGCACCGCCGGCGTCGGTACCGGCGAACATCGGCACGCCGGCCTCGTACGCCGCGCGCAGTCGCTGCGGGTGCTGCTCGTGCAGGTCGAGCATGTGCTGCTTGTACGCCGGATACTTCGTCGCAGCGGCGGCGATGTCGGGAAAGTTGTGAATGTTCACCACGGTCGGCACCAAGGCGGTTCCATGCTCGAGCATGGCGGTGATGACGTCGTCAGTGATGCCGGTGCCGTGCTCGATGCAGTCGATCCCGGAGGCGATCAGGTCGGGCAGCGCCTGCTCGCTGAAGGTGTGCGCGGTGACCCGGGCTCCGGCAGCGTGGGCGGCCTCCATGCCGGCGCGCAGCTCGTCCAGGCCCCACAGCGGGGCCAGATCGCCCTCGCCTCGATCGATCCAGTCGCCGACGATCTTCACCCAGCCGTCGCCGCGCTGCGCTTCGATCGCCATCTGCGCCGGGAGATCCTGCGGTTCGGTGTGCGTGTAGACGCCGCTGATGTAGCGCTTGTCCTGCGCGATGTGCTTGCCTGCCCGGATGACCTCGGGGAGGTCCTCCTCCCGGTTCATCCAGCCGATCTCGTACGGCGACCCGCAGTCGCGGATCACCGTGGCTCCCCCGTCGCGGGTGTCCCGAGCGTTCTGCCGGAGGCGATCATGCTCGTCGGCCGATACGAAGCCCTCGGGGCTGTTCCACAGGTGGCAGTGCGCATCGACGAGGCCCGGGACGATGTAGCCGCCGCGTGTCACGGTCTCGGCAGAGGCCACGGCCTCGTAGCTGACCCGGCCGTCGATGACGTACAGGTCACGCTCCTCGTCGCCCGGAAGGACGACGCCGGTGAAGCGCAGCGCACCCATCGATCCTTACTCCTTCGGCAGGTTCAGCTTCGAGAGATCGGGCAGACCGGGAATCTTCGGCCCGCCGGGTCCCCCGACGCCGGGCGGGAGCCCCGGCATGCCCCCGGGCATTCCCGGCATCCCGCCCAGACCGGGCGGCATCCCCATGGGCCGGTTGGGCCGCGAGCCGCCCTTCTTGCCCTTCTTGCCGCTCTTCTTGTTCTTGGCGTTGCGTGACTTGCGGCTGATGCCACTGCCGCCACCCAGCCCCATCGCGCCGGACATCTGGGTCATCATCTTGCGCGCCTCGAAGAACCGGGTGACCAGGTTGTTGACCTCCGAGACGGTCACGCCGGAGCCGTTGGCGATGCGCAGCCGACGCGAGCCGTTGATGATCTTGGGGTCCTGGCGCTCGGCGGGCGTCATGCCGCGGATGATCGCAGCGGTGCGGTCCAGGTCCTTCTCGTCGAGGTTGTTCAGCTGGTCCTTGATCTGGCCGGCGCCGGGAAGCATCCCCAGCAGGTTCTGCAGCGGCCCCATCCGGCGGATCGCGACCATCTGCTCGAGGAAGTCGTCGAGGGTGAACTTGTTGCCGGAGGCGACCTTCTCGGCCATCCGCTCGGCTTCTTCTTCGTCGAAGGTCTGCTGCGCCTGCTCGATCAGAGTGAGCATGTCGCCCATGCCGAGGATGCGGCTTGCCATCCGCTCGGGGTGGAAGACGTCGAAGTCCTCGAGCTTCTCACCGGTCGAGGCGAACATGATCGGCTGGCCGGTCACGAAGCGCACCGAGAGCGCGGCGCCGCCACGGGCGTCGCCATCGAGCTTCGACAGGACGACACCGGTGAACCCCACGCCGTCGCGGAAGGCCTCGGCGGTGGTGATCGCGTCCTGGCCGATCATCGCATCGATGACGAACAGCACCTCGTCGGGCCGGACGGCGTCGCGGATGTCGATCGCCTGCTGCATCATCTCGGCGTCCACGCCCAGACGGCCGGCCGTGTCGACGATGACGATGTCGTGCATCTGGCGCTTGGCCTGCTCGATCGACTCGCGGGCGACCTGCACCGGGTCGCCGACGCCGTTGCCGGGTTCGGGCGCGTACACGTCGACCCCGGCCTGACGGCCCACCACCTGCAGCTGGGTGACTGCGTTCGGACGCTGCAGGTCGGCCGCGACCAGCATCGGCGAGTGGCCCTGACCCTTCAGCCACCTCGACAGCTTGCCCGCCAGCGTGGTCTTGCCCGCGCCCTGCAGGCCGGCGAGCATGATGACCGTCGGCGGGTTCTTGGCGAACTGCAGTCGCCGGGTCTCCCCGCCCAGCACCCCGATGAGCTCGTCGTTGACGATCTTGATGAACTGCTGCGCCGGGTTGAGCGCCTTGGAGACCTCGGCACCGAGCGCGCGCTCCTTGATCGCCGAGACGAACGCCTTGACGACCGGGAGCGCGACATCGGCCTCCAGCAGCGCGATGCGGATCTCGCGAGAGGTGGCGTTGATGTCGGCCTCGGTGAGTCGGCCCTTGCTGCGCAGGCCGGTGAAGACCTTCTCAAGGCGGTCGGACAGTGTGTCGAACACGAAAGCTCCTGGGGTGGGTTCACGCGCACCTAGAACGCGGGCGGTACGCCGACTCTCTAGAGTAGACGACATCAGCCCCCTCGCCCGTGGCGTCGGACTCCCCCGCGATGCCGCCGGCGCTGGTAGGCCCGGACCTCGATATCCGGAGCGACGACGTCAACCGCCGGTTCCGGGTGTTCGCTCGGGCTACTTGGCCGCCTCAATCTCCTGCTTGAGCTCTTCGACGCCGCCGAGCGAAAGCTCCTTGCCGTCGACCAGGACGGTCGGCGTGCCCGCGTAACCCTTCTCCTCGAAGGCCTTGGTGTTGGCGGTCGGCGTGTCGGCGTGCTCCCCGCCCTCGAAGCACTGCTTCCAGTCCTCGCCCAGGCCCTCGTCCTCGGCCAGGGAGATCAGCTCCTGGTCACTTAGCCCGGGGCCGCCCTCGGGCGGCTGGTTCTCGTAGAGCTGCTTCATGTAGAGGTAGCCGCCCTCCTTGTCGCCGGCGCACAGCAGCGCGGCGGCCGCGCGGGTCGAGTAGCCTGCGGGCTGCGACTGCTGGTTCAGGATCGCGACCGGGTGCACGACGAGCTTGGCGGTGCCGTCGTTGATGTACTTCTCGATCGTCTCGGCGGCACGCGTCTCGTACACGCGGCACGCCGGGCACAGCAGGTCGACGTAGTACTCGACAGTGACCGGCGCGGACTCCTCGCCCCAGGTGATCGCACCCTCGCTCACCGTTCCGGCACCCGGGTCGACGGCCGCGCGGGCCTTCTCCTTCTCGTCGTTGCTGGAGGTGACGGCGATGATGCCGGCCACGATGAGCGCCACGACGAGTACGCCGGCCACGATCCAGATCGTCATCTGGCTGTTGCCGCCGGAGGTGGCCTTCCGGGCGTCGGCGATCGCCTTGTCACGGCTCTTGGCATTCGCCGGCTTCTTGCCGCTCACCTTGGGACCAGTGCTGTTGGAGCGCCCCGGCGACTTGCTTGTGGAGCCGCCGGCGTTGACGTTGCGCTTCTTCTGCGAGTTGGACATCTGCCTCTTTCGTTCGTACGGGTTAACGCGGTGAGCTTCCGGACAGCTGTTCATCGTATTCGCGGCCGGTCTCGTCATGCTCTGGCTGCTCACGCTCCCCGTCCGCGGCCGAGGTGCGAGACCCGAGGACGTCGTCGAGTGCCAGGTGGGTGCGTGGCCAGACGGTCAGCCACGCGGTAGCCGCGAGCATGAGCAGGTCGCGACCGATCTCGAAGGCGAAGTTGGGCCGCTCGGTCGCGAGGATCGATCCACCGAAGCAGCCGCACGCCACGTTGATGTCTCTGATCCACAGCGAGGCGATCCCGGCGATGAACGCGATGAGCAGCAGCGACATGAGCAGCGCGACGATGCGGGTACCCAGTCCCAGCAGCAGCAGGGCGCCCAGCGCGATCTCCAGGACCGGCAGCGTGATGCCGATGACGTGCGCGATCTCGCGCGGGAAGATCTGGTAGGACTCGACCGACAGCTTCGCCAGCTCGATGTCGGTGATCTTGCTCAGCCCGGCCACGACGAAGACCGCGGCCATGGCCAGCCGGGCCACCGTCGAGATCGCGGTCCGAGCCGACGGCCACCCTCCACTGCCGGTGGCGGACTCTGCGTGCATCACGACCTGTATTCTTCCACGGCCCTCACGCTGCGGGGTCGCCCTGTGACCGGGTCGGCGCGCGGCAGTCGAGTACTTGTTGCAAGCGATATGCAATAGGCTGGTGGGGTTCCATCCCGTGACCAGGAGGCCGCGCCGTGCATGTGCCTGACGGATTTCTTAACGCACCGACCTCGATCGCAACCGGGGTGGTCGCCGCGGGCGCGGTCGCACTCTGCCTCCGCGGCGCCCGCCGCGAGCTCGACGACCGTACAGCGCCGCTGGCCGGCATCGTCGCCGCCTTCGTGTTCGCCGCACAGATGATCAACTTCCCGGTTGCCGGTGGCACCAGCGGCCATCTGATGGGCGGCGCGCTGGCAGCCGCCCTCGTCGGCCCGTGGACCGGCACATTGTGCGTCGCGGTCGTCCTCATCGTTCAGGCGCTGGTCTTCGCCGACGGCGGGCTCACGGCACTGGGCACCAATGTTGTCCTGATCTCCGTCTGCACGGTCGCGGTGTCGTACGTCGTCATGCGTGGCCTGCTGCGCGTCCTTCCGCGAGGCCGCGGCGGCACACTCGCGGCAGTGTTCGCCGGTGCGCTGATATCGGTGCCGGCCGCCGCACTGGTGTTCGTCGGGCTGTTCGCGGTCGGGGGCACCGTAGCCGTCCCGCTCGGTGGGTTCACCGGCGCGATGCTCGGCGTCCATCTGCTGGTCGGCCTTGGCGAGGCGCTCATCACGACGCTCGTCGTGGGGGCGGTGCTCGCGGCCCGGCCGGACCTGGTGTTCCTCACCCGGGACCAGCGTCGCCCGCTGGAGCTGCGTGACTCGGTGGCCCCGGCCAGCCCGACGGGAGCTCGCTCGTGAGGCGCCCGTCCGCGCGCGCCGTCGTCATCGGCCTGCTCGTAGCCGCGCTCGTCGTGGCAGGGCTGCTGAGTTTTTTCGCCTCCTCCTCCCCCGATGGACTGGAACGGGTCGCCGAGGACAAGGGGATCGCGCAGAGCGCGTCCGAGCATGACCTGCAGGACGGCCCACTGGCGGACTACCAGACCACCGGGGTCGAGGACGAATGGCTTTCGACGGGGCTCTCCGGCGTCATCGGCGTGCTCGTGGTCGCCGGCGTCTCCACGGGGCTGTTCCTGCTGCTGCGGCCGCGAAGCGGCAGCCAGCCCGAGGCATCGCCGGAGCGCGACGTCTCGAGCGCAAGCCGCTGAGGTGAGCGCCGGACACGCCCACGCCGGCTACGTACCCGGCGGCTCCTGGCTGCATCAGGCCCACGCGCACCACAAGGTGCTCGCCTCGCTGATCCTCGTGATCTCGGTCGTCGCCGTCCCGGCGGGCGTGTGGTGGCCGTACGCCGTGGCGCTCGGGATCCTTCTCGCCGCCGCCGCCACCGCGCGGCTTCGTGCGCTGTCGGTGGCTCGCCGGATGCTCATCGAGATCCCGTTCGTGCTGTTCGCGCTCGCGTTGCCGTTCTTCGCGCGGGGCCCGCGCATCGAGGTGCTCGGGATCGCGGTCAGCGAGCCGGGCCTGATCGCGGCCGGGGCGATGCTTTGCAAGGCGACCCTCGGCGTGCTCGCGGGCATCGTGCTGGCCTCGACGACCGAGCCCGCCGAGATGATCGCCGGGCTGCGCCGGCTCCGCCTCCCGTCGCTGCTGGTCCAGATCGCCTCCTTCATGCTGCGCTATCTCAGCGTGATCACCGACGACCTGCGCAGGATGCGGATCGCTCGCGAGTCACGCTGCTACGCCGGCGGTGGGCTGGGTCACGCGCGGGCGGTCGCGAGCTCCGCCGGGGCGCTGTTCGTGCGCTCCTACGAGCGCGGGGAGCGGGTGCACCTCGCGATGCTGTCACGGGGGTACACCGGCGAGATGCCGGCGCTCGGCAGCCGGGCCCTGACCGCTGCCCCGCTGGCCCTCGTCGCCGGCGTCGCCGTGGTCGTCGCGGCCACCACCGCCGCATGGATGATCCGATGAGTGCGCCGTCCCTGCTGGTGGAGCGGCTGGCCTTCGCCTATCCCGACGGTCACCAGGCGCTCTACGGCGTCGACCTGCGCGTCGAGCGCGGCGAGCGAGTTGCGCTCCTGGGGCCGAACGGCGCCGGCAAGACCACACTCGTGCTGCATCTGAACGGGATCTTGGCCGGTGGCGCGGGGCGGGTGAGCGTCGGGGGGCTGGCGGTGGACCAGGCGCACCTGCAGGAGGTCCGTCGGCGCGTCGGCATCGTCTTCCAGGACCCCGACGACCAGCTGTTCATGCCGACCGTGCGTCAGGACGTCGCGTTCGGCCCGGCCAACCTGGGGCTGCGCGGGGCCGATCTGGACGCTGCGGTCGACCGTGCGCTGGCCGCGGTCGGGATGAGCGAGTTCGCCGACCGGCCACCGCATCACCTGTCGTTCGGGCAGCGACGCCGGGTGGCGGTCGCCACCGTGCTCGCGATGGACCCGGAGATCCTGGTGCTGGACGAGCCGTCCAGCAACCTCGACCCGGCCGGACGCCGCGAGCTCGCCGAGATCCTGCAGTCTCTGCCGGTGACGATTCTGATGGTCACCCACGACCTGCCGTATGCGCTGCAGCTGTGCGAGCGGTCGGTGATCCTCGACGGCGGCGTGATCGTCGCCGACGGAGCGACGACGATGATCCTCGGCGACGATCGGCTGCTGAGCCGGCACCGCCTGGAGCTGCCGTATGGGTTCAGCGTGCCGAACTAGCCGGCGGTCTGCAGCAGGCCGTCAACGAACTCGCGCGGCACGAACGGGATGAGGTCGTCCTTGCCCTCGCCTATCCCGACGTACTTCACCGGAACCCCCAGCTCCTTCTGCACGGCGATCACGATGCCGCCCTTGGCCGAGCCGTCGAGCTTGGTCAGCACGACCCCGGTGACGTCGACGACGTCGGTGAACACGCGCGCCTGCACGAGGCCGTTCTGGCCGGTGGTGGCATCCAGCACAAGGAGGGTCTCATCGACCGGGCCGTGCTTCTCGACCACGCGCTTGACCTTGCCGAGCTCGTCCATGAGGCCCTGCTTGGTGTGCAGCCGCCCCGCGGTGTCGATGAGCACCGTGTCGATCCGCCGCGCCTTGCCCTCCTTGACCGCGTCGAAGGCCACCGACGCGGGGTCGGCCTTCTCGGGGCCCCGGACGACGTCGACGCCGACGCGCTCACCCCAGGTCGCGAGCTGGTCGGCAGCTGCGGCACGGAAGGTGTCGGCCGCGCCCATCAGCACGGTGTGCCCGTCGCCGACCAGCACGCGCGCCAGCTTGCCGCAGGTCGTCGTCTTGCCGGTGCCGTTGACGCCGACGACCATCACGACCGCCGGGCTGCCGTCCGCACGGGTCGCCGCGAGGGTGCGGTCCATGTCCTCGCCGAGGGCGTCGACGAGCTCGTCGGCCAGCAGCCGCTTCACCGAGTCGGAGTCGCCAGCGCCGACCGCCATCGACTTGGTGCGCAGCTGCTCAACGATGTGCGTGGAGGCAGCGACGCCGACGTCCGCCTGCAGGAGCGAGTCCTCCAGATCCTCCCAGTCCTCCTCCTCCATCTCGTCCTTGGAGATGACGGCGAGCAGGCCGCGGCCGAAGGCGCTGTTGGAGCGCGCGAGCCGGTCGCGCAACCGGCCCATCCGGCTCTTGGTCGATGGCGGGGCATCGAGCACCGGAGCAGGCTCCGGCTCGGGCTCGACCGGCGGCGCCTCGACCGGCGGGGCGGTGTCCAGGCCCGCGGGGCTGTCCGGGACGACGACGCCCTCCGGCAGCTCGGCCTCGGCCTCGGCGTCCGTCGGCGTCAGCGAGCCCGGGGCACCCGGGGGCGCCGCGTCGGCGGGCTCGATCGGCTCGGTCGGCTCGGTCGGCGTAGCGGGCGGGGCCTTGGTGGCCGGCCGGTCCAGCGTCGCGGTCGCGCCGCCCGTGGCGGAGCGATCGGGGCGGTCGATGCGCGGAGCCGACTTCGGCTTGTCCTCCAGCCGCATCACCTTCTTGCCCTTGCTGACGATGAAGGCGTACGACGAGATGACGATGATGACGAGCAGAGACAGCGCGATCCAGAGCCATTCCATAGCGTTCATCCTCCCAGAGAAAACGCGGGCCGGTACGGGACCGGCCGTGAGGGTTCTTACCCGGACGGGTCGGCTAGGAAGCCTGCTCGCGGATTCGCTGGCTGATCACCTGAGTGATGCCATCACCGCGCATCGTTACGCCGTACAGCGCATCGGCAATCTCCATGGTGCGCTTCTGGTGGGTGATGATGATCAGCTGGCTGGTGTCACGCAGCTGCTCGAACAGGGTGATCAGCCGTCCGAGGTTGACGTCGTCCAGGGCGGCTTCGACCTCGTCCATGACATAGAACGGGCTCGGTCGCGCGCGGAAGATCGCCACCAGAAGCGCGACGGCAGTCAGTGATCGCTCGCCGCCGGACAGCAGCGACAGCCGCCTGATCTTCTTGCCGGGCGGGCGCGCCTCGACCTCGATGCCGGTGGTGAGCATGTCATCGGGGTGGGTGAGCACCAGTCGTCCCTCACCGCCCGGGAACAGTGTGCTGAAGACGATCGCGAACTCGCGCGCGACGTCCTCGTAGGCCGACGAGAACACCTCGAGGATGCGGGCGTCGACGTCCGCGACGACGGTCAGCAGATCGCGCCGGGTGGCCTTGAGATCCTCGAGCTGGTCGGAGAGGAACTGATGCCGCTCCTCCAGCGCCGCGAACTCCTCCAGCGCCAGCGGGTTGACCTTCCCCAGCAGCGCGAGGTCCTTCTCCGCCTTCCGGGCGCGCTTCTCCTGGACGTCGCGGTCGTAGGCCGTCGGCTCGGGTGCGGGCTCGCCCTTCTGCTCGGCCTCGGCGACCATCGCGGCGGTCGGCGGCACCTTCTGGTCGGGCCCGTACTCGGCCAGCAGCGCCTCGACGCTGACCCCGAACTCCTCGGAGGCACGCTCGGTGAGCTGGTCGATGCGCAGCCGCTGCTCGGCGCGCGCCACCTCGTCCCGGTGCACCTTGTCCGTGAGCCGGTCGAGGTCCGCGGCGAGCTCCTTGAGCCGCACCCGCACGGCTCTCAGCTCGCCCTCGCGCTCGACCCGTCCGGCGGCGATCTGGTCGCGTTCGCGCTCGGCGCGCGTCACGGAGACGGCGAGGTGGTCGAGCACCTTGGCGGCGGTCGTCTCGACGTCTTTGGCGACCTGGGCGCCGCGCGCCCGCTGCTCGCGCTGACGCGCCAGCCGTTGCCGGGCGGCGCGCTCGTTCTCGGCATTCCGGCGCAGTGAGGCCACTCTGCCGGTCAGCGCCTGTACTCGTTCCTCGGCGGTCCGCACGCCGAGCCGGACGTCGATCTCCTGCTGCCGCAAGTTCCCGACGACGACGATCAGCCGGTCTCGCTCGTCGGTCGAGGGCTCCTCCTCCGCGGGCGCCTCCTCGGCGAGCCGCAGCCGCTCCTCCATCTCGGCCAGCGAGGCCCGGGCCTGCTTCGCCTTCTCCTCGGCCTCCTGCTGCTGCCGGGTGAGCCGGTCGGCCTCGGCCGAAGCGTTGCGCGCCGCGGAGCCGAGCTGGGCGAGCTCCTCGGCGACGGCGTTCATCTGCGCGTCGGACTCGTGCAACGCGGCCAGCGCCTCGGCGACCTGCTGCGCGGCCTGCTGCTCGCTCGCCGCTGCCTGCTCGACCTGCGCACGCAACCGGTCGGCCTCCGCGGCGGCCTCCCGGCGTCGGGATTCCGCCTCGTCGACCGCGGCCTTGACCTCGATCGTGGACGGGGCGGACGCCGAACCTCCGCGGGCCACACCACGACCCACGACGTCGCCGTCGATGGTCACCGCCTGCACGTCGGGGTGCCGTTCGGCCAGCTCCGCCGCCGCGTCGAGCGAGCCGACGATGGCGACCTTGCGCAGCACCTCGCGGACGACGCCGGCCAGCTCCGAGCCCACCTCGACGTCGTCCACCGCCCAACGGGCGTCGTCGGGCAGCGCTGGCCACGAAGCGCGATCGTCGTCGCCACCCTGGCCGCTGATCAGCATCGCGGCCTGGCCGGCGTCATCGTCTTTGAGCATCCGCAGCGCATCGGCGGCGTCCTGCGCGCGCCGTACGACGGCCGCTTCGGCGAGCGCCCCCAGAGCGGCCGCGACGGGCGCCTCCGACCCGGGCTTCACCGTGAGCATCGTGGACAACGACCCGAGCAGCCCGGGCAGCCGGTCGCCGGCGTCCACCAGGCTCGCGGTGGCGTCCTTGCGCCCCAGCCCGACCGCCAGGGCGTCGCGCCGGACCTCCCAGCTCTTGGCCTCCTGCTCGGCCTCTCGCAACGCGTCGCGCAGCTCTCGCAGCCGCGCTCCTGCCGCTGCGTGCGCGCTCTCGGCGGCCTCGTGCCGCTCGTCGAGGCCATGCTCGCCCTCGTCGAGATCGCCGATCGACTCCTGCACCGTGGTGAGCTTCTCCTCGGCGTCCGCGGCGCGGGCAGTGGCATCGCGCAACGCCGCGCCTAACCGCTGGATCTCGTCGTCCGCGCCGCCGGCCCGGGCGCGCAGCGTGTTGACCTGACCGACGAGCCGGGCCAAGCCCTCTCGGCGGTCCGCGATCGCCCGGACGGCGGCCACGTGCTGGTCCTCCGCGGCCTTCAGCTCGGCCTCGGCGGTGCGCTTCTGCTCACCGATGTCCTCGAGCACCTGGCGGTCGCCGTCGAGTGCCTGCTTCATTCTCTCAAGCTCGTCGGCGAAGGTCGCTGCCTGCCGCTCCAGCTCGTCGGGGTCCCGGGCGCTGGCCGGATCCTCCAGCGGTGTAGAGAGCCCGCGATGGCGTTCGGCCGCGAGCTGGATGGTTCCGCGCAGCCGCTCGGCGATGCCGGAGAGCTGGAAGTGGGCGTCCTGGGCCGCCGCTAGCAGTGGTGCGTCGGTGGCGAGCGCCTCGTCGAGCTCGGTCTCCCGGGCACTGCGCTCGGCGAGCTCGGCCTCGACCTCGGCGCGGCGCCGGCGCAGCGCGGTCTCGTCGGCTACCTCGCGCTCCAGGGTGGAGCTGAGCGTGGCGATGTCGTCGGCGAGCAACCTCAGCCGTGAGTCGCGCACGTCCGCCTGGATCGCCTGCGCGCGGCGGGCGACGTCCGCCTGGCGGCCGAGCGGCTTGAGCTGGCGGCGCAGCTCGTCGGTGAGGTCGCTGACCCGGGTGAGGTTAGCCATCATCGCGTCGAGCTTGCGCAGCGCCTTCTCCTTGCGCTTGCGGTGTTTCAGGACGCCGGCCGCCTCCTCGATGAAGCCACGGCGGTCCTCCGGGCGAGCCTGCAGGACGCTGTCGAGCTGGCCCTGGCCGACTATCACGTGCATCTCGCGGCCGATGCCCGAGTCGCTCATCAGCTCGTGGATGTCGATCAGCCGGCACCGGTCGCCGTTGATCTCGTACTCGCTCTCGCCGCTGCGGTACATCCGGCGGGTGACCGACACCTCGGTGTAATCGATCGGCAGGGCGTTGTCGGAGTTGTCGATTGTGAGCGTCACCTCGGCTCGGCCGAGAGGCGCGCGGCCGGCGGTGCCGGCGAAGATGACGTCCTCCATCTTGCCACCGCGCAGCGCCTTCGCGCCCTGCTCGCCGAGCACCCACGCGATCGCGTCGACGACATTCGACTTGCCCGACCCGTTCGGCCCGACGACGCAGGTGACACCCGGTTCGAGCCGCAGCGTGGTCGCCGACGCGAAGGACTTGAAGCCCTTGATGGTCAGGCTCTTCAGGTGCACAGATCAGCTCCCGCGGGTGTGTACGTCGGCAGCCCTCAACGATACCGGCCCGGCACACCGATCCCGGGCACATCCGCCTCGCCCGCCCCCGCGTGCTGCGGTGGGAGGATCGGCGGTGTCTCTACTTGGACAACCTCCGACCCGGATGCGCCGTCGGCGATCCGGGGCGCGCTGCCGACGGCGCGGCAGGTCGGCGGGGTGTGGGCCGGCGGGGCCGGCGGGTGCGGGCTGCGGGCGCTTGTCGAACTGGCGCTGCCGGCCGGCTCGGGCCTGCCGTGGGGCACGCTCGCGGTCAACCTGATCGGCGCGTTCGCCCTCGGCCTGCTGCTCGAGCTGCTGCTGTTGGCCGGCGACGACTCCGGCGCACGGCGCAGGCTGCGGCTGACCGTGGGCACCGGGCTGCTTGGGGGGTTCACGACGTACAGCAGCCTCGCGGTCGAGTCGGTCGACCTGCTGAGGGCGGGCGCGGCCGGCACTGCTCTTTGCTATGTCGCACTTACCCTCACCGCCGGGACAATTCTCGCCTGGGCCGGGATCGCCACCGCGCAAAGGATCCGGGGGCCGGGATGAGCCCACTGACGTTGACGCTGCTCAGCGTGGCCGGCGGAGCGGGAGCAGCCGGGCGGTTCATCGTGGACGCGCTCATCCGTGCGCGGTGGCGCACGCACTTCCCGGTCGCTACGGCGGCGATCAACCTGACGGGTTCGCTGCTGCTCGGGATGCTGGCGGGGGCGGCAATCGACCGCGACCTGGCCACGGCGTACGCCGTCCTCGGAGTGGGATTCCTCGGCGGGTTCACCACCTTCAGTACGCATGCGGTCGAGACCGTGCGCCTCGCGCGTGGCGGGCCGCGGGCTCACGCCGCACTGAACGCCTTCGGGACCCTGCTCGGCGCGGTCGCTCTCGCGTGGGCCGGTCTCCTCCTCGGCGCGACTCTCTGACGCATCAGCGATGCTCCGCCTGCGCATCACTGATGCATTATCCTTGGCGTATGCGCACGACAGTGAACCTTCCCCCGGATCTTGAAGCCGAGGTAGCGCGACTTCGCCGCGAGGAAGGCATGGGCACGAGTGAGGCAATCGTGGCACTCGCTCGTCGCGGACTCACGCGGGTTTCAGAACCGCGGCCCTTCACCCAGCGCACCGCGCGGCTGAACGCGAAGGTCGACCTCACGAACATCGGCGAGGTGCTCGACCTACTCGAGAACACATGATTCTCGACGCCAACGTACTGCTCTACGCCGTCGACGAGACGAGCCGGCACCACGACCGCGCCAGCGGATTCCTCGAGCAACACCTCAACGGGGCCGCCCGGGTCGGCCTACCCTGGCAGAGCATCTCAGCGTTCCTCCGGATCTCCACTCACCCCCGGATCATGACCACGCCGCTGGCTCCCGCGTTCGCTGTCGCCTGCGTCGATGACTGGCTCGCAGCGCCGGCCGCGTGGCTGCCCGACGTCACCAAGGCGACCTGGTCGATCATGCGCGCGCTGGTCGTCGACGCCGACATCAGCGGCAACCTCGTCCCCGATGCGCAGCTCGCTTCCCTGGCTCTCCAGCACGGCGCGCAGGTCGTGTCAGCCGACAGCGACTTCGCCCGGTTCCGAGGGGTGCGTTGGCTCAACCCGTTCGACTAGGTTCTGTTACGAAAGCGGCCCAGCGTGGCGCACCGGTCGATTCATCCGCTCGTCGATGAGAGTGTTCGTCCGCGAGCGAGTTTCGCGACTCGTCCTAGACCGGTTACCGCTTGGCAATGCGGGCGCCCACGAGGACGCCGATCAGCATCGACAGGGCGCCGAAGACGGCGCCGAGCACGAACGAGCCGCCACCGGACGCCGGTGCGAGCACGGCGAGCGGCCCACCGGCAGCGGGAGTCGGCGCGGTGGCAGCGTCCGATCCACCTGCGGACCGAGCACCGGCCACGGCCGTGCCGGCCGGCACGGCGGCTACCTCGGGTGCGGCCTCCTTCGCGCCAACCTTCTTCTCGCCCGTCAGCACGGCATCGATCTGCTTGAAGAAGGCGCCCGCGGTCTTCTTCGCCACGGAGGTGAGCACCCGCTGGCCGACGCCCCCGACCATCCCGCCGACGATCGCGTCGGCGTCGTAGCTGATCTCGGTGGTGCCGTCGCCCTTGTCCGCGAGCTGCACGTCGACCGTCGTGCCGATCGTCCCGGCGGCGCCGGCACCCTCGGCCTTCAGGGTCAGCGACGAGGGCTCGCGCAGGTCCTCGAGCTTGATCTCCCCCTGATAGGTGCCCTTGATCGAGGCGATGCCCATCGAGACCACGCCGCGGTAGTGCGCCGGGCCGACCTCCTCAAGCTTCTCGCAGCCCGGGATCACCTCGGCGAGCACCTTCGGGTCGTTGATCGCTTCCCAGACCTTGTCGGGGGTGGCGTTCAGGACGGCAGAACCGGAGACCTTCATAACTGACCTTTCGTCGCGGCCAGGCGCTGGGCACCGGCCTTGGTGTCCTCGATCTCGCCCGCGTCGTGGGCGCGCATGAGATCGAACAGCTTCGATGGGTTGAGCGGCATCTCGGTGATCCGGAAGCCGACGGCATCCTCGACTGCGGAGGCGATGAGCGCGGCCACCGGGATCACTCCGGCCTCGCCGGCGCCCTTGATGCCGAGCGGGTTGAGCGGCGACGGCGTCACCTGGTGCTCGAGCGTCAGCTCGCCGCGCGACTCCATCGGGATCTCGGTGACGTACGGGAGCAGGAAGTCCATGAACGAGGCGTTCAGCAGCTGCCCGGACTCGTCGTACTCCATGATCTCGTAGAGCGCGCCGCCGATGCCCTGGGCGAGGCCACCCTGCACCTGCCCCTCGACGATCATCGGGTTGATCAGCTCGCCACAGTCATGGTTCACGGCGTACTTCACGATCTGGATGTCGCACGTGAGCGGGTCGATCTCGACCAACGCGGCGTGCATACCGCTGGCGAAGGTCGAGCGCGGCGGAGAGTAGTAGTCGGTCCCCTCGATGCCGGGCTCGCTGTCGTCGGCGATCGGCGGCTTGTCGGGATCACCAGGCTTGGCGAACTGGGTCGCCTCCTTCGCTGCCTCGTCGAATGCGTACCGCAGCGGGTTCGACAGGACGGCGGCGTGCGCGAGGGTGATGCCGGACGACGGATCGCCCTTCACCTGCACGTTGCCGTCGACGATCTCCAGGTCCTCGGCCGAGACCTCGAGCAGGTCGGACACGACGCGCAGCGCCTTGTCGCGCGCCTGGACGGCCGCCAGGTGCACCGCCGACCCACTCATGACCGCAGCACGTGATGCGAAAGTCCCTACTGCATAACCGAAGCGGCGCGTATCGCCGGCGGTGACGCGCACCTTCTCGAACGGGACGCCGAGCGTGTCGGCCGCGATCTGAGCGAATGCGGTCTCGTGGCCCTGGCCCTGCGTGGTGAGGCCGATCGCGACCTCGACGGTGCCGTCGTTGAGGACGTTGACGTGCGCGCCTTCGTACGGGCCGGGGCCGGTTCCCTCGACGTAGCAGGCGATCCCGGCGCCGAGCAGCCTGCCGCGAGAGCGCGCGTCCTCACGGAGTGCGTCGATGCCGTCCCAGCCGATCTGCTTCTTCAACGACTCGAGCTGCTTCGGATACTCGCCCGAGTCGTAGATCAGTGGCCGCCCGTCCTGGAACATCAGGCCCTGATCGAACGGGAACTCGTCCGGCTGGATGAAGTTGGCCTGGCGTACCTCGGTGCGGTCCTTGCCGAGGTAGTCGGCGATCCGGTCCATCGTCCGCTCCATCGCGAACACGCCCTGCGGACGCCCGGCGCCGCGGTACGGCGTGACGATGCAGGTGTTGGTGTAGACCGAGTAGAACTCGACGCGGTAGTTCTCCGGCTTGTACGGGCCGAGCAGCTGGGTCGAGGTGACGATCGGGCAGATGACACCGTACGGCGTGTAGGCGCCATTGTCGTGCCAGAACACGACGTCCAGCGCGTTGATCCGGCCGTCGTCGTCGAACCCGACCTTGATCTTGTGCTGCTGCTCGCGCTCGTGCGACGAGGCGATGAAGTGCTCGCGGCGATCCTCGGTCCACTTCACCGGGTGGCTAAGCTTCATCGCCGCCATCGGCACCGTGATCTCCTCGGGCCACGGATGCACGATCTTGACGCCGAACCCGCCACCGACGTCGGGTGCGATGACCTCTACCTTCGTCAGCGGCAGCTGCAGCTTGGCGGCGATGGCGGCGCGCACGGACGTCGAGGTCTGCGTGGACGAGTAGACGCGCAGGCTCTTGTCGTCGTCGTCCCACTTGGCGTGGACCGCCTTGCCCTCCATCGGGATGGACGCCGATCGCTCGATCGTCAGGTCCAGCTCGAGGGTGTGCTTGGCCTTCGCGAAGCCGGCGTCGACGTCGCCGTTCTCCTGCACGAGGTGGGCGGCCACGTTGTCATCGATGTCCTCGTGGACGGTCGCTGCGGCCTCGCGGGAGCGGGTCACGCCGACGACCGGGGGCAGGAACTCGTAGTCGACGCGGATCCGGTTTGCCGCGTCCTCGGCGATGTAGCGGTCGAGTGCGACGACCATGACGATGGCTTCGCCTACGAAGTTCACCTCGTCCTTGGCCAGCGCGTAGCCGGTGCGCGGCGCGTGCAGCGACGGGTGTGGGATCAGCACCGGCAGCGGTTCGCCAGCCGGGCCTTCGAGGTCCTCCCAGGTGTAGATCGCCACGACGCCCTCGACGTCCAGTGCGTCGTCGATGTCGATGTCGGTGATCCGCGCGTGCGCGTGAGGCGAGCGCACGTACGCTGCCTCGTACGGCTTGACCGCCTCACGGGCGCCGATGTCGTCGGTGTAGCGGCCGTTGCCGGTGGTCAGCCGCAGGTCCTCGCTGCGCTTGACGGCGGAGCCGAAGTAGCGCTGAGCCATTACTTCTCCCCTTCCCGTGCAACGGGAGTGCTGGACTGCTCGCGCGCGATCTCGGCGGCGCGCAGCACAGCCTTCACGATGTTCTGGTAGCCGGTGCACCGGCACAGGTTGCCGCTGATCATCTCGATCGCCTCGTCCGGTGTCGGGTCGGGATTCTCTCGCAGGCCCGCGGTGATCGTGGTCAGGAAACCCGGGGTGCAGAAACCGCATTGGAGGGCGTGTGTGTCGCGGAAGGCGCGCTGCACCGGGGAGAGCGAGTCGGGGTCACCGGTCTCGTCTAGCTGCCCGAGTCCCTCGACTGTGGTGACCTCGTGGCCGTTGCACGAGACGGCGAAAACCAGGCAGGCCCGGACAGGTGTGCCGTCCAGCAGTACGGTGCAGGCGCCGCAGACGCCGTGCTCGCATCCCACGTGAGTGCCGGTGAGCCCGCGGTCGTGGCGCAGGAAGTCCGACAAGGTCCGTCGTGCGGTCACGGTGTCCGTGGCGTGCTGGCCGTTGATGGTCATGGTGACGGGATACAGCGTCTCACCCGCCTGGTTGGTGTGCTCGGCGCTGGTGGTCACGTCGTCTCTCCTTCGCCGTCGGTGCGTCGCTGCTTCGCGTGCTCTACCGCCTGCTCGACCGCCCGTTGCGCGAGCACGCCCGCGAGGTGGGTGCGGAACTCCGCGCTGGCGTGGATGTCGCCGACCGGGTCGATCGCCTCGCGCGCGGCCTCGGCGACGGCGTCCGCCCCGGAGCCCGCGGCCTCGGTCACGTCGACGACGATCGGAGTCTCGGTGACCGAGATGAACGACAGCCGTGCAGCGGCGATCCTGCCGTCCTCGAGCGCGACGATCGCTCCGACTCCGCACATCGCGTAGTCACCGTGCCGGCGCGACATCTCCAGGTACGCCGAACCCTCGTTCTCTTTCATTGCCGAGAAGTAGGCCTCGACGGCGAGCTCGTCGGGTTCGAGACAGGATTCTAGGGCGCCGGCGAAGAACTCGTTCCAGGGGATCGTCCGCTCGCCACCGGCGGAGGCCGCGACGACGTGACCGTCGGTGAGCGCCAGGACGGAGGTCATCTCGCCGGACGGGTCGGCGTGCGCGATCGACCCGACGGTGGTGCCACGATTGCGGATGGTGGCGTGCGCGACGTTGCGCAGCCCCTGGCCGATGATCGGAGCGATCCGCGCCGTTTCCGCGTGACGCTCCAGCTCCGCGTGCCGGGTCAACGCGCCGACGCGAATGCCGTCGTCACCTACCGAGATGTACGACAGCTCGGCGGCGGCGTTGATGTCCACCAGCACCCTGGGCTCGGCGAGTCGCATGGCGAGCATCGGGATGAGCGACTGTCCCCCGGCGAGCACCTTGGCCTCCGTGCCGTGCTCGGCGAGCGCAGCGATGGCCTCGGCCTTCGACGTCGGTCCGTTCCAGACGAACGGTGCGGGTTTCATCCCTACTCCCTAATTACGAGGTTCTTCCATTGTCAACGAGCGTGGGGCCGGCACCGTTCTCGGCGGTGCCGGCCCCTCGTTCACTCAGGAGCTAGCGGCCGTCACCCGGCAGGTCGGGCTGGCGGAAGGCGCCGGGACCCTGCGAACGGCTCTCCCACGGGTCGTACTGGGTGCCGTCCGGCCGCTCGACGTTGCCGATCGCGATGCCGGTCGTGTCGGCCGTGACGGTCTGGTTACCGCTCGCCAGATCCTCCTTGAGCTCCCGCGGCGCGATCGCCCGGGCCAGGTGGTACAGCACGATCACGACGATCGTGCCGAGCGCGATGCCGGTGATGATGAAGTCGTCGGTGAACTTCAGCTGGACGTCGCCGATCGCGATGATCAGTCCGGCGGCCATTGGCACCAGGTTGATCGGGTTGCTGAAATCGACCCGGTTCTCGACCCAGATCTTCGCGCCGAGCAGGCCGATCATGCCGTACAGGACGACGGTGATGCCGCCGAGCACGCCACCGGGGATCGCCGCGATCAGCGCGCCGATCTTTGGGGAGAACCCGAGCAGGATCGCGAAGATCGCGGCCACCCAGTAGGCGGCGGTCGAGTAGACGCGAGTGGCCGCCATCACGCCGATGTTCTCGGCGTAGGTGGTGGTCGGCGGGCCACCGGCGAAGCCGGACACCGCCGTGCCGAGGCCGTCTCCGAGGAAGGCCTTGCCCATGGACCTGTCCAGATCCTCGCCGGTCATCTCGGCGACCGCCTTGACGTGGCCGGCGTTCTCGGCGATGAGCGCGATGACGCCCGGGATGACGACGAGGATCGCGGCCATCGAGAACATCGGCAGGTGCGGGCCGTGCAGCACCGAGCCGTCGCCCTGGGTGATGTCGCCCGGAAGACCGATCCAGTCGGCGGCCTTCACCGCGGCGAAGCTCAACCGGTCGGTGCCTTCCTCGACCGGCGCACCGGCGCCGTCGACCCGGTCATAGCTCACGCTCATGAGGTCGAACAGCCAGGACAGCACCGTGCCTGCGATCAGTCCGAGCAGGATCGCGATGCGCGAGATGAACCCGCGCGAGGCGATGGCCAGCACGGTCGTGATCACCATCGTGAGGATGGCGATCCACTGGTCCTGTGGCCAGTAGACGCCCGAGACCACCGGCGCGAGGTTGAAGCCGATCAGCATGACGACCGCGCCGGTGACAGCGGGCGGCAGCACCCGCGAGACGACGGCTCCGCCGACGAAGTGCACGATGACGCCCACGGCCGCCAGCAGCAGGCCGGCGATCAGGATCGCACCGGTCATCTTGCCGATGTAGTCGGCAGGGCTGCCGCCGGCAGACTGGTTCTGGGCCCCGATCGCGGCCGCGGCGCCCATAAACGCCGCCGACGTACCCAGGTAGGACGGGATCCGGCCCTGGACGACCAGCAGGAAGATGATCGTCGCGACACCGGACATCATCAGGCCGAACTGTGGGTTGATGCCCATCAGCAGCGGGAAGACGAACGTCGCCCCGAACATGGCGAAGACGTGCTGCATGCCCATGCCCACGGTGCGGCCCCAGGAGAGCCGCTCGTGGGGCTTGACGACCTCACCGAGGGGGATGTTCTTACCATCCCCCTTCTGGGTCCACCCGATTCCTAGCGCCATGTCTTTCCTCCATAGCTCGGTGCGCGTCGATAGCGCGCCCCACGTAAGTGTGTGGGCCGTAACACTATGACCTCGACCCCGCGTCACTGATTAGCCAAATGTCACAAGGAATTCCGCTTTCTGTCGTAAGGCGCGCCCAACGGCAACACGATTGGCACACGACGGTGTTCTGGTGTTACGCCCCGGAAACGGCTGCGGTGGGTGGCGTCCCCGAGGGTCGCCACCCACCGCAAGGCGGTTACGGGACCTGGTACCCGGTCGGGTCGTCGCCGCGGTCGATGATCGCCGCGACCGGCCCACCGCCCTCCGGGCCCTGATGGGCGGCGGACACGGAGACGAACACGGCCGGATCACCGGTGACCGCCGCCGTCACGCCGCCGACGCAGGACTTGATCTGGCGGTGCCAGTGCACGTCGGAGTCGTCGAGCATGGCGTTGCGCCGTCCGTGCACCTCGCCGCTCTGCGATGCCTCGCACTTGAGGAAGACGTTGACCAGGCGACCGTTGAGGTCGCTCCAGTGCGGGCGTTCGGGGAGCTCGAGACCGGCGTCCTTGATCGCCTCCCAGATGCCGTCCTGGTCGAGGGCGTCCTTCATGACCGAGTGACCGATCCGGTAGCGACCGCCCACGCCCTTGGCGTTGCCGACGACCACGATCTGCGCCTGGTCGAGCTCCACACCCGAGGAGCACGATGCGACCGAGCTGTACAGCTCGCGGTTGTGCATGACGTCCTCGTCCTTGGGCATCTCGATCTCGCCCAGAGCGACGGCGATGCCGAGCGCGGTGACACCGTTCGAGAGGTCCATCGACTCGTGGGTGTTCTCGGTCCACACCTTCTTGCCGCGTGACTTGGCGTCGCGAATGGTATGGATGGTCAGCAGCGGCGTCTTGGTCTGGACGTAATGCACGTCCTTCGGGTCGGTGATCCCGGCGCGCTCCATGGCGACCTTCACGCCGTCGGCGACCTTCTTGACCATCGAGACGTAGCCGATCTCCTCCGGCAGCAGCTTCTCGCTCATCGCGAAGCCGACCGACAGCCGCGGCTCGTCGGTCTGAACCGCCTTGTCGGCGGGCACGGTCGCGAAGATCGTGGCGTGCGGGGAGATGACACCGTCGGTGCCGCCGGACCACACGATCGGGATCTGCTTCACGTCCTCGGCGCTGCGAGTGCCCTTGGCCTGGATCACCTCGCGGAAGGCCCGGTCGGCGATGATGCGGGTGTAGTCGTTCACGCCACCGTTGCCCTCGGTCTTGCCGATGACGGCGATGACCCGGTCGGCCTCCATCACACCCTCGTCGATGAGCTTTGCGAGCTCGGAGGCGTCAGAGACGTTGTGCAGCGGTACCTTGCGTACCTCGATTGCGTCTGGCATTTCTCTCCTCATTCTCTTCTGATGGGTGCGTTGTTACTCCTGCGGACCGTCCGCGGTGATCACCGTTCCGACCGCGCCCACAGGGCGGCGGGCGGCCTCGGCGAGCAGCTCCAGTTTCGTGATGATCGCCGCGGCACCGCCATTCTCGACGAACGTGCGGGCGGCTGACACCTTCGGTCCCATCGACCCGGCCGCGAAGTGCCCCTCGCTCTCGAGCTCGCGAATGCGCCGCAGGCTCACGTGGCCCACCGGCTCGGCGTCCGGTTGCCCGTAACGGATGATCGCGGCCTCGACGTCGGTGGCGATGATCAGGGTGTCGGCGCCGAGCGCCGGTCCGAGGACCGCGGCGGCGAGGTCCTTGTCGATGACCGCCTCGACTCCGCGCAGCCGCCCGTCCTGCCGGACGACGGGGATCCCTCCACCGCCGGAGCAGACGACGATGCTGCCCGAGTCCACCAGGAAGCGAGCGGTCTGCGCTTCGAGCACCTCCAGCGGCTGCGGTGAGGCGACGACGCGGCGCCACCCCTTCTCGCCGAAGTCCTTCCAGTGCTGGCCGAGGTCGATGAACTGCTGCGCCTCGTCACCGGGCCGGTACTTGCCGATCGGCTTGACCGGCTCGCCGAAGGCGGGGTCGTCGGCATCCACCAGCGTCCGCGTGACCAGGGCTGTCACGGGGCGTGCGACGCGCCGTGCCTGAAGAGCGCCATCGAGGGCGTTCATCAGCGTCAGGCCGATGGTCGCCTGGGTCTGCGCCCCGCACCACGCCAGCGACACCGGGGAGGCGATCGCGACGGAGTACTCGTTCTTGGCCAGCAGGTTGCCCACCTGCGGTCCGTTGCCGTGGGTGATGACGACCTCGACGCCCTCGGCGACCAGGTCCGAGATGTGCTCGGCGGCCTGGCCCAGCGCCTCGGTCTGGTCCTGCTCGGTCGCGCTGCCGTCCGGCGCGCTCATGGCGTTGCCCCCGAGTGCGACGAGGACTCTGGAGGGCCGGTGAGTCGCGTCTGGTGCGGTCATGCGAGAGAGTCTATGGAGTAGGTCACTGCCGGTTCATGGCAATGGTTGACGACGAAGACCGGCAAACGTCGGCATCTGAGCGACAGGGCGGGTTCGCGGCGGAGGCGCTTCGGGCCGCGAATAGACTGGGCGATCATGAGCCCAGCGGTTGTGGTCGAGGACCTGTCGAAGGAATACGGGCCGGTGCGCGCCGTCGATCGGATGAGCTGGTCGGCTCCCGCCGGGCAGATCACCGCGGTGCTAGGCCCCAACGGCGCGGGCAAGACCACCACGATGGAGTGCCTGGAAGGGCTGATCCAGCCGACCAGCGGACGCGCCGAGGTGCTCGGCAGCGACCCGTGGACCGCCGGGCCGGAGCATCGGGCCCGGGTCGGTGTCATGCTGCAGGACGGCGGCCTGCCGAACGCCGCCAAGCCGGTGCGGCTGCTGCATCACCTGGCCACCTTCTATGCCGACCCGATTCCGGTCGACCGGCTCGTCCGCGAGCTCGGCATCGACCGGTTCGCCAGCACCCCGGTACGCCAGCTGTCTGGCGGGCAGCGGCAGCGGGTGGCTCTCGCCTGCGCCCTGGTCGGCAACCCCGAGGTGCTCTTCCTCGACGAGCCCGCCGCAGGGCTCGACCCGCACGCGCGCCTCGATGTGTGGGACCTGATCCGTGACACGCGCGATCGCGGCGTGGCCGTCATCGTCACGACGCACTCGTTCGAGGAGGCCGAGCGCCTCGCCGACCGCATCGTCATCATCAACGAGGGCCGGGTCGCTGCGGCGGGCGCGCTTCACGAGCTGTGCGGCGACCGTTCGCTGGAGGACGTTTACTTCGGCCTGACCCGACGGGAGAGCGCCCGATGAGCGCTCCTGCCGCCACCTCCACCCGAGTTATCGCGCAGGCCCGCTTCGACGCCGGCACCCTGCTGCGCAACGGCGAGCAACTGATGGTCTCGCTCATCCTTCCGGCCATGGCGCTCGTGGGCGCGACGCTGGTTCCCTTCCCCGAGCTCGACGGCCGGCGCATCGACGCCGTCGCACCCGGCATCCTCGCGCTGGCGGTGCTGTCCACCGCGTTCACCGGGCAGGCGATCTCCACCGCGTTCGACCGGCGGTACGGCGTGCTCCGGCTGCTCGGAGCGACTCCCCTGGGCCGGGGTGGGCTGCTCGCCGGCCGGATCCTCGCGGTGCTCGTGGTCGAGGTGATTCAGTTCGTCGTCCTGGCCGCGATCGCGCTGGGCATGGGTTGGCGGCCGGACGCGCTTGGCATCCTGCCGTTCTTCGTCTTCTGGATCGTCGGGACGGCCTGCTTCGTATCGTTCGCGATGCTGTTCGCTGGGACGCTACGTGCCGAGGCGGTGCTGGCTCTGGCGAACCTCGTGTGGGTGATCATGCTGGGCCTCGGGACCGTCCTGCCGTCGTCGACGTTCGGCGAGCCGTGGTCGACGATCGTCTCGTTCACGCCGTCCGGCGCGCTCGGCGAGGGATTCCGCGCCGCCTTCGAGACCGGCGCCTTCGACTGGCAGGCGCTGGGCGTGCTCGCGGTCTGGACGGCACTGTTCGCGGGCCTGGCCCGCAAGGTCTTCCGCTGGTCCGACTAGCCGCTCGTGCTCCGGCTCGCTGTCCGGCCAGGGCGTGCTCAGCTCCCGGCGAGGGTCTCGCGGTGCCGGCGGATCCACTCGGTGAAGGTGACCGGCTGCCGGCCGAGCAGCCAGGACAGCACGTGCGGGTTGCCGGCGAACCCGTGGACGTCGTAGTAGTCGAACATCAACCCCAGTCGGCGTCGCGCCTCCGGATCGAGATGCTCACCGACCCCCTGCTCCCACGCATCGCGGTCGGCACGCACCTCGATCGGGCGGTCCAGCTCGCGCTGCAGCTCCTGCGCCATCTGCTGCGAGCTGAGCCGTTCAGGGCCCGCGAGCTCGTAGGTTGCGAAGGCATGCACGGGGTCGGTGAGGGTGATCGCGGCGGCCGCGCCGACGTCCTCCAGGGCGACCGGGGTGAACGGCGTGCCGACGTCGTAAGGCTGATGCCACACGCCTTCGCGGGACGCGCCCACAGGGCCCAGCAGGTTGTCCATGTAGGACGCCGGCTGCAGGATCGTCCACGTCAGCGTGCTGCGCCGCAGCACGTCCTCCACCTCGGCCTTCGCCAGGTGGTGGGGCATGGACGGCACAAAGGGATGCAGCACGGAGTGGTAGACGACCCGGATGCCGGACTGCTCGCAGAGATCGATCGTGGGGCGCAGCAGACCGAGCTCGCCCGGGTGCACATTGGGCGCGATCAGATAGGCGGCGTCCGCATCGGCGAGGGCGTCACTCATCGCCGCCGGATCGTCCAGCGTCGCGATGCGCTCGTCCTGCAGCCCGTGCGGACGCCGGACGACGGGAACCACCTCGTGCCCGAGGTCGCGTACGGCAAGCGCTACGGCTCGCCCGGTCTTGCCGCCGGCTCCGGTGATCGCGATCTTCATGCCTTCCATCCTCCCCGACCGCGTGATGGCGCGAGGGGCGGGCGGGCCCTAGCCCACCCGCCCCTCGCGAGTCTGTGTCGTTACAGGTGATCGACGTCCGCGAACTCCCTGCCGCCGGACAGCCGCGCGTAGCCGGGACCGCGGTCGAAGAATGGCGCGTCGTCGGCCGCAGACTCGCGGCGCGTGGCGCGCTCGGCGTCCGAGGCCTGCTCGTCGATCGAGACGTCGTCGCCGTCCTTGGTGGCCACGACGCCGTAGTCATCGAGCGCGCCCTGGACCGAGACCTTGCCCCACTGCAGGTCGCGCAGGACCTCGTCGTACGGCCGGTCGAGCGGGTCGCCCCAGCCGCCGCCGCCGGTGGTGCGGATCCGGATGATCTCCCCCGCCTTCACGGGCTCGGCGTCCGAGAGGGCGTCGACGGCGCGCTCGTTCGGGCCGTCGGGGTCGATGACGATCTCGAACGGACGTCCGGCCTTGCCGCCCTTGACACCCCAGCAGGAGAGGATGGACCGGTCGGCGATGGACATGAAGTTGCAGTCCTTCAGCATCCGGAAGTGCTTCTCGTAGCCGAGGCCGCCGCGATAGCGGCCCGGGCCGCCGGAGTCGACCGCCAGGCCCAGCCGCTCGACGAGGAACGGGAAGCGCGACTCGGTGAACTCGGTCGGCAGGTTGCGCGAGTCCGGCACGACATGGATGGTGTCCTCGCCGTCGGCGTAGTAGCGGCCGCCGGAGCCACCCCCGAGCACCTCGCGCATCAGGTAGCTGTTGCCCTCGAGGTCCTCGCCGTACACGCCGGTGTACCGGATCGTCTCCTGGTCGGCCGGCATCCGCCCGTCGACCGCCTTCGCCAGCACGCCCGCGAAGACGCCCAGCAGGCGCAGGATGACGAACGTGCGGGCGTTCGTCGGCGCCGGGAAGATCGGCGTGAGCAGCGTGCCGGGCTCGGGGAACTTCATCGTGATCAGCGGGATGATGCCCTCGTTGACGTCGAGCTCGGCCATCCGCTCGGGGGTGTCGGCGAGATTGCGCAGGATCGGAGCTAGCCACTTGGCCAGGAAGTTGCCGTCGCTGTAGTTGCCGCAGTGGTTGATCGGGCCCTTGGCCTGCGGGCTGGTCCCGGTGAAGTCCAGGGTGATGTGCCCGTCGGTCACGCCGTCGCCGGCCGAGGTCTTGGTCAGCGTGATCCGCTGCGCGTACAACCGCGGCTCATCGACGCCGTCCTGCTCGGCGTAGTCCTCCCACACGTACTCGCCGTCCGGGATCTTGGAGAGGATCTCCTTGCGGAACACTTCGGTGTTGGCATCCAGGATCGCATCGAAGGCGGCCTCCACCTGGTCGCGGCCGTACCGCTCGAACAGCTCGCTGACGCGCTTGGCGCCCATCAGGCAGGCGGAGCACTCGGCGTCCAGGTCGGCAGCGAGCGAGTCCGGCATACGCGAGTTGCGGGTCATGATCTTCAGCGCCGACTCGTTGGGCACCCCCTGGTCCCACAGCTTGATCGGCGGGACCATCAGGCCCTCCTCGTACACCGACTGGGCGTTCGAGGGCATCGAGCCGGGGCAGGCGCCGCCGATGTCGTCGTGGTGGCCGAAGGCCTGCACGAACCCGACGACCTCCTCACCCTGGAAGACCGGGACGGTGACGCAGAGGTCGGGCAGGTGCCCGATGCCGCCCTCGGAGCGGTAGACGTCGTTGTGGAAGAAGACGTCCCCGGGCTTCATCGTCTCGATCGGGTAGTCGCGGACGACGGGCTGCACCAGCGCGGAGTAGGAGCGCCCGGTGAGCTTGCGCATCTTCACGTCGTAGATGCCGGCGCGGTAGTCGTGCGCGTCGCGGATCATCGGCGAGCGGGAGGTGCGACCGATGGCGGTCTCGACCTCCGCCTCGATGGATGCGAGGGTGCCGGCGACGATCTCGACCAGGACCGGGTCGACCTTCTTGGTGTCAGTGCTCATCGCGGGCTCACGCGTCCTTTCGCTTGATGATGAGGTTGCCGTTGGCGTCGACGTCGACGACGAACCTGGGGTGGATCGGCACCGTGGAGCCGAACTCCTGCACGACCGCCGGGCCCTCGATCACGTCGCCCGCACCGAGCTTGGCGCGATCGTAGATCTTCGTCTCGTGCCACTGGTCCTCGTAGTTGACCTGTCGGGTCTCGATCAAGGCACCCTCGGCGCCGGTCCCCCTCTCGATCTGCTTGATCTCGGGCCGGGCGATCGGGCCGACGCCGGTGACGCGCAGGTTGACCCACTCGACCTTCTGCTCGTCGTTCCCCTTGAAGTCGTAGCTGTAGAGGGCGTGGTGGGCGGCGTGGAAGCGGTCGGCGACCTCGTCAGCCCATTCCTGGGTGATCTCCCCCTCGGGGCACTCGACGCGCACCTCGAACGCCTGGCCGAAGTAGCGCAGGTCCGCGGTGACCTCGTAGCGCTGCGCGGCCGGCGGGAAGCCCTCGCGCTCCAGCGCAGCCTTGGCCTTCTCCCGCAGCTCATCGATGGTCGCGCGCAGCCGGTCAAGGTCCAGCGACTCGTGCTTGGCGACCTGTGTCTGCACGTAGTCGTTGCGGACGTCGACGGTGAGCAGTCCGTACGCCGAGACGTTGCCGGGTGTCGGCGGGACGAGGACGGCCGGCAGGTTCAGGATGTCCATGAGCCGGCAGGCCAGCAGCGATCCCGAGCCGCCGAAGGTGACCATCGGGAAGTCGCGGACGTCCAGGCCGCGCTTGACGGTGACCTGGCGCAGCGCGTTGGCCTGATTCCAGGCGGAGATCTCCAGGATGCCGGTGGCGCACTGCTCGAGGGTGAGACCGAGCTTGTCGGCGAGCTGCTGGACGCCGTCCGTCGCGGCCTGCACGTTCAGCGGGATCTCGCCGCCGAGCAGGTGGGGCGGGATCCGGCCGAGGGTCAGGTGGGCGTCGGTGATGGTCGGCTCGGTGCCGCCCTTCTCATAGCAGATCGGGCCGGGGTCGGCACCGGCCGATTTGGGGCCGACCTTGAGCGTGCCCTCGGGGCCGAGCCAGGCGATCGAGCCGCCGCCGGCGCCGACGGTCACGACGTCGATCATCGGGATCTTCGAGGGATACTCGCCGACCGAGCCCTCGGTAGTCAGGGTGGGCTGGCCGTTCTGGATGACGGTGACGTCGCTGGAGGTGCCACCGCCGTCGTTGGTGACGACCGAGTCGAAGCCGGCCTTCTGCGCGATGACGGCCGCGCCCAGGGCACCGGCGGCGGGGCCGGAGAGCACCGTCGTGATCGGCTGGCCGGTGACCTCGTCGGCGGAGAGCACGCCGCCGTTGCTACGCATGATCGAGAACGGGATGACCCGCTCGGGGTCGAGCTCGGCCAGCCGCTCGGCGATGCCGGCGACGTACGCGCCGACCTTCGGCTTGACCGCGGCGTCCACGAGCGTGGTCATGGTGCGCTCGTACTCGCGGTACTCGCGCAGCACCTCGCTGGAGAGCGAGACGACGGCGTCGGGCATCTCCTCGCGGATGATCTCGAGCATCCGCTGCTCATGGGAGCTGTTGGCATAGGCGTGCAGCAGGCAGACACCGAGGGTGGTGATGCCCTTGTCCTTGAAGAAGCGCACGGCCTCGCGGGCGCTGGCCTCGTCGAAGGGGCGGACCTCCTCGCCCTTGAAGTTCAGCCGGCCGCCGACGGTCTTGACCTTGTCGGCGGGCACGATGCGGTCGGGCTTGACCCAGAAGTAGGAGTTGCCGTAGCCGTCGGGCACCGACTGGCGGGCGATCTCGAGGACGAACTCGTAGCCCTCGGTGGTGATGAAGCCGAGCTCGCCGATCTTGCCCTCGAGGAGCTGGTTGGTGGCCACGGTGGTGCCGTGCGAGATCGACTCGATCTCGCTGGGCTGGGCGCCGATCTGCTCAAGGATCTTGTGGACGCCAGTGAGGAATCCGTCCGCCGGGTTCGACGGGGTCGACGGGGTCTTCGTGGTGGCGATCGTTCCCGCCTTGGTGTCCACCGCGACGATGTCGGTGAAGGTTCCGCCGGTGTCGACGCCGATCCGGATGTGCCCGGCGCGTCCCGTGCTGTCGCTCATGTACCGCCCTCTCCTGCTACGTGTGCGTCGCTAAGACTCTAGGCGGGGGTGACCCGGGGCACGTCGTCAGAGGTTGCCAACGATCCGGCGGTATCGCTTCAACACTTGCGGTGCTGGAGCCGACCGCCTACAGCTCGTCGTACTTGGCGTTCAGCGCGGTGAGTTTGCCAAGGAAGTTCTCGTACCCGCGGTAGATGAGCTCCAGCCCGTGCAGGGTCGACTCCCCCTCCGCGGCCAGCGCTGCGATCAGGTAAGAGAACCCGCCCCGTAGGTCGGGGATCTCCAGCTCGGCGCCGCGCAGCTGGGTGGGCCCGGAGATGACTGCCGAGTGCTGGAAGTTGCGCTGTCCGAAACGGCAGGTCGATCCGCCCAGGCACTCGCGGTAGACCTGGATCCGCGCTCCCATCTGGTTCAGCGCCTCGGTGAACCCGAGCCGGTTCTCATAGACCGTCTCGTGCACGATCGACAGGCCCTCGGCCTGGGTGAGCGCCACGACGAGGGGCTGTTGCCAGTCGGTCTGGAAGCCAGGCGCGACGGCCGTCTCGATCGCGATGGCGTCGAGGCCGCCGCCAGGGTGCCAGAAGCGGATGGACTTCGGCTCGCCGTTGCCGCCGTCGTCGACCTGAAACTTTCCGCCCACCTGGCGAAAGACGTTCAGGAAGGTCAGCATCGAGGCCTGCTCGGCGCCCAGCACCGTGATGTCGCCAGCGGTCGCGAGGGCGGCGCACGCCCAGGACGCCGCCTCCAGGCGGTCCGGCAGGGCGAGGTGGTCATAACCCTGCAGGGACTCGACTCCCTCGATGCGCACCACCCGCCCGGCGTGGACCGTGATCTGGGCGCCCATCTTCTGCAGGACGCAGATCAGGTCCATGATCTCAGGCTCGGTCGCGGCATTGCTCAGCTCGGTGGTGCCCTCGGCCAGCACCGCGCTCAGCAGCACCTGCTCGGTCGCGCCCACGCTCGGGAAGCTCAGCTCGATCTTGGTGCCGATGAGGCCCTCGGGGGCATCGATGTAGAGGCCTTCGGCCTCCTTGCGGACCTTGGCACCCATCTGCCGCAGCGCGTCGAGGTGGAAGTCGATCGGGCGATCGCCGATCCGGCACCCGCCGAGGTCCGGGATGAATGCCCGCCCGAGACGATGGATCAGTGGCCCGCACATGAGGATGGGGATGCGGCTGGCGCCCGCGTGCACGTTGATCTCCGCCGGCTCGGCGTGATCGACCGCGCCGGGGTCCATGACGAGCCGGCCGTCGCTGCGCTGCACGGTGACCCCGTGCAGCTTCAGCAGACCCGAGACGATGTCGACGTCGACGACGTTGGGCACATTGCGCAGGGTGCTCGGCGTGCTGCCGAGCAGCGCCGCGACCATCGCCTTCGGGACCAGGTTCTTCGCGCCGCGGACGGAGACCTCGCCGGTCAGCGGGGTGCCGCCGACGATCCTCAGCGACGAGGCATTGTTCGTCACCTCGTGCCTCCTTCCGCTAGCTGCTCCTGTGCCGGTCTGCTCTCGGCCAACTGTTCCATGCTGCCATGAAAGCGCGATCAAATGCGGCAGGCGACGATGTCGGTGACGAGGATCGCGCGTGCTCCCAGCGACCACAGCTCGTCCATGATTCGGTTGGTGTCGCCCTGCGGGACCATCGCGCGCACCGCGTGCCAGCCCTCGTTGTGCAGCGGGGAGACCGTCGGGGACTCCAGCCCAGGGGTGACGGCGACGGCGGCCTCGAGCTGCTCGGAGCGGATGTCGTAGTCGATCATGACATAGCGGCGCGCCACCAGGACGTTCTGCAGGCGGCGGATGAGCTGGGCGACGGCGCCCTGCTGCTGGACGCCGTCCCGGCCGATCAGCACCGCCTCGCTGGTCATCAGGGGCTCCTCGCCGACGATCTCCAGCCCGGCCGTGCGCAGCGTGGTTCCGGTCTGCACGACGTCGGCGACGGCGTCGGCGACTCCGAGCCGGATCGCGGTCTCGACCGCGCCGTCCAGCCGGACGATCTTGGCGTCGATCCCCTCCCGCTGCAGGATCCCCTCCATGACGCCGGTGTACGCCGTGGCGACCCGCTTGCCCTCCAGGTCGCGCAGCGACCCGATGGTGCCGGGTAGCGCGGCCAGACGGAACGTCGAGGCTCCGAAGCCGAGCGGCAGCACCTCGGCGGCCCGGGTCCCTGAGTCGACCAGCAGGTCCTTTCCGGTGATGCCGAGATCGAGAGTGCCCTCGCCGACGTACACCGCGATGTCGCGCGGGCGCAGGTAGAAGAACTCGACGTCGTTGTCCGGGTCGAGGATCGCCAGTTCCTTGCTCTCGGAGCGCTGGCGATAGCCCGCCTCGCGGAGCATGGTGGCGGCCGCCTCGGCCAGCGATCCCTTGTTGGGTACGGCGATGCGCAGCATGTGGGCTCTTCCTAGAGGTACTTGTAGACGTCGTCCATGGGGATGCCGCGGGCGAGCATGAGCACCTGCACGCGGTACAGCAGCTGGGAGATCTCCTCGGCCGCCCGGTCGACGTCCTCGTGCTCGGCCGCCATCCACGACTCGGCGGCCTCCTCGACCACCTTCTTGCCCGCCGAGTGCACGCCGTCGCGCACCGCCTGGACCGTGCCGGAGCCGGCTTCGCCGGCGGCGACCTTGCGCTGTAGCTCGGCATACAGCTCGTCGAATGACTTCACTTCTCTCCTCGCAGCGCGGCCAGCGTGATCGCCGCGTCGATCGCGGCGTGCGCCGCCTCGTAACCCTTGTCCTCGATCGAGCCCGGGCCTCCGCTGCGCTCGATCGCCTGCTCCAACGTGTTGCAGGTGAGCACACCGTTCCCGATCGGAGTGCCCTCGTCGAGCGCGATGCGGGTCAGCCCGGCAGTGACCGAGTCGCAGACATACTCGAAGTGCGGCGTGCCGCCGCGGATCACCGCGCCGAGTGCCACCACCGCGTCGTGCGTCCGGGCCAACTGCTGCGCGATCACGGGCAGTTCGACCGCACCGGCGACGCTCACGATGGTCGGCTGGTCGATGCCGCTGTCGTGCGCGCAGTCCATCGCTCGCTCAAGCATCGTGGCCACGAGGTCGGCATTCCAGCGTGTGGCGACGATCGCCAGGCGCAGCCCGGCCCCCGACAGCCGAACCGACGTCGGCCGCCCCTCGCCGCTCACGGCAGGATTCCCGGCTCGGCACCCTCGGGCAGCCCATCGATGAGATGACCCATGCGATCGCGCTTGGTCGTGAGATAGCGCACGTTGTGCGGGTTGACGCTCAGCGGCAGCGGCACCCGGCCGGTGACCCGAAGGTTGTAGCCCTCGAGCCCGGCCCGCTTGGCCGGGTTGTTGGTCAGCAGCCGCATGCTGCGGATGCCGAGGTCGGCCAGGATCTGGGCGCCGGTGCCGTAGTCGCGGCCATCCACCGGCAGGCCGAGGTCCAGGTTGGCATCGACCGTGTCGGCGCCCTGGTCCTGCAGCTGGTAGGCCTGCAGCTTGTGCAGCAGACCGATGCCGCGGCCCTCGTGACCCCGGATGTATAGGACGACGCCGCGGCCCTCCTCGGCGACCGCTTGCATGGCGGCGTGCAGCTGCGGCCCGCAGTCGCAGCGCAACGAACCGAACACGTCCCCGGTCAGGCACTCGGAGTGCACCCGCACGAGGACGTCCTCGCCGTCGCCGATGTCGCCGTACACGAGCGCCACATGCTCGATCTCGTCGAACTCGGTGTCGTAGCCGACCATGTCGAACTCGCCGTACGGCGTGGGGATCTTCGCCGAGGCGACCCGCCGCACGTGCTTTTCGCTGCGGCGCCGGTAGGCGATCAGGTCGGCGATCGAGATGAGGGTGAGGTCGTGCTCGCCGGCGAACACGGTGAGCTCATCGAGCCGGGCCATGTCCCCGACCTCCTTCTGCGAGACGATCTCGCAGATCACCCCGGCCGGCTGCAGGCCCGCCAGGCGGCACAGGTCGACCGCGGCCTCGGTGTGCCCCGCACGGCGCAGCACGCCGCCCTCGCGAGCGCGCAGCGGGACGACGTGGCCGGGACGGCGGAAGTCTGCCCGGGTGGCATCGGGGCGGGCGAGCTCGCGGATCGTGTGCGCCCGGTCGAGGGCGCTGATGCCGGTGGTGATGCCCTCGTTCGCGTCGACGGTGACCGTGTAGGCCGTGGAGTGCTTGTCCTGGTTGGTGTGGAACATCGGCGGCAGGTCCAGGCGGTCGCACGCCTCATCGGTCAGCGGCACGCAGATGTAGCCGGAGGTGTAGCGGACCATGAACCCGACCAGTTCGGGCGTAGCCATCTCAGCAGCGAAGATGAGGTCGCCCTCGTTCTCGCGGTCCTCGTCGTCGACGACGACGATCGCCTTGCCCTGCCGAAGGTCATCCAGGGCCTGCTCGATGCTGCCGAACTCGCTCACTTCTCACGCCCAGACTGGTCCTCGGCCCGCTGATAGCCCGCGAGCGCTCGCTCGACGTACTTTGCCAGGACGTCGACCTCGAGGTTCACCCGGTCCTGCACCTGAAGCGCCCCGAGGGTGGTGAGCTGCAGGGTCGTGGGGATCAGCGACACCTCCAGCCACGGCTCGGAGGCCTCAGGTTCGCTAACCGCGCTGACGGTCAGCGACGTCCCGCTGATCGTGATCGATCCCTTCTCGACGACGTACCGGGCCAGCTCGACCGGGATGGAGAAGCGCAGCACGTCCCACTTCTCGTGTGCGGTGCGTTCGATCAGTGTGCCGACCGCGTCGACATGGCCCTGCACGATGTGCCCGGCGAGCCGCCCGCCGGCCTGCATCGCGCGCTCAAGGTTCACCTTGGACCCAGCAGCCAGCTCACCGAGCGTCGAGCGGCTCAGCGTCTCGCCCATGACGTCGGCTGTGAAGCCGTCGGCGTCGTGCTCCACGACGGTCAGGCAGACGCCGTCGACCGCGATGGAGGCGCCGTGCGTGGCGTCCGCGACCACGGTGGGTGCCTCGATTCGCACGACGGCGTTGTCGCCGTCCTGCTGCAGCGCCGAGACCGTGCCGATCTCCTCAATGATTCCGGTGAACACGCTCCTACTTTCCTCCTGCGCGCCGTACGGCGGTGACGAGGACGTCGGTGCCGATGCGCCGGACGCCGCTGATCTCCAGGTCTATCGCATCGCCGATGCTCCTTACACCGTATCCCCGTAACGCAGGCCACATCCCGCTCACCAGGAGCTTGGGCGCGAGGTAGGCCTGCACCTCGTCGATCAGCCCGGCAGCGGCGAACGACCCCGCCACTGTGGGGCCGCCTTCGACGAGGACGCTGAGCAGCCCCCGCTCGTGGAGCTGCTGCAACAGCACGTCGAGGTCGATGCCCTCGTGGGGGTGGCCGGGTGAGATCCAGGCCTGCGCGCCTTTTGCGGTGATCCGTTCGACAGACCCGAGGTCGGTGCCCGGGCCCAGCGCGACGAGAGTGGGGAGGCTACCGTCCAGGACGTGGGATTCGGCCGGCAGCCGGCCGGTGCTCGACAGCACGACTCGTAGCGGCTGGCGTTCGCGCTGCCGGCCGCCGGCGTCACGGGCGGTCAGGCGCGGGTCGTCGGCGCGCACGGTGCCGGCGCCGACCACGATCGCATCGACCTGCTCGCGCAGCCGGTGCACGGCGGCCCGCGAGTCCGGGCCGGTGATCCACTGGCTGCTGCCATCCTCCGCGGCCACCTGGCCGTCGAGGCTCTGGCCGACCTTCCAGATCACGTACGGACGCCCCGTCGAGCGGCTGTGCAACCAGGCGCGCAGCACCCCCGTCGCGACCTCCTCGCGCAGCACTCCCCCGTCGACGCGGACGCCGGCCTGCACGAGACGGTGATGGCCGCCGCTGGCTTCGTCGGTCGGGTCGGCGACGGCGTACGCGACCTCCGCGACCCCGGCCGAGATCAGGGCGTCTGCACACGGCCCGGTGCGCCCGGTGTGCGCGCACGGCTCCAGGGTGCACACGACGGTCGACCCACGAGCGAGGTCTCCGGCGTCCCGCAGCGCCATGACCTCGGCGTGCGCCTGGCCGGCGGGTTGGGTGTGCCCGCGCCCGACGATCTGTCCGTCGCGGACAACGACCGCGCCCACCGGCGGGTTGGGGCTCGAGAGCCCCGCGGCCAGCTCGGCGAGGGCAGCTGCCTCGCGCATCGCCTCCTCGTGGCGGCTCACGAGACGGAGGCCGCCTGCTCGCGCAGCCGTCGCACGGCCTCGGCCGGGTCGTCCGCGCCGTACACCGCGCTGCCGGCGACGAAGCAGTCGGCGCCGGCCGCGGCGGCCCGTTCGATGGTGTCGGCGTTGATCCCGCCGTCCACCTCGAGCAGCAGGCGCAGGTGCCCGGAGTCCACGGCGGCCCGTGCGGCTGCGATCTTCGGCAGCATCTGCTCGATGAACGCCTGGCCGCCGAACCCGGGCTCGACGGTCATGATCAGGAGCGTGTCGAACTCACGCAGCACGTCGAGGTAGCCCTCGAGCGCGGTGCCGGGCTTGAGCGCGAGACCGGCCTTGGCGCCCGCCGACCGGATCGCCCGCGCGGTCTGCACCGGGTCGGCGGCGGCCTCGACATGGAAGGTGACGTTGTGGGCTCCGAGCTCGGCATACCCGGGCGCCCACCGGTCCGGGTCCTCGATCATCAGGTGGCAGTCCAGTGGGATCTCGGTCACCGCGCGCAGGCTCTTCACGACCGGCGGACCGAGGGTCAGGTTGGGCACGAAGTGCGCGTCCATCACGTCGACATGCAGCCAGTCACTGCCCGCCACCCGGGCTGCCTCGTCGGCCAGGCGGGCGAAGTCGGCCGACAGGATGCTCGGCGCGATCATCGGCCGCCCGGTGCCGGTGTACGCCGCGTCATACTGCATCGATTACCTTCTATCTCTTCCGAATCAGGCTGATGAACATCGCGTCGGTGCCGTGCCGATGGGGCCACAACTGCACCCATGGGCCCTCGCCGAGGTCAGGCAGCTCGCCCAGGACCGGGCGGACGTCGACCAGCTCGTGCATCCGCTCGTCGACCACGGCCCGCACCACCGCGCGGGTCTCGGCGACGTGCGGGCTGCAGGTGACATACGCGACCACGCCTCCGGCGCGGACCACGCGCAACGCCGAGGTCAGCAGCTCGCGCTGCAGCATGGTGAGCGCCGGGATGTCGGAGGGCTGGCGGCGCCAGCGCGACTCCGGACGGCGACGCAGCGCACCGAGCCCGGAGCACGGCGCGTCGACGAGAACTCGGTCGACCGACGAGTCGGCGAGCGGAGCCCGGCGGCCGTCGCTGATCACCGCCTGGGCGGGCAGACCGCGCAGGGTGCTCGCGACGAGAGCGGCGCGATGTGGGGCAGGCTCACACGCCAGCAGCCGGGCGCCCCGTCCGGCCGCGACCGCAGCCAGCAGCCCGGCCTTCCCGCCGGGCCCGGCACACAGGTCGACCCAGCGCGAGTCGGCCCCCTCGATCGGTGTCTCGATGAGCGCGAGCGCGGCCAGCTGACTGCCTTCGTCCTGCACCGCGGCCGAGCCGGACCGCACGTAGGCGATCTCGGCCGGATCGCCGGAGTCCAGGTGCACCGCGTACGGCGAGTAGCGGCCCAGGGTTCCGCCGCTCGCTGCGGCCAGCTCGTCGCGGGTGACCCGGCCGGGCCGGGCGGCGAGGTGCCCCGCGGGCCGCTCGTCGTCGGCGGCGAGCGCGGCAGCGAGCTCGTCGCGGTCCCCGCCGAGGGCATCGTTGAAGGCGGCGGCGATCCATCGCGGGTGGGCGTGCTTCATAGCCAGGTTGCCGATCGGATCGGTGTCGGCATCCGGCGCGACCCGCCCGACCCATTCCTCCTCGGTGCGATAGCCAATCTTGCGCAGCAGCGCGTTGACGAACCCGGCCTGGCCCTGCGACAGCACGCCATGGGTGGCGCCGACGGTCGCCGAGACGGCGGCGTGCGGTGCGATCCGGGTCCGCAGCAGCTGGTAGGCCCCCAGCCGGACCGCGTCGCGGACGTCGTCGTCCAGCTGGTCCACCGGCCGGCTGGAGACGACGTCGATCACGGCGTCCAACAGTCCGGCCGCCCGCAGGGTGCCGTAGGTCAGCTCGGTCGCGAGCGCCGCGTCGCGCGCGTCGAGACCGGCCTGCCGAATCCGGTCGGGCAGCACGAGGTTGGCGTAGGCGTCGCGGCCGGAGACCGCCCGCACGACCTCGTAGGCCACCCTGCGGGGGGCGGCGCCCACGGCGAGCCTGCGGCCACGCGGCCCTCCGCGGCGCCCGCCTCCGCGGGACGCGCCGCTGCGGGGCGCGCCGCTGCGGGGCGCACCGCTCACAACGACGCCTCGTCGACGAGCATGCCGCTGGTCAACCGGGCACCGCGGGCGAAGTCTGCCGCGGGCATCGCCTTCTTGCCCTGGGGCTGGACCTGACCGAGCCGGACGGCGCCGAGCTCGCAGCCGATGACGACCTCGCGCTTGGTCACTACCAGCTCGCCTGCAGGCAGGCTCTCGTGCAGTGGCAGGACGGGACCGAGCTTGACGCGCTGCCCGGCGATCAGGCACCAGGCGCCGGGCGCGGGGGTTGCCGAGCGGATCAGCCGGTCGACGACGGGCGCCGGCCTGCTGAAGCGCACGTGAACGTCATCGACGCTGATCTTCGGCGCGAGCGTGATGCCGTCCGCTGGCTGAGCCTCCGGCCGGGCGGTGCCGGCAGCGATGTCTTCGACGGTCTGCGCCAGCAGGTGCGCGCCGTCTACGGCCAGGGTCTCAAGCAGATCGCCGGCGGTCGCCCGCTCGGGCATGCCCATCGAGATCCGTCGATAGACCGGACCGGTGTCCAGGCCCTCTTCAAGCCGGAAGGTGCACGCGCCGATCTGCGCGTCGCCGGCGGCGATCGCGTGCTGCACCGGCGCCGCCCCCCGCCAGCGCGGCAGCAGGGAGAAGTGCAGGTTCACCCAACCGTGCCGCGGCAGCTGCAGCACCGGCGCCGGAACGAGACCACCGTAGGCCACGATCACCGCAAGGTCCGGATCGAGCGCGGCGATCGCCTCGCGCGCCTCGGCATCGCGCAGCGACCGGGGCTGCAGCAGCGGGATGGCCAGCTCGTCGGCCCGCTGGCCGACCTCGCTGCGGCTCATGCTCCGGCCACGACCGGATCGCGTGTCCGGGCGCGTCAGCACCGCGACAATCTCGTGCTCGGAGGCGTGCAGTGCCTCCAGTGAGGGGACGGCGGCGTGCGGCGTGCCCGCGAACAGGATGCGCATCGTCAGATCCCGAACGGCGAGGGGTGCGGGCTGACCTTGATCACCGGGCGTGGCGTCCCGGCCCACTCGGCCTCGCGAATCGCGCGCATCGCCGCCTTGCGCGTCGCCGGGTCGAGCCGGTCGACGAACAGGACGCCGTCCAGGTGGTCGATCTCGTGCAGCACCGCCCTCGCGAGCAGTCGTTCGCCCTCGATGACCAGCGGCTCACCGTGCATGTCGAAGCCGGCCGCACGCGCCCGGAGGGGCCGCGTGCACGGGAAGGCCAGGCCCGGGATCGACAGGCAGCCCTCGTCATCGGTCTGCTCCTCGTCGGAGACATACTCCACGACGGGGTTCACGAGGTGCCCGACCTGGTCGTCCACGTGATAGGTGAACACCCGCGCCCCGACGCCGATCTGCGGCGCGGCAAGTCCGGCGCCGTTGGCCGCGAGCATCGTGTCGGTGAGGTCGTCGACGAGCCTGGCCAGCTCGCGATCGAAGTCGGTCACCGGCTCGCACGGGGTGCGCAGGACGGGGTCGCCGAACAGGCGAATGGGGGTTACGGACCCCAGGGCATTCTAGGCGATCCCCCGGTCGGCCGCCGGTCGGTGGCCGGCCACTGCTGCGGCTAGAGCAGCCGCTGCGGGTCGAGCTTGATGTGCAGCCGGTCGCGCGCCTTGTGCAGGGAGCGGTGGCTGCGCAAGGCGTGCAGGGCCTGCGCGAGAGCGTCCCCGTCCGTGGTCGGGACGCGCAGCAGCAGCCGCTCAGCGGTCTCGTCGACGTAGTCGGTCACCGGGCCCAGGACGTCGGTGGTCGGTGGCAGCTCCGGCGACCGTGTTGCCTCATCCACCGCTGCCGGATCACCCACCAGGGCGGCCATCCGAACCGTCGGCGGGAAGCGCAGCTCATGTCTGTCGGCCAGCTCGCGCTCGGCGTACCACGGCGCATCCCAGCGCACCAGCGCCTGCACGACCGGCACGGCGGCGGGCGCCATCCCGACCACCCGGCCGCCGTCCGCGCCGGCCCGGGCCAGCGCTGCTGCGTTCATCCATCGGCGCAGCGCCTCCTCGCCCGCGAGCAGCTCGGAGCGGGTGAGCAGCGCCCAGCCATCCAGCAGCAGGACGGCGCCATACCCCCCGTCGACGACCGGCTCGGCGCCGGGCGTGGCGATCACGACCCGCTTGCCGGGCTCGATGCGGGAGATGACATGGTCTCCGGCGGACTGCACCACCGCGGTGCCGGGCAGCATCCGCCCGATCTCCTCCGCGGTACGCCCGGCGCCCACCACCGCGGCCCGGAACCGGTCGGCATCGCACTCGGGGCACCGCCAGCCGGCCGCGATCGTGCCGCACCACCGGCAGGCGGCCAACGGGTCGCGGCCCGAGCGGAGCGCGAGTGGCCCCCGGCACTGCGCGCAGCGGGCCGGGGTGCCGCACCGCACGCACGCGAGCACCGGCAGATAGCCGCGCCGCGGGACCTGTACGAGCACCGGGTTCCCCGCGTCGATCGCCGCCCGGGCCGCGTCCATCGCGACCTTCGGCATCCGGGCACTGTGCGTGGCGGCGTCCGAGCGAAGGAAGATGTCGTCTCCCGAGGCCACGATGCGCGGCATCCGGGACCGCGCGCTGTCCCGGTCGGGGCGCAGCGCGGCCGCCCACCCCCGTTCGAGCAGCGCGGCGCTGGCGACCGACTGCGTGAAACCGCCGATCAGCACGCTGGCGCCACTGAGGTGGGCGCGCAGCACCGCGACGTCGCGGGCGTGCGCGTACGGCGCACGCGGCTCGTCGTACAGATCGTCGCCGTCGTCCCAGATGGCGACCAGCCCCAGGTCGCGCACGGGGGCGTAGACCGCAGACCGGGTTCCGACCGCGATCCGCACCTCGCCGCGCAGGCAGCGCAGGAAGCGACGGTAGCGTGCCGACGGCCCCAGCCCCGCGTTCAGCGGGGCGAAGCCGTCCTTTCCGACCAGAATCCGCAAGGCGTCCTCGACGCGCGCGGCGTCCTTCACGTCGGGGACGACAATCACCGCCCCGCGTCCCCCAGCCGCCGTCGTGGCGGCGGCCTCGGCCAGCCGCAGCGGCCAATCCTCGCCGGGCATCGCCGTCCACACGGCCCGCGCCCGGCGCCCTTCGCGCAGCGCGCTCAGGAACCCGTCACCGTACGCACCCCAGCCGGTGTCGGACGGCGCGGCGTAGTCGAGCACCGGCTGGGTGGCGGACTTCTCGGTGCGCGCGTTGCGCGGGGGCACGGCCAGCCGGACCACGTCGCAGAAGCCGCCGGCCCAGCGGTCGGCGACGGCGCGCATGAGCGGCAACGTCTCGTCGGTCAGCACGGGCAGCGGCCCGACCACGCGCTGCACGCGCGAGAGCCGGCCCTCGCGCTCGGTATCGCTGCTCAGGCCGACGACGTACGCGTCGACCAGCTTGCCGGCAAAACGCACCCGCACGCGGGACCCGACGGCAACCTGGTCGGCGAGCTCGTCCGGCACGACGTAGTCGAAGCGGCGATCCAGGTGCGGCAGCGGCACGTCGGGATACACCGATGCCACCAGCGGCCCGTCGTCCGGGCGCACCGGTGGCATCAGGGTCTGCTGGCCGGGCGTGACGCGCTCCTACTGGGTCGCGATCCGCGCGAGCTCGGCGGCTCGGTCGGTGCGCTCCCACGGGAAGTCGCCGTCCTCGCGGCCGAAGTGGCCGTAGGCAGTGGTCGCCCGATAGATCGGCCGCAGCAGGTCGAGGTCGCGGATGATGGCAAGCGGACGCAGGTCGAATACCTCGGCCGCCGCCTTCTCGATCCGCTCGACCGGGGTGGTCTCGGTGCCGAAGGTATCGATGTACATGCCCACCGGCTCAGCGCGGCCGATCGCATATGCCACCTGGACCTCGCACTTGGCGGCGAGCCCGGCCGCGACGATGTTCTTGGCGACCCACCGGGTGGCATAGGTCGCGGAGCGGTCGACCTTCGACGGGTCCTTGCCAGAGAAGGCGCCGCCGCCGTGGCGGGCATACCCGCCGTAGGTGTCGACGATGATCTTGCGGCCGGTCAGCCCGGCATCGCCCATCGGACCGCCGATCACGAAGTTGCCGGTGGGGTTGATCAGCACCCGGACGTCGGTCGAGTCGAGGTCGTACGAGGCCAGGACGTGGTCGATGACGTGCTCGCGGATGTCGGGGGCCAGCATGCCCTCTAGGCTGATCCCCTCCGCGTGCTGCGTGGAGAGCACGACGGTATCCACCCGCTCGGGCCGGCCGTCGACATACTCGATGGTGACCTGCGTCTTCCCGTCGGGCCGCAGATACGGCAGCGTGCCGTCCTTGCGCACCTCGGTGAGCCGGCGTGAGAGCCGGTGCGCCATCGAGATCGGCAGCGGCATCAGCTCCGGCGTCTCGTCACAGGCGAACCCGAACATCAGTCCCTGATCGCCGGCGCCCTGCGCCGAGATCGCGTCCTCGTTGCCCTCGACGCGCGACTCATGGGCGACGTCCACGCCCGCGGCGATGTCGGAGGACTGCTCCCCGATCGACACCGACACGCCGCACGACGCGCCGTCGAATCCCTTGCTGGAGGAGTCGTAGCCGATGTCGAGAATCGTCTTGCGCACCAGGCCCGGGATGTCGGCGTACGCGGTGGTGCGGACCTCGCCGGCGATGTGTACCTGGCCGGTCATGATGAGGGTCTCCACCGCGACCCGCGCGCCCGGGTCCTGCGTGAGCAGCTCGTCGAGAATCGCGTCACTGATCGCGTCGGCGATCTTGTCGGGGTGTCCCTCGGTGACGGACTCAGAGGTGAACAGGCGGCGGGACATCGTGTGGCTACTCCTCGGTAGGTGGTCAAGCGACAGTCTAGGCGGACGGCGAGCCGGCGGATGCGGTGACCACGTCCAAGATCTGCGCCGCGACGAGCTGCTTGCTGCCCCGCGGGATCTCGGTCGTGCGCCCGTCGCGACCGATGATCAGCCCGGCATTGGTGTCGGACTCGAAGGCGCCGCCCTCGCCGACATCGTTGACGACCAGGTAGTCGCAACGCTTGCGGCCCAGCTTCTGCTTTCCGTACTCCTCCACGGTGTACCGCTCGTCACCGGTCTCGGCCGCGAACCCGACGATCCGCAGCCCGGCCGGGAGCCGCCCGGCCTCTCGCTCGGCGACCAGTCCAGCGAGGATGTCAGGGTTCTTCGCCAGCGCGATGCGCTCAGGCTCAGCAGCGGTCTTCTTGATCTTCGAGCTACTGCGCTCGGTGGGCCGGAAGTCCGAGACGGCGGCGGCCATCACCACGACGTCATGGTCGGCAGCGGCGGCGACGGTGGCTTCCTGCAGCTCGAGAGCGGTCTCGACGCGCACGAGGTCGACGCCCGCCGGGGTGGGCAAGGCCGCGTTCGCGGAGATCAGCGTGACCGCGGCGCCACGGGCCGCCGCAACCTGCACGAGGGCGTATCCCTGCTTGCCGGAGGACCGGTTGGTGAGGAAGCGCACGGGATCCAGCGGTTCGCGGGTGCCCCCGGCGGTGACCAGCACTCGGGTGCCGGCGAGGTCGTGCGGCAGCGCGTCACGGCGTTCAAGCAGCACCCGGGCCAGCTGGGCGATCTCAGCCGGCTCGGCCATCCGGCCCGGGCCGGTGTCCTTGCCGGTCAGCCGCCCGGACGCCGGCCCGATCACGGTGACGCCGCGCGAGCGCAGCGTGGCGATGTTGGCCTGGGTGGCGGGATGCTGCCACATCTCGGTGTGCATCGCCGGCGCGATCGCGACCGGCGCGAGGGTGGCCAGCAGCGTGGACGTGAGCAGGTCGTCGGCGCGGCCAGCTGCCATGCGGGCGATCAGGTCGGCGGTGGCCGGCGCGATCACGATCAGGTCGGCCTGCTGGCCGAGACGGACGTGCCGTACCGAGGGGATGTCGCTGAACACCCCGGTCGTGACGGGATTCCCGCTGAGCGCCTCGAAGGTGGCGGCCCCCACGAAGCGCAGCGCGGCCTCGGTCGGGATGACATCGACGTGGTGACCGGACTCGGTCAGGGCACGCAGCAGCTCGCAGGACTTGTAGGCGGCGATGCCCCCGGAGACGCCGAGGACGACGCGGGGAGCAGGGCTCGGCGGCACGGGTCGAGCCGGTTCAGGAGTCGGTGGACTCGGCGGTCAGCAGACCTTCGTTGATCTCCCGCAGCGCGATCGACAGCGGCTTCTCCTGCACGCCGGTCTCGACCAGCGGGCCGACGTGCTCGAGCAGGCCCTCGGCGAGCTGGCCGTAGTAGGCGTTGATCTGGCGAGCACGCTTGGCCGCGTAGATCACCAGCCCGTACTTCGATGACGCGCGCGTGAGCAGCTCATCGATCGGCGGGTTGGTGATGCCTTCAGGGGCGGGAGAGGTTCCGGACACGTACTCGTCCATTCATCGCTGGGGAGAGTTTTCAGGTGCGGCCCCGTTCAGGTCAGGCTCGCGGGGGGCGCGCTCGCCCGCCCCGGGCCGTGGGCCCGTGATCAAGTCTAGCAACCTGCCGACGGCCCCGCCGAGGTCGGCGGTGACGATGACCTCGTCGAACTCGCGCTCGGCGGCCAGCTCTACCTCGGCCTGCGCCAGCCGCGCCGCGATCTGCTCGGGCGTCTCGGTCCCCCGGCCGGTCAGCCGGCGCACCAGCTCGTCGCGGGACGGCGGCGCGAGGAAGACCATGAACGCCTCCGGCATGCTGGCCTTGACTTGGCGGGCCCCGTCGAGCTCGATCTCGAGGAGCACCGACTCTCCCGCGTCCAGGTGCTGCTGTACCGCAGCGCGTGGGGTCCCGTAGCGGCGTCCGGCGAACTGGGCGTGCTCGAGCATCTCGCCGGCCTCGACGCGGCGCACGAACTCCGCCTCGTCGATGAAGAAGTAGTGCTCGCCGTCCCGCTCGCCCGGCCGCGGCGCCCGAGTGGTGCACGAGACCGAGACCCACACCGGCATCTCGCGCTGGCGCAGCCGGGCCATTACCGAGCCCTTGCCGACCCCCGAGGGTCCGCTGAGCACGACGAGACGGCCGGGAGAAGACTGGCTCATGGGCCTCCGTGCGGTCGTCGGTCGCGAGCTAGCGGCCTGCCAGCTCCTCCTCCAACGCTACCCGCTGCTTGGCGCCCAGCCCGCGGACCCTACGGCTGCGGGCGATGCCTACGCGGTCCATGATCCGGGATGCCTTGACCTTGCCGATGCCGGGCAGGCTCTCCAGCACGGTCAGCATGTGCGTGCGGCCCACGACCTCGTCATCCTTGCCCCGCTCCAGCACGTCGGCGAGCGTCAGCTCACCTCGTTTGAGGCACTCTTTGAGCTCGGCCCGACGGCGGCGGGCGTCGGCCGCCTTGTCGAGTGCTGCTGCACGTTGCTCGGCAGTCAGGTGGGGCAGGGTCATTGCGAGGCTACCTTCCGAAGATGGTCGATTGGCCGTACCGCGCCCCGCTACGAATACGGGGTGCGGCCGGCTCGGCAAGGGTGGGTGTCCGCGAACCGATTCGAAAGAGCGGGCTCTGGTCCCCCGAAACGAATCACGGTTGCGCGAATGATAAATGACCAGCCACGCCTCATGAGGGCCGTTTTGGCAACCTCGCGCGGGAGTTACGACGACGAGGCCCTGATTACCGAAAGCGGCCCAGCAATTCGGGGAGCTAGCCGCAGAGCGCGGCGGCGACCTCACGAGCCCGCTCGATGAGCGCGGCGGGCTGCGGCCCGGCGCTCAGGACGTCCCTGCTGGTGGTGGCGAGCACGAGCGGCGCGGCTCCGAGGACGCGCCGTATGTCGGCGACCGTCGCGCCTTGCGCGCCGAGCCCGGGAGCCAGTACCGCACCGCCCAGCTCCGCCAGCTCGACCGTCCCCGGGGCGACCGTCGCGCCCACGACGACCCCAAGGCTGCCGAGCCGCGCGCCGCGGGCGATCTCGACCGCGTTGCGCTCGGCGACGTGGTCGATCATCACCTGGCAGATGGTGCGCCCGTCGGTGATGGTCGCCGACTGCACCTCGGCCCCTTCCGGGTTGGAGGTCCGGGCGAGCACGAACAGCCCGCTGCCGTGCGCGTAGGCCGCGGTCACGAACGGCTCGATCGAGCCGAAGCCGAGGTACGGCGAGACGGTGAGGGCGTCCGAGCAGAGCGGGCTGGTCGGCTCGAGATAGGCCTCGGCGTACGCCGCGGCGGTCGATCCGATGTCGCCACGCTTGGCGTCCATGATGACCAGCGTGCCCGCCGCGCGACAGGCGGCGACGGTCTCCTCGAGAACCTGGACACCGCGGGAGCCGTGCCGCTCGAAGAACGCCGACTGCGGCTTGATCGCGGCGACGTGCGGCGCAAGAGCCTCCGCGGCCCGTAGCGAGAACTCGCGCAACCCGCTGACGTCGTCGCCACATCCCCAGGCCTGCAGCAGCGAGGCGTGCGGGTCGATGCCCACGCACAGGCCCAGACGCGCCTCCATCGCCGCGGCGAGACGGTCACCGAACCCGGTCATCCGCGATGCTCCTTCAGGGCTCGCGCGGCCTCGTGCACCACGGCCGGGCCACGGAAGATCAGCGCGGAGTAGATCTGCACGAGGTCGGCGCCGGCCTCGCGCATCGCGAGCGCATCCGCAGCGCTGCCGATCCCGCCGACGCCGATGATCGGCAGCTCGCCGTCGACCTGGTCAGCGATGTAGCGCACGGTCTGCCGGGACATGACGGTCAGCGGCGCGCCGGAGAGCCCGCCGGCCTCGGCGGCGAGGGACCGCTCGGCTGACGAAATGCCGGCGCGTTCGATGGTGGTGTTGGTGGCGATGATGCCCGAAACGCCGCGATCACGGCACACGTCGAGAACGTCATCGATCGCTCCGTGGGTGAGATCCGGCGCGATCTTCACCAGCAGCGGCACTCCGTCGGACTCCGCCCGCAGGGCGGTCACGAGCTCCTGCAGGAAGCCCTTGTCCTGCAGGGTGCGCAGGCCGGGCGTGTTGGGGCTCGAGACGTTCACCGCGACGTACGAGGCGAAGCCGCGCAGCTCGCGCATCGAGCTCACGTAGTCCTGGACGGCGTCCTCGATCGGCGTCACCTTCGACTTCCCGAGGCTGATGCCCAGCGGGTACCCGAGTCCGGTGCGCAGCGCCGCGGCGTCCGGCCCGTACTCGCGCAGCCGGGCCGCGAGTGCGATCGCGCCCCGGTTGTTGAAGCCCATCCGGTTGATGATCGCCTCGGAACGCGGGAGCCGGAACAGCCGAGGGGTGTCGTTCCCGGGCTGGGCGTGCCAGGTGACCGTGCCGATCTCGGCGAACCCGAACCCGACCGCGGGCCAGGCGTGGAGCGCCTCTCCGTTCTTGGCCATCCCGGCGGCGAGGCCGACCCGATTGGCGAACCGCACGCCCAAGAGCGTGACCGGATCATCGACCGGCCGGGTGATCCGGCGCGTCATCGCCCGCAGGACGCCGAGCCGGTCCAGTGTCTCCAACCGCGAGAGAGTCCACTTGTGCGCCGTCTCGGCATCGCCCCCGCCGACCCGGAACAGCGCCGGGCGGACGCCGCGGAACAGCCGGTCGGAGAGCTTAGCCATCTTTCTGCCCATCCTCGCGCAGGCCCTCCTGCAGCTCCTGCAGCGATCGCACGGTGGTCTCTCCCGCGAGCGCCGCCTCGATCCCCTGGACCGCCGCAGCCGCTCCCGGGATCGTCGTTACGCAGGGGATCCCGGCGTTTATCGAGGCTGCGCGGATGTCGTAACCGTCAGCGCGTACCGCCGATCCGACAGTGCCCGCGGACCCGGCCGGGGTGTTGATCACCATGTCGATCTCCCCGGCCTGGATCATCTCGACGCAGTTGCCCTCGCCCTCGCTGAGCTTGCGCACGGCCCGGGCAGGCACGCCGTTGCGCCGGAGCACCTGGGCGGTTCCGCTGGTTGCGAGCACCTCGAAGCCCAGGTCGGCGAGCCGTTTGACCGGGAACACCGCCGAGCGCTTGTCCCGGTTGGCCAGGCTGACGAACACCTTCCCGGTGGTCGGCAGCGGACCGTACGACGCACTCTGTGACTTGGCGTACGCCGTGCCGAACAGCAGGTCGATGCCCATCACCTCACCCGTGGACTTCATCTCCGGGCCGAGCACGTTATCGACGATCGTCCCCTCCGGCGTGTGGAAGCGGTGGAACTGCATGACTGCCTCCTTGACCGCGATCGGGGAGTCCAGCGGCAGCGTTCCGCCGTCACCGGACGCCGGCAGCAGGCCTTCGGCGCGCAGCTGCGCGATCGTCTGCCCGACGGCGATCCGCGCCGCCGCCATCGCCATCGACACGGCAGTCGCCTTCGAGACGAACGGCACGGTTCGCGAGGCGCGAGGGTTGGCCTCCAGGACGTACAGGACGTCGTCCTTGAGCGCGTACTGGACGTTCAGCAGGCCGCGCACGCCGACGCCCTCCGCGATCTTGCGGGTCGACTCGCGGATCCGCTCGATCTCGCTGGTGCCGAGGGTGATCGGGGGCAGCGCGCACGCGGAGTCGCCGGAGTGCACCCCGGCCTCCTCGATGTGCTCCATGACGCCGCCCAGGTAGAGCTCGGTCCCGTCGTACAGCGCGTCGACGTCGATCTCGACGGCGTCCTCGAGGAATCGGTCGACGAGTACCGGGTGCTCGGGGCTGACCTCGGTGGCCCGTTCGATGTACGAGCTCAGGGTCGCGTCGTCGTACACGATCTCCATGCCGCGCCCGCCGAGCACGTACGAGGGTCGCACCAGCACCGGATAGCCGATCTCGTCGGCGATCTCCTTGGCCTCGTCGTACGACGTGGCGAGCCCGTGCTTGGGCGCCGGTAGGCCGGCAGTGTGCAGGACCCGTCCGAACGCTCCGCGCTCCTCGGCCAGGTGGATCGCCTCGGGCGTGGTGCCGAGCACCGGCACCCCGGCGTCCTTGAGACGCTGCGCAAGCCCCAGCGGGGTCTGCCCGCCGAGCTGGCACAGCACGCCCTCCACCGGTCCGCAGGCCCGCTCGGCCTCGATGACCTCAAGGACGTCCTCGAAGGTCAGCGGCTCGAAATACAGCCGATCGGAGGTGTCGTAGTCGGTCGAGACCGTCTCGGGGTTGCAGTTGACCATGACTGTCTCGAAGCCGGCATCGCGCAAGGTCATCGCCGCGTGCACGCACGAGTAGTCGAACTCGATCCCTTGCCCGATCCGGTTCGGGCCACTGCCGAGGATGATGACCGCGGGCGCACTGCGCGGCGCGACCTCGGTCTCGTCGTCGTACGACGAGTAGTGGTACGGCGTACGCGCCTCGAACTCGGCCGCGCAGGTGTCGATGGTCTTGTACACCGGCCGGATGCCCATCCGCCAGCGCAGCGAGCGGACGCCGTCCTCCCCGGCCAGCTCTGGGCGCAGCGAGGCGATCTGACGGTCGGAGAAGCCGGCCCGCTTCGCCTTCCGCAGCAGCCGTTCGGTGAGCGCAGGAGCTGCCTCGATCTGTTCGCGCAGCTCGACCAGCCACGCCATCTGGTCCACGAACCAGGGGTCGAAGCCGGAGGCCTCGGCGACCTGGGCGACTGTGGCGCCCATACGCAGGGCGCGCTCGGCCACGTAGATGCGGCCGTCGTGCGGGGTGCGGAGCTTCTCCAGGCACTCCTCGACCGGCTCGTCCTGCGGATCGGGTACGGTCCCGAACCCGGCGGCCTTGGTCTCCATGGAGCGCAGCGCCTTCTGCAGCGCCTCGGGGAAGGACCGCCCTACCGCCATCGCCTCGCCCACGCTCTTCATCGTTGTGGTGAGGGTCGTGTCGGCGCCGGGGAACTTCTCGAACGCGAACCGCGGAACCTTCACCACGACGTAGTCGAGCGTCGGCTCGAACGAGGCCGGAGTCTTCTCGGTGATGTCGTTCGGGATCTCGTCGAGGGTGTAGCCGATCGCGAGCCGAGCGGCGATCTTGGCGATCGGGAAACCGGTGGCCTTGGAGGCCAGCGCGGAGGACCGAGAGACCCGCGGGTTCATCTCGATCACGATCATCCGGCCGTCCCGCGGGTTGATCGCGAACTGGATGTTGCAGCCGCCGGTGTCGACGCCGACTTCGCGCAGCACCGCGATGCCCACATCGCGCATGTGCTGGAACTCTCGGTCGGTGAGGGTCATCGCGGGGGCCACCGTGATGGAGTCGCCGGTGTGCACGCCCATCGCGTCAAGGTTCTCGATGGAGCAGACCACGACGACGTTGTCGTTGCGGTCGCGCATCAGCTCGAGCTCGTACTCCTTCCAGCCGATCACGCTCTCCTCGATCAGGACCTCACTCACCGGGCTCGCGGTGAGGCCGGCCCGGGCGATCCGCTGCAGGTCCGCGTCGTCGTACGCCATTCCCGACCCGGACCCGCCCATCGTGAACGACGGCCGGATCACTACCGGAAACCCGAGCTCGGCGACGGTCCGCTCGACCTCCTCCATGGAGTGGCACACGGCCGAGCGCGGTACGTCCCCACCGACCTTGCGGACGATGTCCTTGAACTTCTGACGGTCCTCGCCGCGCTGGATCGCGTCGATGTCGGCGCCGATCAGCTCGACGCCGTACTTGGCCAGCACGCCGGACTCGTGCAGCGAGACGGCGAGGTTCAGGGCCGTCTGGCCGCCGAGGGTGGCGAGGATCGCGTCGGGGCGCTCCTTGGCGATGACCTTCTCGACGTAGTCCGGGGTGAGGGGCTCGACGTACGTCGCATCCGCGAACTGCGGGTCGGTCATGATCGTGGCCGGGTTGGAGTTCACCAGGCTCACCCGGATGCCCTCGCTGCGCAGCACGCGGCACGCCTGCGTTCCGGAGTAGTCGAACTCGCACGCCTGCCCGATCACGATCGGACCGGAGCCGATGACCAGTACATGCTGGATGTCCTGTCGCCTAGGCATTCTGCGCCCCCTTGCCGTCGTTCATGAGCCTGGCGAACCGGTCGAAGAGGTAGCTCGCGTCATGCGGCCCGGCGGCCGCCTCGGGGTGATACTGGACGCTGAAGGCCGGCCGGTCCAGACAGCGCAGACCTTCGACGACGTCATCGTTGACGCAGACATGGCTCACCTCTACCTCGCCGTACGGCGTCGACGAGGTCCCCTCAATCGGCGCGTCCACGGCGAAGCCGTGGTTCTGGGCGGTGATCTCGATGCGGCCGGTCTGCTTGTCACGCACTGGGATGTTGATACCGCGGTGGCCGAACTTCAGCTTGTAGGTTCCGAACCCGAGCGCGCGGCCGAGGATCTGGTTCCCGAAGCAGATGCCGAACACCGGCAGCCGGCGGTCCAGGGCAGCCTTCATCAGCGCGACCGCCTCGTCGGCTGCGGCCGGATCACCGGGACCGTTCGAGAAGAACACGCCATCGGGCCGTACGGCGAGCACGTCTTCGATCGAGGCGGACGCCGGAAGGACGTGAACCTCCATTCCGCGGCGCGCCATCTGCTCCGGCGTCATTCCTTTGATGCCGAGGTCGATCGCAGCCACGGTGTACCGGCGCTCCCCCTCGGCCGGAACGACGTAGGCCTCGTCGACGGTGACCTCGCCGGCGAGGTCCGCTCCGGCCATCCGTGGCTGCTGGGTTACGAGTCGCACGAGCTCCTCGACTGGTCGGAGGGCCTCCTCGCCGGTGAACAGGCCGACCCGCATCGCGCCGCGATCGCGCAGGTGCCGGGTGAGCGCGCGAGTGTCGATCCCTTGCACAGCCACGATTCCCTGGCGCTTGAGCGCCTCGTCGAGAGTTCCGGTTGCGCGCCAGCTGGACTCGACCCGCGACAGGTCGCGGACCACCAGCCCGCTGACCCAGATCTGCCGGGACTCGTCGTCCTCCTCGTTCCATCCGGTGTTGCCGATGTGCGGTGCCGTCATGACGACGACCTGACGCCGGTACGACGGGTCGGTGAGCGTCTCCTGGTAGCCCGTCATCCCGGTGCTGAAGACGGCCTCGCCGTAGGCGATGCCCGGGGCGCCGAAGGACTCGCCTTCGAAGCTCCGTCCGTCCTCCAGCACGACAAGGGCTTCGACATCCTTGCTGTGCTTGCTCATCCGACCGCCTTGCCGTCCTGCACCGTCAGCTTGCCGCGCAGCAGGGTCGCAACGACACGTCCCGGCAGCTCGAGTCCCTCGTAGGGCGAGTTGTGGCTCTTGCTGGCCAGCGCGTGGGCGTCGACGACCACGGACGCGGTCGGGTCGACCAGGCACAAGTTGGCCGGAGCGCCGACCTCGAACCCGCGACCGTGGTCCTCCAGCCTGCCGATCTGCGCCGGGGTGCTGGAGAGCACCTGCGCGATCCTCGGCCAGTCCACCGCTCCGGTCTCATCGCTCAGGGTGAGGATCGTGATCGACAGCGCCTGCTCCAGGCCGAGCATGCCCGGCCGGGCGTAGGCCCACTCGCATTCCTTGTCCTCCACGGCGTGGGGCGCATGGTCGGTCGCGACGATGTCGATGGTGCCGTCTCGCAGCGCGGCGCGCAACGCGTCGACGTCCTCGGCCCGCCGCAGCGGCGGATTGACCTTGTATATCGGGTCGTAGGTCGAAACGAGGTCCTCGGTGAGCAGGAGGTGGTGCGGGGTCACCTCGGCCGTGACGTCGATCCCCCGCGACTTGGCCCAGCGGACGATCTCCACCGAACCGGCCGTCGACAGGTGGCAGATGTGTACGCGCGAGCCTACGTGCTCGGCCAGCAGGCAGTCACGAGCGATGATCGACTCCTCGGCGACCGCCGGCCAGCCGGTGAGGCCCAGCTTGCCGGAGAGCTGGGACTCGTTCATCTGTGCGCCCGAGGTCAACCGCGAGTCCTCGGCGTGCTGGGCGATGACCCCGTCGAACGCCTTGACGTACTCCAGAGCGCGTCGCATGAGGCCCGGGTCGCCCACGCACATGCCGTCGTCGCTGAACACCCGCACCCGTGCGGCGGACTCGGCCATGGCGCCGAGCTCGGCGAGCCGCTCGCCCTTGAGCCCGACCGTGACGGCGCCGACCGGGACGACGTCGACCAGGCCGACCTGCCGGCCGGTGTTGTAGACCTGCTCGACGACGCCGGCGGTGTCGGCGACCGGGTCGGTGTTGGCCATCGCATGCACTGCGGTGAAGCCGCCGAGGGCGGCGGCGCGCGAACCGGTCTCGATGGTCTCGGCGTCCTCGCGGCCCGGCTCACGCAGGTGCGTGTGCAGGTCGACCAGTCCAGGCAGGCCGATCAGGCCGGTGCCGTCGATCGTCTCTGCCTGGTCGGTCTCGATGGTCTTGTCGATGGCGGTGATGACGCCGTCCTCGATGAGCACGTCGACGGGCTCAGCACCGAGGGGGCGGACCTGCCTGATCAGCTTCGTGCTCATGCGGCACCTCCGAGAAGTAGATAAAGGACGGCCATGCGGACCGAGACGCCGTTGGCGACCTGCTCGACGATCGTCGAGCGGGGCCCGTCGGCCACCTCGGCGGCGATCTCCATACCGCGGTTCATCGGGCCGGGATGCATCACGATTGCCTGTGGTGACAGAGATCCGGCGCGCACGGCGTCCAGGCCGTAGCGGCGGGAGTACTCCCGCTCCGTGGGGAAGTACGACGCGTTCATGCGCTCGCGCTGAACTCGCAGCATCATCACCACGTCGGCGTCCGGCAGGCTCTCATCGAGGTTGTAGGAGTACGCGCACGGCCAGGTCTCGATGCCGACCGGCAGCAGGGTCGGCGGGGCCACGAGCGTGACGTCGGCGCCGAGGGTCTTCAGCAGCAGGACGTTGGAGCGGGCCACGCGGCTGTGCAGCACGTCGCCGACGACGGTCACTGCGAGCCCTTCGAGGTCATCACCCATGCTTCGCCCGGAGCGCTTGCGCATGGTGAAGGCGTCCAGCAGGGCCTGGGTGGGATGCTCGTGGGTGCCGTCCCCGGCGTTGACGACGCTTCCGTCGACCCAGGAGGACAGCTGCCAGGGCGCACCGCTGGCGCTGTGGCGGATCACGACGGCGTCCGCGCCCATCGCCTGCAGGGTCAGGGCGGTGTCCTTCAGACTCTCGCCCTTGGAGACGCTCGAGCCCTTGGCGGAGAAGTTGATGACGTCCGCCGACAGCCGCTTCGCGGCGAGCTCGAACGAGATGCGGGTACGGGTGGAGTCCTCGAAGAACAGGTTGACGACGGTGCGGCCGCGCAGCGTCGGGAGCTTCTTGATCTCGCGGCCCTGCAATGAGCCCTCGATCTGTTCAGCGGTATCGAGGACGGCCACCGCTTCGTCGCGGGTCAGGTCCGCCGCCGACAGCAGATGCTGCTTCACTTGCCACGCACCTCCTTCAGGTGCGCGATGACCTGCTCACGCGTGGGCCGATCGTGCGAGATGACCACGCCGTCGACCCCGTCGTACTGCTCGATCGCCACGAAGACCTGCTCGTCGCGAGACGTGGGGATGTTCTTGCCGACGTAGTCGGCGCGGATCGGCAGCTCCCGGTGGCCGCGATCGACGAGCACGGCGAGCTGGATGGCTCGCGGGCGGCCCCAGTCACGCAACGCATCGAGCGCGGCGCGGATGGTGCGCCCGGAGTAGAGGACGTCGTCGACGAGGACGACGATCTTGTCGTCGATGCCGCCCTCGGGCTCCTGAGTGCGCTCGAGCGGACGGACACCGCGGGTGCGCAGGTCGTCGCGGTACAGCGTGATGTCCAGGACGCCGACCGGCGGCCGATGGTCGCTGAAGGCAGCGATACGGGACTGGACGCGGCCGGCCAGCTGCTCGCCTCGGGTCGGAATTCCCACGAGGACCGTGTCGACGGCGCCGTCGGTCTTCTCGAGGATCTGATGAGAGATGCGGTCGATGACTCGCGAGATGTCGTCGGCGGACAGGATGACGCGCTCGCTGCGCGCACCACCATCCTGCGCCGACTCTGGGGCGTGGCCCATCGTCGTACTCCTTCTCCGCCTCACGGGACGGCTCTTAAAGGAACTCTGCGGGCTCTACCCTAGCCCCCGGTGCCGGTCGGGGCCGACACCGGGTTCGCCTGCGCCGTGGGCTTGGTGTGCTGTCGCCGGTCCGACACCGTCTCCAAGGAGGGCGCCTATCCGCTCATGGGTTGCTACTGGTCGGTAACCGCGCCTAGGGTTCGGCCATGGCGATCTCATCAGCGACCGACCTTCAGAATCGACGAGTGCTCATCACCGGAGCGGCGCGCGGCATCGGCTCTGCTCTCGCGCGGCGGCTGCATGAACGTGGAGCGATCGTGGCGCTGGCCGGGCTCGAGCCGGAGCTGCTGGCCGCCACGTCCAGGAGTTGCGCGGATGCGCCATGGCGGGAGGCGGACGTCAGCGACTCCGACGCCATCAGCGCTTCGGTGGACGCGCTGGCCGCGGAGCTCGGTGGGCTCGACGTGGTCGTCGCGAACGCCGGCATCGCCAAGCAGCTGCCGATCATCGGTGGGCAACCCGGCGTGATGGAGCAAACGATGAGCGTGAACTTCCTGGGCTGCTTCTACACCCTGCGCGCCGCAGGCCCGCACATTAGCCATCCCGGTGGGTACGCACTGGCCGTGTCCTCGTTGGCGGCTGCGGTGAACCTTCCGCTGCTCGGGGCGTACAGCGCCTCGAAAGCAGCCGTCGAGGCGCTCGGCAACACGCTTCGCGCGGAACTGAAGTCGACCGGCGCGAAGGCGGGCGTTGCCTACTTCGCGGAGCTGGACACCGACATGACCACGCGCGGCTTCGCCACCGAGGCCGCGCGCTCGTTGACCGGCGGCAAGACGATCACCAGGGTGAGCTCGCTGAGCTCGGGGGTGGACGCGCTGGAGCGAGGTATCGCGCGGCGTTCCCGCCGGATCTACGCGCCGCGCTGGATCCGCCCCATCGTGCCGCTGCGAGACATCGCCCAGCGGGTCGTCGACCTGCGGTCGTACGCCGACCTACCCGGCGCCTTGGAGACCGCGCGCCACGAGACGGCCGAGTTCACCACCGCACAGCCGTCGCGAGTGCCGCGATGACGGCGCGAATCGAGCCTGGCGACCGGCGCGACATCGGGTTAGCTGCCTGGCTGTTCGCCAAGGCCGCCGGAAAGGTCGCCGGCACCAACCCGCCTCGGATCTTCCTCACCCTTGGGCGCCACCGCAGGCTGTTCCTCGGCTGGCTGCACTTCGCCGGCCGGTTGATGCCGGGCGGCCGGTTGCCGCGGCGTGAGACCGAGCTCGTGATCCTCGCGACCGCACATCACGGGGGGGTGCGGTACGAGTGGGTTCAGCACGCGTCGATGGCCAAGCGCTACGGAGTCACTGACGCCGATCTCGACGCCATCGCGGCGGATCGTCACGCAGTCACATGGACGCCGCGCGAGCGGGCAATGCTGACTGCCGCGCGGCAGATGGTGCAGACCGGGGAGGTCGACGACCCGGCGTGGGACCAACTGCTCGAGCACCTGAGCCAGGGCGAGGCGATCGAGCTGCTGATGCTCATCGGCCACTACGAGATGCTCGGCAAGGTGCTCAACATCCTGCGGGTCGAGCCCGACGTCCCTGCCTGAGACGGGTTCTGACCGGAGACCGAGCGGTTGGCTGCCTACTGCGGGGTGAAGAACCGCATGAGACAGGACTGGCTGCCGACGCCGAGCAGCTCACCGGTCTCCGCGTAGAGGTGGATGTCGCCGTGGCCCATCCCGTGATCGACGCCGTGCGCGTCGATCACGCACAGCACCCATCGGGTCGGCACCAGCCGGACGACGCGCAAGGTGTTGTCGAGGCTGCTACCGCCGCCGCGCCGTCCCATTGACAGCGCGATCACCGAAGGGACAAAGTCGGCGAACAGCGCCAGCACTCCGGCGTCGACCGGAAGGTCGTTCTTCGTGCGCAACCAGAGGCTGATCCGGCCGGAGTCGCTGACCTGGCCGTTGCTGCGCGCGGCGTACTCCCCCGGCCGCATGCGCGCTTCCATGTGCTGAATGACCAGGGCGTCGGGGCCTTGCGCGGGCCACATCTCTACGACCTCGCACTCGCGCGGAGGTGGCATGCGCGTCGGATGCGACCACTGGAAGCCTTCTGCGCTGTCGCGTGCACCGAACGAGCCCACCGCCGTGATGATCTCCTCGTCATCGACCCGCCCGGTCACCCGGGCATGCGCGACTGTGCGGCCTAACGACGGCACCTCGACGGTCAGCTCGAGGGTGTGTCCGAGGTTTGCGAATGACAGGGTATTGCGCCGACGACCAGATCACCGGTCGCCCTACTACCCGCTCCATCGCGCCGATCCCCGCAGCCAGGCCCATCCCGCCGTACATGAAGGGCTCCATCGATGACGGGCCGGCGCAGAGGTCCTTGGTGATCGGCAGCCGCCAAACGTGGGAGTCGTCGGTGGCCTGCAGTTCGTAGAGGTGCCCGGTCATCGGCTGCTACTTCCGAGCCGGGCGGACCGAGACAACCTCGATCGTCGCGTCGTCCGAGGCATCAACGACGGCGCGGACCGCCTTGGCTACCGATTCAGGAGCCAGATACAGCTCGGGACGGTAGGTACCTCCGTCGTGCTCGACGATCTGTTGCTGCATGTCGGTGTCGACCTTGCCCGGGTGCACCGAGCTGACGCGCACGCCGTGCGGTCGTTCCTCTTCCCGGAGGGTGTCGGCGAAGGCGCGGAGCGCGAACTTGGTCGTGCAGTAGAGGCCGTTCTCGGGGTTCGTGAAGAAACCCGAGCCAGAGTTGATGAGCACGACCATGCCCTTCTTGCGCCGCAGCCCCGGCAGCGCCCGGGCTGTCAGGTCGGCTACTGCGAACAGGTTGGCCTCGAAGATCGATCGCCACTGGGCACGGGTGGTCTCTACGATTGGCCCCTTGTCCATCAGGGCGGCATTGTGGACGAGCACGTCGAGATCGGGCAGCTGCGCGGCGGCGTCCGCGAGCTGCTGCTCGTCCAGGAGATCGGCGACGAACGGCTCCGCCGACTCAAGCCCCTCGCACGCCGCTCGAGCCGCCTGCTCGCTGCGCGCGCCGATAAGTAGGTGGTGGGTGGGGCTGAGCTGCTGCGCGATAGCGAGGCCGATCCCTCGGGAGCCGCCCGTGATCAACGCGATTGGTCGGTCAGTCATCCCTCGACCCTATCCGCCGCGCGAACCGGCCCCGCGGCTATGGCCCGGCCCGTCTGAGGACGCCGATGGCGGCAAGTCGTTGCTCGATGCCGGAGGATGCCGGCCCAGGGTTCAGCGCGTCGGGGCTGCCCCCGGCGGCGTGGTTCGGGGGGGGGT
>NZ_OMPO01000003.1:300000-502743 GCF_900292035.1 Blastococcus sp. Marseille-P5729 | reverse complement strand
CGTCAGTCGGCGGTGCCGGCGGCACCGGCGGCATCTGGATGGTGTGGTCGCTGGCGTCGTCGTCCGGCGCAGCATGGCGGCCCGATGACGGGCGCCATTGCTCGCCGTCCGGCGCAGTGCTGGTGGGCGCGCCGGTGACCGGCGAGGTCGATCCGGTGACCGGAGGGGTCGAGCCGGTGACTGGGCCGGACGGCGCCGGCTCTGGGTCACGGCGGTCGGTCGCGGTCGGCGGGTGCACGTCGGGCTCGACGATGCCCTCTTGTTTGGCCTCGGCGAGCTCCTTCGGAGTCATCACCGGGGGCAGGTTGGTGCCGTTGCGCCGGCGTCCGGACCCGGTGAACGGGGCCATCGGGCTGCGCTTGGGCACATCGGCACAGATGCGGTTCATGTCATCGGCGCTGAGGGTCTCCTTCTCCATCAGCTCAAGCACGATCTGGTCGAGCTCGGCGCGATGCTCGGTGAGGATCTCCCACGCCTCGTCGTGCGCCGTCTCGATCAACTCGCGGACCTCGCTGTCGATCAGCGCCGCGACCTCGTCGGAGTAGTCACGCTGGTGGCCCATGTCGCGGCCGAGGAAGGGCTCGGACTCGCTGGTGCCGTACTTCACGGCACCGAGCTTGTCGCTCATGCCGTACTCGGTCACCATCGCGCGGGCGACCTGCGTGGCCTTCTCGATATCGTTCGATGCCCCGGAGGTCGGGTCGTGGTAGACCATCTCCTCCGCGGCGCGGCCACCGAGCATGTAGGCCAGCGAGTCGACCATCTCCGAACGGCTCTGGCTGTACTTGTCCTCGGTCGGGAGGATCAGCGTGTGGCCCAGCGAGCGGCCACGCGGCAGGATCGTCACCTTGTGCACAGGAGCGCTGTGCGGCAGCGCCTGTGCGACCAGCGCGTGACCGCCCTCGTGGTAGGCGGTCATCTTCTTCTCGCGGTCGCTCATCGCGCGAGTACGGCGCTCCGGGCCGGCAATCACGCGATCGATTGCCTCTTCCAGCGAATCGTTCGTGATCGACGTGCCGCCCGTGCGGGCAGTGAGCAAGGCGGCCTCATTGACGACGTTCGCGAGGTCGGCGCCGGTGAACCCCGGCGTACGGCGGGCGATGGTGTCGAGGTCGACACCCGGCGCGATCGGCTTGCCCTTGGCATGCACCCGCAGGATCGCCTTGCGGCCCTCAAGGTCGGGACGGTCGACGGCGATCTGGCGGTCGAAGCGGCCGGGGCGCAACAGGGCCGGGTCGAGGATGTCGGGCCGGTTGGTAGCGGCGATCAGGATGACCCCGCCCTGGACGTCGAAGCCGTCCATCTCGACCAGCATCTGGTTGAGGGTCTGCTCCCGCTCGTCGTGACCGCCGCCCATGCCGGCGCCGCGGTGCCGGCCGACGGCATCGATCTCGTCGATGAAGATGATCGCCGGGGCGTTCTGCTTGGCCTGCTCGAACAGGTCGCGCACACGAGAGGCGCCCACGCCGACGAACATCTCCACGAAGTCCGAACCGGAGATCGAGTAGAAGGGGACGCCGGCCTCGCCGGCGACGGCCCGAGCGAGCAGCGTCTTGCCGGTTCCGGGCGGGCCGAACAGCAGGACGCCCTTCGGGATCTTCGCCCCGATGGCCTGGAAGCGAGCCGGGCTCTGCAGGAAGTCCTTGATCTCGCCGAGCTCCTCGATCGCCTCATCGGCACCGGCGACGTCCGCGAAGGTGGTCTTTGGCATGTCCTTGGACACCAGCTTGGCCTTGGACTTGGCGAACTGCATGACGCCGCGGCCGCCGCCTTGCATCGAGTTCATCAGGAAGAACAGCAGGCCCAGCAGGATGATGAACGGCAGCATCGAGATGAGCAGCGTGAACAGCACCGACTCCTGCGTGACGGTGGTGTCGAAACCGGTGTCCTCATCGGCGTCCGGCGAGGTTCCCTGGGCGGCCTTGACCGTGTCGAAGATCTGCCCCGAGGCACCGGCCGGGTACTGCGTCTGGATCTTGGTGACCTCTTCGGCGCCGTCACCGGTCGGATCGATCGCGTCCTTGAGGGTGATCTCGAGGATCTGCTCCTTGTCCTTGACGGTGACCGTCTCGGCGTTGCCCTCCTCAATCTGGCCGAGCGCGACCGACGTCTTGACCTCGGTGTACTCGCTACCGCCGCGGAAGACCGTCGACAGGAGGATGGCAAAGACCGCGGCGAGCGCCATGAAGAACCACGGCGACTTCACGACTTTGTTGTTCTTCATGCGCTGGGGCGCTGGCGAGGGCAAGCCCGTGCCTCCTGTGTACTGGGTAACTAGTGCCGCGCACGCCCCGAGGAGAGGCAAAGTGCCCGAAGTTCAAACTTTACAATGGTACTGCGGTCGGCATACCTAAATGGCAACGCACGTAACAACCGCCGTGTTCCCCACCGCGACGCCGTGTTCGGCGCCGCGACGCCGTGTTCCCCGCCGCGACGCCGTGTTCCCACCGCGGCGCCGTGTTCCCCACCGCGGCGCCGTGTTCCCCACCGCGGCGCCGGACGCCGCACCCCGCCACGACCCGGCACTCTTCGACCCGTGCCGGTTTCAACGGACGTCGAACCCTCCCCACGGTCGTCGAGCGACCCTCCCCACGGTCGTCGAACCCTCCCAACGGTCGTCGAGCGAGCGACGCACGGTCGTCGAGCGAGCGAGGAACGAGCGACGCCGAGACGCGGCGAGTCGGTGGTGTCCTCCCCACGGTCGTCGAACCCTCCCAACGGTCGTCGAGCGAGCGAGGAACGAGCGACGCCGAGACGCCGCGAGCCAGCACTCGACCTACGTCGTACTGCCGGGCGTCCTACCGGCGTCCCCACTCGCTCTCGATCGATCGCCTCTCGACTCGCGGGCCAGCCGCCGGATCGCGTCGAGGTCGCCGCGGATGAGCGCCTCCCGTTTGGCCCGGCTCCAGCCTTGCACCTGCTTCTCGCGGGCAAACGCGACCGCGATGGAGTCCGTCTCCTCGCTGTAGACAAGCTCGACCGGCAAGCGCCGCCGCGTGTACTTCGCCCCCTGGCCGTTCTGGTGTTCCCACAGCCGGCCCTCGAGGTTCCAGGTGCTACCCACGTAGTAACTGCCGTCTGAGCATTTCAAGATGTACATCGCTGGCATGGGCGCACTCTGGCTCTCGCTCGGCGTAATCACCATCGGTACTGCGGCCCTGAGGACTCCGCTTTCGGTCATCCACAGGCGGGCGCTGGCGAGTTGACAGCGCCTCGTGGCGTCTCGGCGTCGCTCGTTCCTCGCTCGCTCGACGACCGTGGGGGCGCTCGTCCGACCGTCGGGGCGCTCGACGACCGCGAAGGGACACCACCCACTCGCCACGTCTCGGCGTCGCTCGTTCCTCGCTCGCTCGACGACCGTGGGGGCGCTCGTCCGACCGTGGGGGCGCTCGGCGACCGCGAAGGGACACCACCCACTCGCCACGTCTCGGCGTCGCTCGTTCCTCGCTCGCTCGACGACCGTGGGGGCGCTCGTCCGACCGTGGGGGGCGCTCGACGACCGCGAAGGGACACCACCCACTCGCCGCGTCTCGGCGTCGCTCGTTCCTCGCTCGCTCGACGACCGTGGGGGCGCTCGTCCGACCGTGGGGGGCGCTCGACGACCGCGAAGGGACACCACCCACTCGCCACGTCTCGGCGTCGCTCGTTCCTCGCTCGCTCGACGACCGTGGGGGCGCTCGCCCGACCGTGGGCTCGCTCGACGACTGTGGGGGCTCGCGGAGGGGGCTGGTTAGCTGTAGACCTCGGGCTTGAGAATGCCGATGTAGGGCATATCACGGTAGCGCTCGGCGTAGTCCAGGCCGTAGCCCACCACGAACTCGTTGGGGATGTCGAACCCGACGTACTTCACCTCGACCGGCACCTTGATCGCCTCGGGCTTGCGCAGCAGCGCGACGACCTCTATCGAGGCGGGATTGCGGGCACCGAGGTTCTTCAGCAGCCACGAGAGGGTCAGGCCCGAGTCGATGATGTCCTCGACGACGAGTACGTGCTTGCCGGTGATGTCCTTGTCGAGGTCCTTGAGGATCCGGACGATGCCGGACGACGACGTCGAGGAGCCGTACGACGACACGGCCATGAACTCCAGCTCGACCGGGAGTGGAACCGCCCGCGCGAAGTCGCTCATGAACATCACCGCGCCCTTGAGCACACCCACGAGCAGGACCTCCTTGCCGGCGTAGTCCTTGGCGACCTGTTCGGCGAGCTCAGCAGTCTTCGCCACGATCTCCTCCTCGGAGATCACAGTCTTCTCGATCTCGGCGTCGTACACCGCGGGTGTCCTCACGTCGGTCTGGTGCGGGGTGCCGCCCGGCCACTGGAGTCGGCGGGCGCATGACTGATCCTGCCACGCTCGCGAATCACGCGGCTACCGCCCGGGAGGTACACCGGGCCCTGGCCGCGGTACCGGGCGACGAGCCCGTCGACGGCGACGACATGTGCGGAGGTGCAGGGCCCACCCAGTCGGTCGTCGAGCCACTGCTTGATCACCGCGCGGCGCGTTCCCTCGGTGAACCGGGCCAGCGTCTTGGCGTCGAGCTGGACGGCGCCGACCAGCTCAAGGATCGCGGCCACGTCCGCCCGCGGGTCGTCCTCCCGCAGCTGTCCGGCGGTGCGGGCCAGAGCCTCCGCGACTCCCCCGCCCAGGATCTCCTCGAGCAGCGGCAGCGCCTGCCTGCGCAGTCGCACGCGGGTGAAGCGCGGGTCGTCGTTGTGAGGGTCGTCCCACACGGGCAGCTGGAGGTCGGCGCAGTACTGCCGGGTCTGCGCGCGCCTCGTGCCCAGCAGCGGACGTCCCCAGGGAGCGTCGTACGGCGCCATGCCCTGCAGCGATCGGCGTCCCGAGCCGCGGCCTAGACCGAGCAGCACCGACTCCGCCTGGTCGTCGAGCGTGTGGCCCAGCAGGACGTCGCCGCGACCTACCTGCCGTAGAGCCGAGTAGCGCGCGTCGCGAGCCGCTGCCTCCGGCCCGCCGCGGGTACCGACGTCGACGGTCACGACCTGCGCGGACGCACACCCGGCGTCTACTGCCCACAGGCTTACGGCCTCGGCGCGTTGCGCGGAGCCCTCCTGCAGCTGGTGGTCGACCGTGACGGCGTGGACGGCGATCCGGCCGCGCGCCTCGAGCAGCGCCGCGCTGCACAGCGCAAGCGAGTCCGCGCCGCCGCTCACGGCGACGGTCAGCTCGTCGGGTTGCGGATGCGCCGCCAGCCAGCGCCGTACGGCGACCCGCACGGCCGCCACCGCCGCCGTCGGTCTCCCCGATCTTGGAACGTAACGCTCGCTCCGCGAGCGGTACGTTCCAGAATCGGGGGGAGCGGGGGGCACCTACCTGTCCTCGATGCGCCGTTCGACGATGATCTCGGCCTCGCCGGTCGTCTGCTCGCCCATCGGCACGTGGTCACGGTTGCGTGGCACCGTGAAGTGCCGCGTGGTGTTGCCGTTCTCGTCGGTCACGTCGGTGGCTGCATCGATGCGCCCGTGCGGGCGCACCCGGCTGATCCACGCCGCTGGGTCACCGAGCTCGGCGCGTGTTGGAAGGGTCTCCGGCGAGGTCCACACCCGGTTGAAACCGGCCATCCCGACCTCCCGGACCACGCCGTCGACGAAGTGCCGGCCCTCGGCGTACTGCTTCATCTTGGCCTCGAGCCCGAGCAGCTTGCGGAAGAAGCGGTCCAGCGGCGAGCGCCCCTTGCGGCGGGCGGTGAACTTCCTGCGAATCGACGCGACGGTCGGGATGACGTCGGACCCGACCTCGTCCATGACGTACTCGGCGTGCCCCTCCAAGAGGCTCATCGCCGCGGTCATCCGGTCGAGGACGTCCCGCTGCTCGGGGGATCCGGCCAGGGCCAGGAGACCGCGCGGGGCGTCGTCATCATCGTCGGACAGCCGGCGCGCCTTGATGTTGCTGGCGAGCTCCTTGAGCTGGTCACGGACCGAGTCCGGATCGAGGTTGGAGACCTCCACGAACTCCTCGATCAGCCCCCGCATGTAACCCTCCAGCCACGGGTTCGCGGTGAACTGCAGCCGGTGCGTGACCTCGTGGATGCACACCCACAAGCGGAAGTCGCGAGGGTCCACGTCCATCTTCTGCTCGGCGTCGATCACGTTCGGCGCGACCAGCAGCAACCTGCCTCCCTCACGGCCGAAGACGTCGTACTGCCCGAGCACCCGGCTGGCCATGAACGACAGCAGCACGCCAGCCTCGGCGCCCGTGACCCGGCTCCCGATCGCGCGTCCCACCCCCGAGGTCTTCGCCTTGGCGGTGAGCTTGCGAACCAGGGGGGCCATCAACCCGTCCAGCGACTCGGCATTCAGGTCGATCCAGCTCGCCCGGTCGACCACGACCGTCGGTGCGTCGTACACCGGATGGGCGATACCGGTGACCTCGCTGACATAGGCGTCCGCCCGGGCCGCGGCGTCCTCGAGCTCGCGGACGGCGGCGCGCGCCTCATCGAGGGACACGCGCGGGCCGGGGTTGACGAGCTGCTTGGCCGAGCGGGCCGCGACACCCCAGTCGATGAAGACCTCTGCACTCATGAGCGTCACGTTACCCGCGGCGGACGCCAACGGGCCGTGCCGCGGTGAACGACCGGCCCGTCGAGGAACCGGTCAGCGACAGCCGCAGGCGGCCAGCGTGGCGGCGATCTCGTCGAGGGCCGCACGCACCGCGGTGGTATCGCCCCCGCCATTGGAGATGAAGGAGAAGACCAGGATCCGGCCGTCGCTGGTCAGCACGGTACCGGCCAGCGAGGAGACGCCCGTCAGGGTGCCGGTCTTGCCACGCACCCGCCCGGCGCCTTCGGTCGCCGAGCCCGCTTCGTATCGAGTGGACAGGGTGCCGCTGTAACCGGCCACGGCGAGCGCAGAGTCCACGACGTCCAACGTCGGGTGCTGGCCGGAGGACACGATCGACATCAGTGAGCCGATCGACCCGGCGCTCGTCGTGTTCAGCTGCGACAGGCCACTGGCGTCGTACCCGGCGAAACCGGTGAGGTCGACGCCCAGCTGGGTCATCGTCGAGGTGACGGCGGCGACCGCACCTTGAAAGGTGGCCGGCTGCCCGAGCTCACGGGCGACGAGGCGGCCGATGCACTCGGCGAGCACGTTGTCCGAGTGCACGATCATCTGCTCGATCAGCTGCTCGATGGGCGCCGACTGGACGCTGGCGACCTGTGTCGCCGTCGGGTCGGCGACGCCCCGCTCGACCACCGCGCCCGGGCTGCCGAGCGCGGCCGCGAGCTGACGAGCCGTCTCCAGGTCCGGGTCGCCGTGCCGCATCGAACGGTCGTCCGCCGGGTCGGTTCGTCCGCCGTCCACCATCACCGGGTAGATCGGGGCGGCGTAGGTCGACGGCGCGTCACCACTGCCCCAGCCCTCCGCCGTCGCGGGCCCCTCGAACACCGAGTTGTCCACGGTCACCTTCGTCACCTGCGTGACGCCCGCGGCCGTGAGCTGCTCGGCGAGCTGGGCGATGGTCGCGGCGCCGGGGTTGTACGTCGAGGTGGGCTGGCTGCTCAGCGTCGGGTCACCGCCCGCGACGATCGTGATCTCGGTCGGGTTCGTCCCGCGAACCACGGACGTGGTGATGCGCATGCCCGGCTCGAGCACGCTCGCGGCAGCCGCCGCCGTGTAGAGCTTCATCGTCGAACCCGGCTGCATGGCGGTCTGGGCGCCCTGCTCGAGCAGGGTGATGCCGCTGCCCGGGTCGATCACCTGCGCGGCCAGAGTCCCCAGCACCGGGTCGCTCATGGGGACCGCCAACGCCTGCTGGATCCCCGCTGCGGTAGGCGTTGGGGCATTCGCGTCGAGACCGGCGAGCACCTCCGGTGGGGCGGGGTTGGCGGGCAGCGACACGGTGGGCGTGGCCTGGCTTCCGCCGCCGTCCGCCGCGCTGTCAGAATTGGTGGGTCCGGCAAGAGCAGCGATACCGACGACACCTCCGACGCCGACCACGGCGGCCAGCAGTACGGCGCCCGCGCTACCCAGCGCACGCACCGGCGCCCAGCCGCGGATCGGCCCGCGCGGGTCTGTCTCGGCCATCGTCGTCCTGCACTGGTCGGTCACTGAAGCAGCAACCAGACTACGGGCCATCGGGCTGCCCTCCGGCGAGCGCCGGGTGCCGCCGGCCAGCCAGGAGATGAATCACAGTGGAGTACGAGGTCCTCATCGAGATCCCCAAGGGCTCGCGCAACAAGTACGAGGTCGACCACGAGACCGGTCGCGTCGCCCTCGACCGGTACCTCTACACGTCGATGGGCTACCCGACCGACTACGGGTTCTTCGTCGACACGCTCGCTGACGACGGCGACCCGCTCGACGCCCTGGTGCTGCTGCCCGAGCCGCTGTTCCCCGGCTGCCACCTTCGGGCCCGCCCGGTCGCGATGTACAAGATGCGCGACGAGGCCGGCGGTGATGACAAGGTGCTGTGTGTGCCCGCCGGGGATCCGCGCTGGGACCACATCCAGGATCTCGCGGACGTCCCGCAGGCCGAGCTCGACACCATTCAGCACTTCTTCGAGCACTACAAGGACCTCGAGCCCGGCAAGATGGTCGAGGGCTCTGATTGGGTCGGGCGCGATGAGGCCGTGCGGGTGATCGCGGAGTCCGTCGACGCGTTCAACGCCGCGTCCGAGACGCCGCTGCGTCCGGCGGTGGAGGAGATGGACCTCGGGCCGGACGGCGATCACGAGAAGCAGATCAGCGACAACGAGCGCTAATCGCGGACGTCGCGGCGTCTCCCTGCGGAATCTCGGCGCCGAGACTGCCGCCCGGGGTGCGGCGTACCCTGGACGGGTGCGCCGCATTCTCACTCCCGGTTGGATCGCCTGGCACCTGTTCGTGGTGGTGGCGTTCGGGCTGTGCATGCTCGCGTTCAGCTGGCAGTGGGGCAAGGCTCAGGCGGCCGGCGGCGACTGGCAGAACTGGCTGTACGCCATCCAGTGGCCGATGTTCGCCGCGATGGGGTTGTGGGGCTGGGGCAAGTCGATCTGGCTGGCTTACCACCCGCCCGGCTCGGACCAGCCGCCGCTGCTGCACGACGAGCCCGATCCGGGTCGGGTCATCCACGACATCCGCCCCAAGGCGCTGACCGCCACCCCGCACTACGACGAGTACCCGGACGTCGCCGACCCCGAGCTCGATGCATACAACGACTACCTGCGCCGCCTTAACGAGCAGGCAGCCAACACCTAGGAACCACACGTGACGAACGTGAACGACAAGCTCGCTGACGACGCAGCCGCCCGCGGCACGAAGCCCGATGACAAGCTCGCCGCGAGGCGCGAGGCGCTGCGCGCCAAGCGTTCCGACCCGGAGGCCGGCACCCGCACCGCGTTGCGCAACTACCGGATCTCCGCGTGGATCGTCGGCGTGCCGCTGGCGCTGCTGTTCCTCGTCGCCATGCCGCTGAAGTACCTCGCCGACAACGGCACGTGGGTCACCATCATCGGCATCGCGCACGGCTGGCTCTACATGATCTACATCGCGTGCACGGCGATGCTCGCGCTCAAGCGGCGGTGGCCCATCGTGCAGACCCTGCTCGTCGTCCTTGGCGGCACCATTCCGCTCGTGTCGTTCTGGACCGAGCACGTCGTCCACAAGAAGGTCACCAGCAACGAGTCCGGCTGGTAGCCGAGCGGTTCAGAAGTCAGCCCGTGGGGTTGTGTCCGAGTTCGGGCACAACCCCACGGGCATTTCGGCGCATCGAATATTCAGTTGCAGTTCTGACATCGCGGGTGCGAACCTGTTTCGGCTGTCCACAAGCGATCTAGCAGCCGCGGGCTGTCGCCCGTCCCGGTCCTGTGATGTCGGTCGAGGTCAGCATGCGTCTTTGGAACGCATCTCCTGGTGAAGGCAGTTAGCTGCCGATCGGGTTCGACTCCCGAAACCGGCGTCGTCGTACGGCGCTCGCGCCCGACGAGCCCTGCGGCCGGCCGGCTGGCCGGACCGGCCCCGCTCGTCGTGCGTGCCGTACGGCGGCGTCGTCCCCCACATGCCCACGACAACGACAACGACAACGACAACGACAACGACAACGACGAAGGAGGATCGTCATGGGTCTACTGAAGGTCAACGTGCCGGCTCGCCACAGCGCAGTCGTGTACCGGAAGGGTCGCCTGCAGGCGGTCCTCGGAAGCGGCGCGCACCGCAAGCAGCCGCGCGATCGAGTGCGACTGGTCGATCTGCGTGAGCGACTGCTGACCGTGGCGCCGCAGGAGGTGCCCACGGCCGACGGAGTGCCTGTGAAGGTGTCGGCGTCCGTGCAGTGGTCGGTGCGCGATCCGCAGCGTTTTCTCGAGTATGCGGCCGATCCGGAGGCAATGCTCTATCTCGCGACGCAGATCGCCGTCCGCGAGGCGGTCGCACCGGTCAGCCTGGAGCAGGTCATCGGCCGGTCGGCAGTCGACTCGGCGTCGTTGAGCGCTTCGGTTGCCCCGGCGGCGGAGGCGATCGGAGCGATCGCTGCGGTCGTCGTCCGCGACGTCATCGTGCCGGGCGCGCTGCGCGAGGCCGCGTTGGAGGTCGCATCGGCCAAGCAGCGTGGGGCCGCGCGGCTCGAGGAGGCTCGGGCTGAGACTGCGGCGCTGCGATCGCTGGCCAACGGTGCACGGCTGCTGGATGACAGCCCGGCCCTTGAGCGTCTGCGCCTGGTCCAGGCGGCCGGTTACGGAGCTCAGCTCGTGCTGCATCTGGATCGCAAGGACGACGAGAAGTAGTGCGCTGCGCGGCTGGCGGGTCGAACGATTCGCCAGCCGCGCAGCCAGCTGACTGTCCCACCGCGCGGCTCCGGTCGGAACCTCGCTGCGCCAGCGGAACCAACGAACGCGTAACGTCAGAGGAATGACGGGTGAGAATGGCAATGGCAAGAAGAAGCGCATGGACAGGGAGCTCTACGAGACCGAGCTCCTACGCCTGCAGGCCAAGCTGGTTGACATGCAGGAATGGGTGAAGACCACTGGGGCGCGCGTCGTCGTTCTCTTCGAGGGTCGGGACGCTGCGGGCAAGGGCGGCACGATCAAGCGGGTGGCCGAGTACCTCAACCCCCGCCTGACCCGGATTGCCGCGCTGCCGACACCGACCGAGCGGCAGAAGACCCAGTGGTACTTCCAGCGATATGTCGCTGAGCTGCCAGCCGCCGGCGAGATCGTCCTGTTCGACCGCAGCTGGTACAACCGCGCCGGCGTCGAGCATGTGATGGGTTACTGCACGTCGTCGGAGTACCAGCGCTTTCTGCATCAGTGCCCGATCTTCGAGCGGATGCTCGTCGAGGATGGCATCATGCTGCACAAGTACTGGTTCTCGGTGAGCGAGAAGGAGCAGTACAAGCGTTTCGAGTCTCGGCTGACAGATCCCATGCGCCGCTGGAAGCTCTCCCCCACCGACATCGAGTCCCTGGACCGGTTTGAGGAGTACTCCCGGGCCAAGGACGCGATGCTGGTGCACACCGATATTCCCGAGGCGCCGTGGAACATCGTCGAGGCTGAGGACAAGCGTCGTGCGCGGATCAACATGATCGCCCATCTGCTCACCCAGGTCCCCTACGAAGAGATCCAGCGTCCGCCGCTGAAGCTGCCGAAGCGCCCGAAGTCGAAGGGTTATGAGCGCCCCGCGCGCGAACTGCAGCGCACCGTCCCCGATTACGCCGCTGAAATCGAGTCCGCCGCCGGCAAGTAACCAACCCAGCCGGCCCCGCCGATCGGGACGCGTCGATGTCGGCGGCCCGCACGGGTGGTCCACCCGGCCACCTGCAGCCGTCACCTCGACTTCGCTCAGCTGCGGGTGCTGGCTGCGGGGAGGTGGGTGGTGATGAGGTCGGCGGCGTCGCGGTAGAAGGCGTCGCGTTGTTCGGTGGGGATGTGTGCGGCGATGAGCTGGATGAACTCGTCGATGTCCTCGCCGGGATCGAGCAGCCCGCCGAGCAGCCCGAGCGGGTCTGCGGGGTCGCCGGGATCTCTGCCTCCGCCGAGGGCTCGTTGTCGCTCGGCACGGTCGCGTTGAGCTTGCCTCACACTGTCGGCGAGGTGGGTGATCTCGGTGTGGCAGGGGATCTTGATCCGGGCGTTGATCTGCGGTTTCTGCTCGGGGTCGAGCCACGCCGGTGGGGTCCAGACGGGGATGCCGTTGATGATGTCCACGGCCCAGCCGCGGCGTTCGAATTCGCGGTGGTGATACCCGCACACCAGGGTGAGGTTGTCCAGGTCGGTGTGTCCGCCGGACCACCACGCGATCACGTGGTGGCGCTGGCACCAGTCGGGTGGGGCTTGGCAGCCGGGGAAGCTGCACCCGCCGTCGCGGGCGATCAGGGCGTGGGTCTGGGCCGGCGATGCGGTGCGGCGGTCGCGGCCGTAGGCCACGATCCCGTGGATGTTGCTGATCCATACCGGGATCAGGGTCGCGTCCCGGGCCAGGCGCAGGATCTCGTTGATGGTGAGCTGCCCGCCGCCGGCGATGCGGCCGGCGGCCTGCTGCGCGGTCGTGCGGCCGGAGGGGTCGTCGCGTAGCCGCGCGATGGCTTCGATGAGCCGGTCGAGGTCGATGGTGATGTGCACCGTGGCAGCGGTCCCGCCGGACGCCGGCGCTCCGGCAAGCTCCAGGAGGCGTTGGCAGGCGTCTTGTAGGCCGTCGTGGGTGCGCTGGGCGGCGGTGCGGTCATCCGGGCCGTTGGCGTCGGCGGGGTGGGGTGCGGTGAACGGCCCGATCGCGGCATCGAACAGGGCCTTGCCCTCGCGGGTCAGGGCGCCGGAGATCTTGTGGGTGCCGTCGCGGCCTTCGGGCCCGATCATCACCCCTCGCCGCGCCGTGGCGACTTCGTCGCTGGGCAGGGTGCCGTCGGGGTTGATGACCTCCTCGACCTTCTCCGCCGCGGTCTCCAGCTCCTTATGCGTGAGCCCGGCGGCCTGGTGGACCAGCAGCCGCTCGGCGAGCTCGCGCTGCTGGTGATCCACCTCGGGGTTCTGCGCCACTCGCGCCATGGCCTTGCAGATCACATCCACCTGACCGCTCGACACCCCCGCACCGTCACGGACCGCGTCCGCGAGCAGCGGCAGCGTGGGTGGGGTGGTGCCGCTGCTGAACCCGTTCTGCGGCAACAACTGCTGCGCGCGTTTGGCGCGCGCGTTCGCCTCGGCGCTGCTGATGTGCAGCACCTGGCAGAGGGCCAGAGGGATCGAGGAGGCGCACACGTGATCCTGTAGGCGGTCCTCGGTCGCGGCTTCGATCACGTAGGAGTCGACCATGATCAGCCGGGTCCGGTGCGCCTCCAGACGCTGCGCCATCGTGATCAGGCGGTCCGGGCCCAACGCGCCCAGCTCGCCCTCTTCCCCGATCCCCAGCAACAGCTCATAGCCGCGCTGCAGATGCGCGAACGCCTCATCCAGACTGCGGTCGAGCTCCCGAGCGGAATCACTCGCTAGCCACAACCGCTCCGCATCACCCGGCGACGCCGCAGCCTGAACCGCCCAGTCCGGCTCCGCCGAGGCGTCCGTCGGAGCGGTGGCGTCCGCCGGTGGGGCGGCGTCCACCGGGGTGCTTAGGTCTGCCGCGGCTCCACACGCACCGTCCGGCGTCTCCGCGCCGCTCGGCATCGCCCGATCCTCACGCGCCTCGCTCCGGTCACCCGTGCTGAGCGGAGGCGACGCGACGTCCGCCGGAGACGTGACGATCGTCGGGAAGGGGGCGGTGGTCAGTCCGTCGTTCTTGTGCTGGTCGTCCACTGCACTCACCCCCTCACCACGGCAATTATATCGTACATCTGTTCGAATTTGAAAGCAAGGGATGCGCTGCAGGTTTTCGGCGAGTTCTGAGACGTGAGCCAGCTCCGTCGTCGGACAGCGGGACCCCGGTGTCAGGTGCGACCGGTGGCGTCAAACGAAGCGATGCGCCCGGTCAGAGGGTAAGAAGCATTCGGGAGTTGCCCAGGGTATTGGGCTTGACGCGGGCGAGATCGAGAAACTCGGCAACACCGTCGTCGTGCGAGTGCAGCAGTTCCACGTATACATCCGGCGTGACCGGTGTCCCCTCGATCTCCACGAACCCATGCTGCTCGAAGAAGGCCGTCTCGAAGGTGAGGCAGAAGATACGGCGGACACCGATCTCCTGACCGTCCGCGATCAACTGCTTGAGCAGCTTGTGCCCGACCCCGTGCCCGCGAAAGATCGGATCGACCGCGAGGGTGCGGACCTCGGCAAGGTCTTCCCACATGACGTGCAATGCCCCTACACCGGCGATCACGCCATCGATCTCCGCGATCCGGAACTCAGGGAGGCCCTCGTAGTAGGCCACGTTCTCCTTCGCAATCAGGATCCGGTCGTCGACGTAGGGCGTGACGATCTCGCGAATTCGTCGGACGTCGCTGGTGCGCGCCCGGCGAATGCTGACCACAGATGCCTCGCTGCTCATGGGTCCCATCATGTCCGATGGCCGCTCCCCGATAACCGGTAGGCCACCATCTCGGTGTCGCCTCATTCGCCGCCGCATCCGCCATCGGACTGTGGCTCGCGGACATGTCGCTCGATGACATCCTGGCCGGGTTTCCGGTCGGAATCCTCATCCTGCTCGTGGGCGTCACCTACTTCTTCGGCATGGCACAGGTCAACGGCACAATCGACAAGCTGGTCGAGAACGCTCTCGACAGGGTCGGCGACCGGGCCGTGCTGATCCCCTGGCACCGCGCACAGCTCCGACATCACACTCCCGCCGATACTGCTGTTCGGGATCGCGTTCATCGTGAATCTCTTGCTACTGGTGGTCCCCTTCTTCATGTTCGGCGGACGCCGACTGCTTCGCGACCGGGCAGACTTCGCCGACAGCATCGAGGAAGGCACCCCCGCCTTCGCCACGACCTACGGCACCAGTAGGGGCGGCCGGAGTCCGAGCGCTACGTCATCGACGAGGACACCGGTCAGTGCGTCTCGTTGCACGCCGCGTCGGGTACTCCCCGCCAGCATTTGATCGACGAGGCTGGCCGGATTCTTCAAGACGAGCGCGAGCGTCATTACCTACCGTCGCGGTATGGCAGCTCGACTCGACGGCATCAGCATCCCGTCGACGCGGTCTTCAACGGGCTGGCGGCGGACGGCGCCCCCGAAGACGGTGATGCGCAAGCACAACCAGCGCGAGCAACACTGGGCCACCGCCCTCACCGGCGACGAGCTGCAGACGGCGGTGGCGATGCGCCGGCTGATCCAGACCGCATCCGAGCCTTGGGTCTCGACCCGCGATGCCCGCCTCACCGTCCGGCATTCATGCGGCGTTGAGATCGGGCGGGGTCATCGTGAACCGCGCCTCGATACGGCCGAACACACGCTGCTCGACCGGCTCAAGATCGATCTGCTCGATCGGTGCAGCGCCGGCCATCGGGCGGGCTACCGGGGCTGGTGCGGCGAACCTGACCGGTGCGCCATCGGTACTCATCCCGACGTCGGCCACCTCGACGAGCTGGTCGAGCTGAGCGCCGAAGGCAGCCGCATATGACCGGGCGCGCTGGACGGCATCCTTCACCGCAGCGGCCCGCGCCCGCTGATATACCGGCGATCCGGCCTCCACACGCCAGGTGGGGCCGTTGATCGTGACGGTTTCGCTGACGGCGAGCGCGCCGAGAAGCTCCGGTAGAACTGCGAAGCTCTGGACCTCGACCGTCCAGGTGCGCCGACCCTGGTAGGCGTCGGCCTTGTCGGACTTTCGGTTGCGCAGCACAGGGTAGACGCTGACACTCGAGGCTGAATGTCGTCGCAGTGCCGATTCTTGGCGGGCGAGGACCTCCCCGATGGCGGCGCTGAGCTCGACCAACCGGGATTCGGTTCTCTCGCGGGTGCGTTCGCGCGCGAGCACCGACACGGTGACCACAGCGGTCTCCGGCGGGACCATGATCTCGGCCTCGCCCCGCACCGAGACGATCGGGTGCTGGCTCATGGGAATCGTCCTTTCGATCGCATCAGCGACCGAGTAGATGATCTCGCGCCGCTGTCCTAGATCGTGACATGCTCCCGGCGGGGCTGGATGCGGCCGGCGTGATGCTGGCGGGTGAACAGTGCCTCCATCGCGCGGCGGCGGGCGACGGGGGCTCCCTGCGTTCGCTCGATGCGCTCGATGTCGCTCGCGCGTCCCAGCTGCGTGAGCCGAGAACCGAGCAGAGTGGCGGGGTCCATGAGGGTTACTCCATGTCGATGGGTGATTGACGCGGCGCGTCGAGCCTGATTGACACCGTGGGTGTCGACGACTACCTGAATGGGTGCTCGAAGCACGCCAACCATTGTCACCCTGCGTTGTTACTCGCGAGTTGGATCCGGGCTGACAACGCAGCAGATCACAGTGACCGGGCTAACGAGGTCCCCGCCACAGCGGGAATCCAACGTCACGGTCAAGGAACGAGATTGACGGTCGTGCCGCAGATGACCTCCGTGCGCGCCTGGCCATCGGCAGCCCGCAGATCGATCGCGGTGAGCCCGTCACCGCGGCCGTCGGCGTCCGCGACGAAGCGGATGACGCCCTCGTCCAGCTCGACGCGGTGGCCGTCTGTGTCCTCGACCAGCGCGCGGTCGAGAACCGTCGCCCACCGGCGGGCCATGCTCTCTGGGTCTGCTGCCTGGATTGTCACCCCCAGGAGATCGGCGACGAGTTCCGTACTCACCTTGTCGCGCCAGTCGGGGCCGGCCCAGCCCCAGTCCTGCCAGTCATCGGTGGAGTCAACCGACAGGATCGCGCCCCCGATGTCACGGGGATGGAGGTGGATGCCGGTGATCCCAGGGCCCTCCGCTGTGTAGACGATGCGCACCTCGTGCTCGCCGAACCGGTCGCTGAAGTCCGCGAGGTCATCAACCTGCAGGATCACCATGTAGCCGCCATCCCCGTTGCGCTTGTCGAGCAGCCGCCCGGCCGTCGTCCCCTCCTCGTTCGGAGAGACCACCTCGAGAAACTTGTCCCCCACCGGGAACAGCGCGTTGTGCAGTCCGAACTCGCCGACTCCCGGGTCGCGAAAGCACAGCTCGAGACCCAGCTTCTCCGTGATCTCGGCTTCGACGGGCTCCAGGTCGGCGGCGACCAGGGCCACCTGTCGTAGTCGCATCCTCATGAGTGCGACCGTAGCCCAATCTGCGCGGTGTCTGAACCTCCGGACACACTCTCACCGGTTGCCAGCAGGCCCACGACCATCGTGGTCGAGACCGAGCTGCGCTGCGGAGAGAAACTAGTCGGAAAGACCCCCAGACCCAGACCATCCTGCTCCCCAAGAAGTAGCGCCCCGGCTGTCCGCCGTCGAGCCGCCGTGGGTCATAGTCGCGGGTGTTCAGCGCTTGCGGGTGCGGCCGCGGGGGCGCAGGCGCGCATTCGGCATGTTCGGCGCGGGCAGCCACTGCGGCTTCCCCTCGTATCCCTCGACGTGGCCGAAACGATCCGAGCGCTCCTGCCACTCCTCACGCGCCTGCTCGATCTCCTCATGGGTCGGCGCGATGAAGTTCCACCACATCACGACCTCCTCGGTGTACGGCGTCCCGCCGAGCAGGATCAACCGGGCCGGCTCGTCGGCGACCAGCTCGAGGCGCTCCAGGCCGGAGTCGACGATGCCGAGGTGCGACGCGGCGAGGGTGGTGCTGTTCAGCCGGACCGAGCCCTGGTCGACCAGGACCGCATGCTCGAAGGAGGCGTCGACCGGTACCTCCCAGCGCGCACCGGCGTCCAGGTGCAGCTCGGCGCCCAGCAGCGGCGTGAAGGTCTTCACCGGAGACGACTCGCCGGCCAGCTCTCCGATGAACACCCGGGCCCGGACGCCGTCCGCGAGCTTTACGATCGGGGTCTCGTAATGCTGGAACTCACGCGCGGCATCGCGGTCGGCCGTCGGCAGCACGACCCACAGCTGAACCCCGTGCAGTACCGAGGTCTCGCGGGTCGACACCTCCGAGTGGGCAATCCCCCGGCCGCCGGTCATCAGGTTCATCTCGCCCGGCCGGACAATCGCGTGCACGCCGCCGGAGTCGTTGTGCTCGATCTCGCCCTCGAACAGCCAGCTGACTGTCTGCAGGCCAGTGTGCGGATGCGGCGGGACGTCCATGCCGCCGGTCGCCGCGACGTCGTCCGGCCCGTAGTGATCGAGGAAGCACCAGGCTCCGACGAAGGAGCGGTTCTTGTGCGGCAGGGTTCGGCGGACGTTCATGGCGCGAGGGCCGCCCAGCGGTACGTCGCGCGGCTCGAGGACGAGCACGTCGGGGACCGTCTCGACCGGGTAGAGATCGAGCTCTACGGAGGACTCGGTGTTCGACATCGACAGGGCCTCTCAGGGTGGGGGCTGGGGGCGCTGGCGAGCGTACGCGCAGACGCGGAATCGCGCAGACGCAGGCACGCGAGCATCCGGACGGGCGACGAGGAAGACGATCGTTACCTAATGAGCGTCGGTCGCTACGGTCTGCCTGGACTGAAACCGGCGGCGTCGGGTGTAGCGTCGGACCGCGGATGCCCCCTGCTGTTGACCTGGCACTTCCCGAGGGAGACCGCTGATGTTCACCATCACTCAGGAGCGCCGACGGCCGCTGATGCTCGTCGCGGCGCTGACCGCTATCTTCGCGCTCGTCGTTGCCTGCACCGGTGGTGGGGATGAGGCCGCCCAGAGCTCGGAGGCGGCCGCCACGTCCGAGGCGAACGCCGACAAGCAGCTGATCGAGCAGGCGAAGGTCCAAGCCGCCCAGTACGCCTACGACGCCGCGATCCAGACGCTGTCGGGATCGGACAGCGAGGAGGCGAAGGCCGAGCTCGCGAAGGTGCAGGAGGCGAAGTCCAAGGCAGTGCAGTGGCCGGACAACACGACCATCCCGCACATCTTCTATCACTCGCTGATCGTGGACGCCGATCGCGCGTTCACCGACGACAGCCAGGGCGTGGGCTTCAGCCAGTACATGGTCACGCTCGACGAGTTCACCAAGCAGCTGCAGCAGATCTACGACAACGGCTGGGTGCTGATCCACCCCGAGCACATCGCCGCGCCTGGTCCCGACGGCACCATGACTCCGCTGCCGATCATGCTCCCGCCGGGCAAGAAGCCATTCGTGCTCAGTATCGATGACGTCAACTACTACGAGTACATGGACGGAAAGGGCTTCGCCACGAACCTTGCCGTCAAGGACGACGGGACGGTGGTGAACACCTACACCGACGCTTCCGGGAAGACCACCGAAGGCGCGTACGACGTCGTCCCCGTCGTTGACGAGTTCGTCCGCCAGCATCCCGACTTCTCCTACCAGGGCGACAAGGGAATGCTCGGCATCACCGGCTACAACGGCGTTCTGGGCTACCGCAGCAGCGTCGAGTCGTACGGCCAGACGCCGGAGACCGCGAAAGCCCAGCAGGATGCCAAGGTGGTGGCCGACGCGATCAAGGCCAACGGCTGGCGGTTCGCCTCCCACAGCTGGGGGCACATCAACATGACCAACGCCGGGGCCGGATGGATCACCGAGGACTCGAAGAAGTGGGACGCCGAGGTGCGCACGATCCTCGGTGACACGCCCTACCTGATCTATCCCTACGGCGCGGACATCTCAGGCGTGCCGCCGTACACCAGTGGCAATCCGAAGTTCGCCTTCCTGCACGACCAGGAAGGCTTCCAGTACTTCTTCAATGTCGACGGGACGTCGCCGTACTGGGTGCAGAACGGGCCCAACTACTTCCGTCAGGCACGCATCAACATCGACGGCCTGTCGATGCAGCGGGTGCTCGACGGCAAGAAGAGCCCGATCCCGGCGTTCTTCGACGTGGCCTCGACGATCGACCCCAAGCGGCCGGTGCCGGTGCCGTCGGTCGGCGGCCCCACTGCCGGAGGCTGAGCCTCGCACAGCCGGACATCGCTGACGGGAGCATCCGCTCGTCGACGACCGCGTAGCGGACGGAGACGTCGCAGGACGCTCGTTTCCGCACGATGTGGTGAACCGGCGCGCTGGGAAAGCGGACGGTGGCCCGCTGATATCCCTAGCCTGCGTCGTCTCTACGCGCCTGCGGCGCTCATCGACAGCGTGCTATCACCTGTCGCGGCCAGCCACGGCATAGGGTGTGAGGTATCGTCCTGAGCCAGACAGGACCGGATCGGTGCAGACTACCTTTCGGAGGTCCCATGGTTCAGCCCGTCTTCTCTCGCCGCACCATGCTCGGCGGGCTCGGACTCGCCACGCTCGGCGGGCTCGTTGGATGCGGCGGCGACTCGTCGTCCGGCGGCTCGGGCTCCGGTTCGGGCGAGGTCGTCTACCAGCTCTCCTGGACCCATACCGTCCAGTTCGGTGGCACCTATCTCGCGGTCGATCGCGGCCTGTTCAAGGAGCAGGGCCTCGACGTCAAGTTGGCCGCCGGCGGACCGAACGTCGCGGGTGATGCGAACACGGTGAGCGGCTCGGCGCTGATGAACATTTCGGTAACCGACGGCGTCGCCCGCTCCAATGCCGAGGGCGCCGACCTGGTGATCATCGGGGCGCAGTACCAGAAGAGCCCGGTGACGATCCTGTCGCTCGGCGACGCTCCACTGACTCAGCCGCAGGACCTCGTCGGCAAGAAGATCGGCGTGGCCGGCACCGACACGCCGGGCCTCGAGGCCTTCCTCACGATGAACGACATGAGCGAGGAGGACGTCGAGTTCGTGCCCAGCCAGTACGACCCCGCTGTCCTGACGGCCGGCCAGGTCGACGGCCTCTACTGCTTCTACAACGACCTGCCGGTCGCGCTCGCCGTCCAGGGCATCGCGCATCATTCGATGCTGCTGGCCGACTTCGGCTACAACCCGATGAGCCAGACGTACACCGTGCTGCGCTCCAGCCTCGAGGACGACGCCACGCGCAAGCAGATCGTCGGTCTGCTGCGCGGCGATGCGCAGGGCTGGCAGCTCTACAAGGAGGATCCGCAGGCCGCCGCCGAGCTCACCGTGGAGGCGTACCCGGACGCCGGTCTTGATCTGCCCACTCAGCAGAAGCAGGCCGAGGTCCAGCTCGACATCATGTACTCGGACGTGACCGAACAGAACGGATTCGGCTGGTTCACCGACGAGCAGGTCAAGGAGAACCTCGAGCTGTTCAAGCTGCTCGGGCTGGACGACGCGACCGAAGATCTGTGGGATCGCTCGGTCCTCGAAGAGGTGTACCAGGACGGGCCGACGGCGTGACCGTCGCGAGCGAGTCGCAGACCGCACCCGAGGTGGTCTGCGCGCAGGTCGCCAAGACCTTCCGCACCCGGTCGGGTCCGCTCGCGGTGCTGGACCCGATCGACCTGACGTTGGACGCCGGATCGGTCACCGCGCTCGTCGGTCCGTCCGGCTGCGGCAAGTCCACACTCCTGCGGATCATCGCCGGACTGGAGCAGCCGGACGACGCGGGCTCGGTCCGCATCGGCGACGACGACCCACTCGCCGTACGCCGCCGCGGCGAACTGGCGATCGCCTTTCAGGACGCCTCGCTGCTGCCCTGGCGGACGACGGCCAGCAATATCGCACTCGCTCAGAAGCTGGCCGGCCAGCCGGTGGACCACGACCGGATCACCGACCTGCTGCGGACCATCGGCCTCGCGGGTTTCGAGAAGTCGCGGCCCGCGCAGTTGTCGGGTGGGATGCGCCAGCGCGCCGCGATCGCGCGCTGCCTGATCACCCGCCCCCGGCTGCTGCTGCTGGACGAGCCGTTCGGCGCGGTGGACGAGCTGACCCGTAGGCGGCTGAACATCGAGCTTCCGCCGCTGTGGTCGGGCACCAGCACGACCACGCTGTTGGTGACCCACTCGATCTCCGAAGCGGTGCTGCTCGCCGACCGGGTGCTGGTGATGTCGGCGCGACCCGGCTCGATCATCGCCGACATCCCGATCGAGCTCGACCGGCCGCGGCGTGCCGAGCATCTGCACAGCGAGCAGTTCGGCGCGTACGTCGACCAGCTGGGCGCGCTGCTGGGCGTGGACCAGTACGCCGACGACAAGGCCTGACACGTGGTCCTGCAGAGCGAGCCAGTCGCCACTGGGGCGACCAGCGATCCGGTCACCGATCGACGTCCGTCGCCCCGTCTCAGGTCGATCGCGCGCGCAGTGGGCGCCGGTGCGCTGGTGGTCGGGCTGTGGGAACTGCTGGGGCGTACCCTCCTCGCGGGCCGGCACCTGATCGGGACACCGTCCGGCGTCGTCGCCAAGCTCGTGGAGAACGCCGACGTCTACGGCCGGGGACTCGGGTACACGACGCGGGAGGCCGCGATCGGCTACCTGCTGGGCAATCTGGCCGCGGTCGCGCTCGCTTTGGTGGTCGTGCTGCTGCCCGGTCTCGAACGGATGGTGCTGCGGCTGGCGCTGGTGGTCTACTGCCTTCCGCTGGTCGCCCTCGGGCCGCTGCTGCGACTGGTGTTCGGGTTCGGCGACGGCCCGCAGATCACGTTGGCCGCGCTCGCCGTCTACTACCTGACGCTCGTGCCGTTGCTGGTGGGACTGCGCGCCGTACCCCGCACCTGGCTGGACCTGACGGCCTCTTATGGCCGCGGCCGGTGGACGACGCTGGTCACCGTGCGGGCCCGCGCCGCGCTGCCGTACCTGATGGCGGGCCTGCAGGCGTCGGTGCCGGCGGCGTTCCTGGGCGCGCTCGTCGGCGAGTTCACCGGCGCCGAGCGTGGCCTCGGCGTGCTGTCGATTCTGGCGCTGCGTAGCCTCGACACCGATGGGCTGTGGGCGCTGATGCTGCTCAGTTCCCTGGTGTCGCTGATCGGCTACCTGATCGTCTCGTGGATCGCGCGCCGCCTGACCCCCGAGCAGCCCGTGGTGCTGCTGACCCCGCCAGGGTCGGACCCGCGCAAGCCCGTCTGGCGACGCGCGGTGGAGGGCATCGGCGGAGTCGTCGTGACCGCCGCGACCGTCATCGGGGCGTGGATCGCGTTGTTCGAGATCCTCGGGCTGAACCCCTACTTCGCCAAGCGGCCCTGGGACGTGTGGGAGTGGCTGGTCAGCGCGCCCGAGGCCGCGACGCACCGTGAGGAGATCCTCACTGCGGCGCGACAGACCGCCGAGGTGGCGATCCCCGGCTACTTCGCGGGCTTGCTGATGGGACTGGCGCTCGCGATGGCGTTCTCGCTGTCGAATCGGGTACGACGCACGCTGACCCCGGTGGCAGTGGCGCTGCGGTGCGTGCCGATCATCGCCATCGCTCCGCTGCTGGTCTCGGCGTTGGGCCGCGGCGCGTTCGGTACGGCCGTGGTGGTCGCGATCATGACCTTCTTCCCGACCCTTGTCTCCTGCCTCTACGGGCTCGAGCAGCTTCCCGGGCAGGTCCGTGACGTGTTCGCGTCGTACGCCACGCCTGCCTCACGGGTGCTGCTGCTCGGGCGCCTGCCGGCGATGGCGCCGGCCTTCTTCGCCTCAGCCCGGATCGCCGCTCCCACGGCGCTGCTCGCCGCCACCGTCGCCGAGTGGCTGGCGACCGGCACCGGCCTGGGCAACATGATGGCGGTGGGCGCCGCGACGAGCCGCTACACCTCGCTCTGGTCGACCGTCGTGGTGGTCACCCTGATTGCGCTGGCGGCGTACGCGCTGGTCGAGGTCGTCGAGAAGCGAGTGCTCGCCGTCCTCGCCCCCGAGCAGTCCCGCTGGTGATCCAGGACGCCGGCTGACGCCTACCGCTCGAGCACCTGGAAGACGGCGCTCGCGGTCTGCGCCCACGTGGGCACCTGCGCCCGCTGCCTTGCTGCTGCATCGCGCCAGCGGTCGCGCAACGCGCGATCGGTCAGCCATTCACCTAGCGCCGCGGCCAACGCATCGGCGTCCCCCGGCGGGAAGGTCGCGCCGACTCCCTGCTGCGCCTCGACCGCACCGGTGCCTTCGGCGACTAGCGACGGGATGCCGTGAGCCAGCGCCTCGCTGACCACCATCCCGTAGACCTCGGAGCGCGAGCTGTGCACCAGCAGGTCGGTCGGCGACCACACGGCCTCGAGGTCGCGGCCCTGCATCGGACCGGGCACGTCGACGCGACCGGCCAGGCCCAGACTGACGATGCGGTCGCGAACCTGGCTGCTGAGGCCCTCGTCGACATCATCCGGCCCGACCAGTCGTGCAGTCCAGACGTGGTCCCGCACCTGAGACAGCGCATCGATGACCGTCAATGGATCCTTGCCACGCGACCCCCGGCCGAGCCACAGCAGCTGCGCTGGGCCGCCGCTGCGGACCGACCCGTCCGACAGAGGCGCCGGGTCGACGCCGGGGACGGCCACCACCGCGTCGCCTCGGCCATACCGTCTCGCGATCTCGGCGGCTGCCCAGGCACTCGTCGCGACGACGTCGCTCGCGACTGCCACAGCGTCCGCTTCGGCCGTGGCGAGCCTGCGCCGGTCAACCGGGTCGAGGTTCGGGTCGTCGGCCGGGAAGTAGTGCACGAGCATCGTCACCCGCCGTCCCGCCTCGACGGCGGCACCGATCGTCTCCGGTGCGGCCGAGCCGACGATGTTGCCGACCAGCCAGTGCTGCTCGTGGGTGAGCAGCTCCTCGAACCGTCGGAGGTCGTCCCGGCCGGGTGTCGGCCAGGGGCCGGCCACGGCGTACTCCCGGAGGTCGACCCCGAGCGCACGAAGGCCGGTGGTGAGCTGCTCGTCGTACCGGTTGCCGCCGCTGGGCACGTCACTACGCCAGCGCGCGAACCCCACGCGACGCGACATCGCCACACCAGCCTTCGATCCGGATTTCCAGCAGCAGCCCTAGTAGGCCGAGCCTGCCACGGCCCGGTGGGCCTGCCAACTGCGAACCCTGAGTACGCAGCAATGTCTGTGCGGCCGTGCATGATGAGGATCCGGCAGCAGGGAGGCGACCGCGATGAGTGCTTCGGACGACGCTGAGCTCGAGGCGTTGCTTCTCGACGATCGCCGGCGCACGATCGAGCTGATCGCTGCGCTGGATCGCAGCTTCACCTCGATCGTCGACGCGACCCGGCTCACCTCGACCGATGACGAGCACGACCCTGAAGGGTCGACGATCGCTTTCGAGCGCTCGCAGACGAGCTCGCTGCTCACGTCGTCCAAGGCGCATCTAGCCGACGTGGAAGCCGCCTTGCTGCGGCTCGCCGACGACGCCTACGGCGACTGCGAGCGCTGTGGAGGCCGGATCTCGCGCGAGCGGCTGCTGGCGCGCCCGGCGGCGCGGACCTGCATCGACTGCGCGAGCAAGGCCAGCCGGTCTCGCTGAACTCCGATCGGCTGAGGGGCGGCGGTCGGGCTAGAAGGCCTCGGTGCCGGTCGGGCGCCCTTCGCGGCGCAGGAACATCATGATCGCAAGAAGTGCGATGAGCAGGGCCGTCGCCACGGCGGCATAGGCCACGATGTCCGAGCGGGTGTCACCTGTGAACCTGCCGACGGCGATCCAGGACGCGCCCCAGACGGCCGACGCGGCGATGCCGAAGCGAAGTGAGCGGTGCACGGCACGGTAGAGCAGGACTGCCACCAGGGCGACGATCATGACCAGCACGCCCACGGTGATCCACTCGGCGGTCGCCGTGTCGGCAGGGACTCCGATACCGACGAGGTACGACGCGACGTTTGCGCAGGTCGCGACACTGACCCAGCCCAGGTAGAAGCCGAAGGTCAGCCCGATGACGATGTCAGTCGTCAGTGACTCACGAGGATGCTCGCTGACGTTGTGCACCAACCAGCCGAGGCTGAGCGCGATCCCGAGGATGACGATCACCGAGACCAGGACGAGGTCAGCCTGCACGACGAAGAGCCAGACACCGTTCAGTGCGATCGACACCGCGGCGGGGATGCGAGAAGACTCGGTCCAGCGCGAACCCTCGGATGCCGGCAGCCATTGCCAGATCACATAGGCAGCGAGACCGACGTAGATGACGCTCCAGATCGAGAAGGCGGGCCCGTCAGGGGCGATGAGCGTGGCCTCGTCGCTGAACAGGCCACCTCCTTGGGCGGAGACACCACCGCCGATGAGCCCGGTACCGAAGAGCATTCCGGCAATCCAGACGACCGCGGCGACGGTTACGATCCACCGGTCGCGGGTCACGTTCTGCGTCGTTCGTTCTGTCGCCGAGGACTGTGACGCTCGGTCTGGGGTGCGGGTCGTGGTTCGTTGGGGCACGGTGGACTCCGTCGCGTTGTGGGGTCACCTTGAACGACGTCTGCTCCACCGCTAGGCGTTCTCGCAGGTCAGCCTATGGCGAATGGCCACGCCGGCGGTGTCCAGCGCACGTGTCGCCAGTACGTCCCCTTATCCTTGGTGGGACCGTCGCCCCCGGTCCGCTGACCGCGGTCACCTCGTTCACCTCTGCAAGAAACGAGAGCTACTGTGCATCAGGCCTCATCCACCATGCGCAGTCTGTGGGCACTGCTCCTGGTCATCACCCTCGGCCTACTCGCCGGCTGCACCGGCGACGACTCGTCGAGTGGCCCTGCCTCGGGTTCGTCGTCCGAGGGCGACTCACCTGACGCGAACGACTCGGCGGTGATCGAGCAGGCGAAGCACCAGGCAGCGCAGTACGACTACGACGCTGCCATCGCCACGCTCGCCGGTGCGTCGAGCGCGGAGGCGAAGTCCGCGCTGGGCGAGATCGAGTCGGCGAAGGCGAACGCGGTGCAGTGGGCCGACAACACCCAGATTCCGCACATCTTCTACCACTCCTTGATCGTCGACCCGGAGCGGGCATTCAACGCCCCGGACGGCGCGGGCTTCAACCAGTACATGGTGACGGTGGATGAGTTCAAGGCACAGCTCCAGCAGATCTACGCGAACGGCTGGGTGCTGGTGCACCCTGAGCGCATCGCCGCACCGGACGCGAACGGTCAGATGGTCGCGCAGCCGATCATGCTCCCGCCGGGAAAGAAGCCGTTCATCCTCAGCCTCGACGACATGAGCTACTACGAGTACATGTCAGGCAAGGGGTTCGCCGACAACCTGTTCGTGGCAGCGGACGGCCGTGTGCAGAACAACTACACCGATGCCAATGGGGTGACCACGCAGGGCAGCTACGACGTCGTCCCGATCCTCGACGACTTCGTACGCGAGCACCCAGACTTCTCCTACCGCGGCGACAAGGGCACGATCGCGATGACCGGCTATAACGGGCTGTTCGGCTACCGCAGCAGCATCCAGTCGTACGGCGATACACCGGAGACGCAGCAGGCGATCGCCGATGCCAAGGTCGTGGCCGACGCGATCAAGGCGAACGGCTGGCACTTCGCGTATCACACGTGGGGGCATCTGAATGCCGGCAAGGTCGACATGAGCTGGCTGACCACCGACTACAAGTACTGGGAGCAGGAGGTCACGCCGATCATCGGCGAGACGCCGATCTGGATCTACGCTTTCGGCGTGGACGTCGGTGGCGATGCGCCGTACGACGACGGCAATGCCAAGTACTCGTACTTCCACGACAAGGGGTACCGGTACTGGTTCAACGTCCGGGCGCACGACATGGCGTGGGTGCAGATCGCTGGGACGAACGTCCGCGGAGCGCGGATCAACATCGACGGGCTGACCATCCAGGCGGTGCTCGACGGGTACCTGCCGCACGTGGCCGAGTTCTTCGACGTGAAGTCGACGATCGATCCGAAGCGGCCCCTGCCCGTCCCGCAGCCCGGCCCGGAGAAGGCCGGCGGCAACTGAGCTGCAGTAACGGCGCGCTCGTGCCTTGCCGCGTCAGCGCACTCGCGTCTCGCGGCGTCGGTCCGCTGGCAAGCACCCGTTGTTGTGTGGCACTTTCGGGCAATGACGCCCGAAAGTGCCACACAACAACGGGAAGGGGGCAGTCCTATTCATCGCGAGTCAGACGTCCCACTTCGGATTGGCGGTAGTTTGCCGACATATACCGGGTCTCACCTCGCCGCCGTTACGCACGCCCGATCATGTCTCGGGCAGTCTGCTCGAGCTCGGGCTTACGGATCTTGCCCGATGACGCTGGAGACCGAGCTCCTCCGCCGCATCAAGCTGCGCATCAGAGCGCCGTACATCCGCCGTAACGCAGCCGGCATCGCCACCCTCAGCGAGCAGGCCTCGCAGATCCGTCGCTTGAGCCCCAGTCGACCGCGTCGATGCTCGGAGGAATGGTCGAGTTCATGACCCACCTCTGGTTCATTCACGGCAAGCCCTACGACGAGGACGAAGCGGTCCAAGCGCTGCGCGCCTCTGGGCTAACGCTCTGCGGATGGCAGCGGACTAGGGACGCGCCGACCGGACGTAGATCGCCGCGCGGGGCGAGTTGCATTCTGCGGTTGGTTAGCACGGCCTATTCGCGAGATAGCCGGTACCAACCAACCCAGATCGCGTGCGTACGGAGCCGCCTTGGGGAATCGAACCCCAGACCTATTCATTACGAGTCAGATTGGCGTCGCAGGCTGCGCCGGAGATCCCTTACGTGGTGCGGGATCTGGGCGCGTTCAACCGGGTTGATTGACGGCTGTTGACGGACCTCCGGGGGCACCACGGGGGCACCACATCGCCACCAGAGCCGCCTGCGTCACGGTCACGATCCGCACAAGCGCGGTCCAGCCTTAACGAACCCGTCGGTGCGACTGATTACGATCTGTCTGCATGTCGGAGACACAGATAGAGCACGGGGTGGTCGGCCGCGTGGCGCACGTGTCGACAGAGGCTTCCGAGTTCTTCATCGAACTACGAAACGGCGAGTTCCTAGGCATTTCTGGCCTGGCCGGTTCGGATGACGTCAAGGTGGGTGACGTGGTCTTGGTGAATGACGCCCGAGTACGCCCGGCGCCAGACGTACTCTGGACGCCGCCCGCTGCCCCTACCGTCGCCTTAGTGCGCGAAGTCTTCGGCACTCGAGCAGTGATTCAGCGCGATCCAACGCAGGGAGTCGTCAACGTCGATCCTGCGAAGACGACCGTGGGCAGCACGGTGCTGATTCATGGCGACTCCGTTGAGGTGCTTTCAGATGGCGCCACCTCAGCGCCGGGCAGCAGCGCTTCGGCCGGCCCGGACCCCACGGCCGCCGAAAGCTTGTCGCTTGCCGACTTCGCGGGAAACCCTAGCGTGATCGCCCGGGCGCGCGACCTAATTGAGATCATCCAACAAGGGCATCGGTTCCTATCGACGATCGGCGTGAGCCCGCCCCGCGGGGTTCTTCTGAGCGGGCCACCCGGGACCGGGAAGACCTTCCTAGCGCGCATTATCGCTAACGAGGCAGGCTGTCGGTTCTTCGAAGTCACTGGATCGCAGGTCTTTCGGAAGTGGTATGGCGAGAGTCAACAGTTCTTGACCGATCTCTTCGCTGAGGCTCAGGCAGACGGGCCGTCGATCATCTACTTTGACGAGTTCGACGCGATTGCCTTGGCGCGATCCAGCGAATCGCACGAGGAGTCGCGACGAATCGTCACTCAACTTCTCAACCTAATGAGTGGATTCTCGGACTCAAGCGCGATCACCGTTCTCGCCGCGACCAATAACCCCGAGGCGCTGGACCCGGCAATCCGGCGGATCGGCCGGTTTGACTGGGAGATCGTATTTTCGCTTCCGTCGGAGCCCCAGCGCAGGGAGATCCTTCTCGCAGCTGGCAGCAGACTCAGGCAGGTCGGGATCATGCCACTCGATTACCTTGCGCACATGACTGAAGGTTGGTCGCCCGCGGAGTTATCGGGCATATGGCGTGAAGGCGGCTTCTTGGCGGCGGCCGAGGAACGCGACGAGGTCTCTGAGGAGGACCTGATCGGAGGGTTCGAGAGGGTTCGAGCAGAGAAGGCGGTCAGAAATCGATGACCACCGATGATCGGGATAACCGCCAGGATCTACCAGATGAACTCCGGGAGTTCGTCTACTTGGACGACACGAGCGTGGTAAGCCTCCTAACGTCGATCAAGCCGGGCCTCACTGAGACTGTCGTTAACGAATTAAGCAACTCGAACGATGCGTCGGGCGAGTTTGGCGCGCGAGTTGGGTTCGGGGGCGCTCAACTCTCGGGCGGCGTGAAATCAGGGACAGCTGGCAGCGAGTCGGCGCAAATCACGCGCCGCGCGGTAGCGCAGAGTCATTTCCGCGAGCTATGGCGCGAGCTCTCGAACGGTCAGGTTCTGTCGTTGAGGCCCGCGAGTCGGCGAGACCCAGTCTCATCAATCGACGAGCTTGCGCGCATGCTTGAGGATCTTGCGCAGGAGGGACTGCTGATACCGCTGACTCGGATCTTCAGGGGAGAGCTATTCGATGCGGATGTTCGTCTCGAAGCGAGCAACAACTATCGACTCCGCCTCATCGCTGAAAGCATCCGTGGAATGGTTCAGGATAACCGAACGATGCAGACACTCCTCGGTGATGATCCCGCGACGTTCGTCGACACCGTGGACTTTCTGGTCCGGCTACTTGGGGACTCGGTTCCAGTACGAGCGTTGGTACTCAATTTCCGGGTTCTTCAAGTGCATGGTGTCGGCTATTTGGTTCACGAGACGCTCCTCAAGCCGGGTAGCGACTTGATGCAAGGGTCTTCCGACCTTTACATAGAGGCAGCGACGTCTGCATCGAGCTACTGGGTCGAACCGAGGACGGTTCTGTTCAGCGGGGAGAGTTTCCGTGTCCTAGGGCGGGCACGGGGCCCCGTGGCGCCGATGACAGGTGAGTCTGCCGAGCTAAACGTACTCTCGCGAGTCGCGCCCGTACTAGCTGACCAGTTCTCTGTCGCTCTTCGCGCGGCGTACACGAACGTGGTCGAGGGCAATCCGGTGGCGCCGAAAAAGCCCGCTGGCTCTGGGCCAGCACTTGAGGCGCTGAAGCGAGTCGTCGACCAGCACGACTTCCCCCTCGGGGCTCAACCCACCGACAGCGAGCTTGCTGTCCTCACTGTGGAGTTCGAGACGGTCGAACAGCGACGGATAGCGTTCGACCGCGCCTTCCAGATGATCGAGGAGCGCTGCGGCGTTCAGGTACCGAAGGCCGACCGCCACGGAATCCGCACGGCAGCCTTGTCAGCTGCGGGGTTCAGCGCGGTCAATCCCACGCCCCCAGCCTCCGGCGGCGTGGGACCGCCTGACAGGGTCGATCTTCCGGTCGAGTCTGGCGCCAATGGTCTCAGCGCAAGCGTTATCGCGACCTGGTGGTAACACACGGTCCGGCGAGGACGGCGCGCCAGCGCCGCCCGCAGCCGGGTCGGCGAGCGAAGCGAGCCGCCTTGATCTCATATGGGCGAAGTAGGCAGTCTCGCATCGGTCGACGACTGAAGGCCCTTGGGCCACTCATTTACCTGACCGGAACGCTGAGCGAGTCGAACTGGAAGCGAAAGGTCGACCGGACTGGGACTCTCAAGCGTCTCGGGCACCAAGGGCTGCGGCCTCACGACCTGCGGCACACCTGCGCCTCGATCTGGCTCGGCGCCGGCGCCGATCCGAAGGTCGTACAGCGCGTGCTCGGGCACGCATCGGCGACGATGACGATGGATCTCTACGGCCACCTCATCGACGAAAACCTGTGGAAGGCCGCACGAGCCGTGTCGATCAGCAGCCAATTGAGCAACGGCGTCGCTGGAGAGGAATCCTCATGAGCAAGTCCGTCGGATCTCGTTTTCGGTCCCGTTCTCGTGTTAGACTTTCGTCACTACATCCCCCACGCCTCTCCACGATGCGCACTTGGGGGATTTTTTCTGCCGTCGCCGGGAGGAGTACGCATGGCCCGGCCGCACAAGAATCAATCGCCGCGCCCTCGCGGCGCTCTGACCTACGATAAGCCCCCTCTGGACCTCGACAGCCTTGTCGATCGGATGGCCGATCGCGGCCTGCAGATCCCGGATCGTCCGCGTGCCGCGCGGTACCTACGGCATATCGGCTACTACCGACTGTCCCCGTACACGATTCCCTTCCAGCAAGGCCGTAGCGACCATGTGTTCGACGAGAGCACTCAGTTCGACGATGTGCTGGATCTATACGTCTTCGACCGCGCGCTACGACTGGTGGTTCTCGATGCTCTCGAGCGCATCGAAGTTGCAGTGCGCGCAGCACTCACCGATCACATGTCGACGGCCTACGACAATTCGCACTGGTACCTGGACGCTGAACACTTCAAGAACCGCGGCAAGCATTCCGGGCTGCTGAAGATCGTCCGGGATATCTGCGACGGCCGTCTGAGCGGTGCTCCGGATGCTGGCGAGGACTCACTAGTCCACCGCTCGGCCCTTGAGCACTACCTAACGACCTACCGATCCCCAGAACTACCACCGTCCTGGCTCATGGTTGAGACCCTCACGATTGGTCAGCTGTCCAACACGTACCGGAACCTGAAACGACGCGCCGACCGAACCACGATCGCCACTAGCATCGGGCTAACTGCGCCGATCCTGGAATCCTGGCTGCAGACCTACGTGCGAGTCAGAAACGTCTGCGCCCACCACGGCCGGTTGTGGAACGTCGGCCTTGGCGTCTACCCGATGATCCCGAGTTCGCCGACGGTCTCCTGGCTGGCGAGTGAGAGCGCGCTACCCGAACGGTCGATGAAGCGCCTGTACCCCGTGCTCGTATCGCTTCAATCAGTACTCGACTCAGTGTCGCCACGGAGCAGATGGGCACAACGACTCCACGACCTAGTCAGCCCGCGCCCCGCGATGAACCTGGCCGGGATGGGCGTGCCCGACACCTGGGCCGACGACGTCTTCTGGAGTCGGCACATACTCCGAGGCCCAGGGGCTCCGGAGTGAGGCGACTCGAACACCTCCCGCCGCGCGGCTCGAGGTGTCTGGGACTCGAAAGCGGCTGTCCGGGGGCACCACGGGGGCACAGAACCCGGCTGCGGGTGTCGGCATGCGGGCAAAGAGAAGCCCGCACCTTCTGGCGAAGATGCGGGCTGACCTGGTGTTTCGTGTGGAGCCGCCTTGGGGAATCGAACCCCAGACCTATTCATTACGAGTGAATCGCTCTGCCGACTGAGCTAAGGCGGCGGGTGGTGCGAGCAATGAGTATACGTCCTTGTAGCCAACACCACGCAGGGGCATCAACGGTCCCGTATCGAGCGGGCAATTGTGTAGCACAGCTCGTGCCACATCGACTGGCATGCGCTCGATCGGAGTACGGGACGTGGCGCTCGTCTCGGCGCCGCTCCTTCGTCGCTCGCTCGAGGACCGTGGGGAGCAGGTCGCTCGCCGCACCGCGTCTCGGCGTCGCTCCTTCGTCGCTCGCTCGAGGACCGTGGGGAAGCAGGTCGCTCGCCGCACCGCGTCTCGGCGTCGCTCCTTCGTCGCTCGCTCGACGACCGTGAGGGCGGCTCGCTCGACGACCGCGGGAGCGGATGGGACTAACGCTTCGGGCGGGTGTTGTAGGCCTGACGTGCGGAGCAGACGTCGGAGACCGGGCACACGACCCGTGCACCGTCGGCATCGAGGCGGACGACGACGGCGTCCTCGGGAACACTGTGGCCGACGACCCGACCACTGCCCTGCTCGGTCTCGACGCACGCCCCTTGACCGGGTGCTCGACGACGGAAGTCCTGGTACAGCGGGTGTTCGTACTTCAGGCAGCACATCAGCCGGCCGCAGGCGCCCGAGATCCGCATCGGGTTCATCGGCAGGTCCTGGTCGCGCACCATGCGCAGCGTCACCGGCTCGAAGTCCTTCAAAAAGGTGGAGCAGCAGGTGTCGCGGCCACACGACCCGATCGAGCCTTGGAGCTTGAGCTCGTCGCGCGCCGAGACCTGCCGCAGATCGATGCGGCATCCGAGAGTCGCGCCCAGGTCGCGGACCAGGGCACGGAAGTCCACCCGATGCGGAGCGGAGAAGTAGATCGTCGTGGCGGCGGCGGACTCGCCGTCCGAGGAGAGTGCAACCTCGACGCCGACGACCTTCATCGGCAGGTCGTGATCGCGCACGAGGCGCCGCGCAGCGACCCTCGCGCGCGCCTTGAGCCGGCGGACGACGGCCGAGCGCTTGGCATCCGCTTCGGTGGCCTTGCCAACCACCTTCGCGAACCCGCTGGTGTCGTCGCCGACCCACTCGGCGGCCCAGACGACCTCGGCCATTTCAGGCTGATCACCTACCGGGACCAGCACGTAGTCGCCCACCGCGACGTCGTGCCCGTCGGGGTCGTAGTAGTACAGCTGGCCACTGCGGTTGAAGACCACGGCGCACAGCATTCCCATGGGCGGAAGTCTACGGGCGCCGAGTGGAGCGAGCGTGAGCCCGCGTCACCCCTAGCAAGTTCTAGTCGGTGGGGCTGGGATCGTCCTGCGGCGGCTCGCCGGCGGGCGGGTCGTCCTGCCGACCGCCTCGATCGTCCCGCCGACCGTCGCGATCCTGCCGACCTCGACCGCCGGGGCCACGACGCCCGTTGCGGCCGCCATGCCGAGGGCCGCGACCGTCCCGCCCAGCATCGCCGAAGGTGTCGGCAAACATCCGGCCGAGCTCGCCGATCACGTCCGGGTTGAGGAATCCCGGACCGAACGGACCGAAGCCCTGGCCACCGAACGCCGGGCCACCGAACCCCGGTCCGCCGCGATCCCCGGGCCGGGATTCCGGCCCACCACGACCGCCGGGGCCAAAGCCCTGGCCACCGGGGCCAAATCCGCGGCCGCCTTGGCCAGCGTCTCGGCGTCCGCGGCGCCGGGCAACGTGTCCGACGATCAGCTCGCTCAAGTACGCGTTCGTCGACACGCCCTCGCGGTCGGCGCGATCGTCGATCTTGTCCTTGGCCCACCGGGGAATCCGCAGCGAGAAGCGCACGAGCTCGTCGTCGCCGTACTCTTCGTCCTCCTCGTCGAGGATCTCGGCCTCCTCGTCACCGTGGGCGAAGGACGCGAGCTGTTCGGCCGTGATCCCGCGCTCGTCGACCGCGAACGACGGGTTGCCGCGCTGGAGTGTCACCGTCACATCGGTCGTCAGAAGTTGGACATCCAACTCATTTACCGCATCCACGATGGCCTCGACGAGGACGAGGCGTAGCGATGGCTCCAACGATGACACCACACGTGACGCCACTTCTCGGGTGTCGGAATCCGCTAACGCTAGCGCGCCGTCGAGACTCTCCCGAATTTTCTTGACATAGCCGTCAATATCCATGACGCCATGGTGACACCAATCATGGCGCTACACAACCGTCTGCGGTAATCCCGCGGGCGGGTGCCCCTACCGAAGCGATACCGACTCGCGGTAGTTTATTTGAGTCAAATCCGCGTATTTGAATGATGAGGGTTCAGCTCATGGACGTACGCTCCGGCGACAGCAAGCCACTCGCAGCTAGCCAGCCGGGCCCGGCTGCTGACAAGCCAGGCAATCCCTGGGTGCAGCTGGTCATGGCGACCATCGGGTTCGCCGTCAACTTCTGGGCTTGGGCACTCATCAGCCCGCTCGGCCCGCTGTTTCGACAGAACGGCCATCTCGGCGAGCTGACCGAAGGCGACGTCGCGCTTATGGTCGCCGTGCCGGTCGTCGTCGGCTCCCTCGGCCGCATCATCGTCGGCGCACTGACCGACAAGTACGGCGGCCGGGTGATGTTCCCGATCATCACCGGCCTCACGATCATCCCAACCTTGCTGATCGGCTTCTGGGCGCAGAACTCCTACGCAGCCCTCCTCATCCTCGGGTTCTTCCTCGGCATCGCCGGTACGGCGTTCGCCATCGGCGTCCCGTTCGTCAACGCCTGGTTCCCGCCGGCCAAGCGCGGCCTCGCGGTCGGCATCTTCGGCGCCGGCATGGGCGGAACCGCAATCAGCGCACTGACGACGGTCAGCCTGTGGAATGACATGGGTCCGACCGCGCCCTTCCTCATCTGCGCCGCCGTCCTCGCGGTGTACGCCGTCCTCGCCTGGCTGATCATGCGCGATGCGCCGGGGCGTGTCGTTCCGACGCAGTCGCTGGGCGCGCGCCTCGCCGCGAACTCCAAGCTGCCGATCACCTGGCAGGCCGGGATCCTTTACGCAGTGGCGTTCGGTGGCTATGTCGCCTTCTCCGTCTACCTACCGGCGTACCTCCGCAATGCGTACGGTCTGGAGCCGGCGGACGCCGCCAACCGGATGGCCGGCTTCGTCGTGGTTGCCGTCGTGATGCGGCCCGTCGGCGGCTGGCTCTCCGACAAGTTCGGGGCGATTCCCGTTCTCGCAGGCGTCTTCGCGACCACCGCGGTCTGCGCAGCGATCGCCGCGGGCAATCCGCCGCTCGATGGAATCGGGACCGTCGCCTTCCTCGTGATGGCCGCCGCACTCGGCGCCGGTTCCGGCGCGACCTTCGCGCTCATCGCCCAGACCACCGATCCGGCCCGGGTCGGCGGCGTGACCGGAATCGTCGGCGCCGCAGGCGGTCTGGGCGGGTTCGTCCCGCCGCTGCTCATGGCCCAGATCTATGGCATGACCGACTCGTACGCGATCGGTCTGTGGCTGCTCGCAGGAACCGCCGCACTCACCCTGCTGCTCACGCTCACGGCCGTGCGCAAGACCAAGCAGCGCCACGACGCCGCTCAAGCCGAGGCGGCAACAGCGACGACGTGACTACCCTCACGAGTAGCCCGGAAGGGCTGATGACACCGGCGAAGGCCGCGCGCCTGGAGGTGAGCATGGACGAATACCTGCTCGACTCCGGTGTGCGGCGACGCATCGTCGATGAGCTCTCCAGCCAGCCCGACCGCGCGCTCACGGCGTCCGAGTTCGCCGGCCTACTCGGCCTGCACACCTCCACCGCGCGTTTCCACCTCAACCGGCTGGTCGCAGCGGGTGTTCTCGTCGCACGTGACGAGCGGCGCGGCGTGGGGCGGCCGCGCAAGATGTATCTCCTCGCACCCCCTGCCCCCGAGAGTCCCGCGCAGGGCGAGATCCACCCGATGGGGCTGCTCACCGAGCTGCTGGCCCGGATGGTCCGCCCCGAGCCCGGAAGCCGGCCGATGACTCCCGATGAGGCCGGTGAGTCGTGGGCGCACCAGCACGTTCCGGCGTCCGGCACCGACGCGCCCGCCAAGACCCCCGGCGAGTGGATCAGCAAGATCGGCGGGCTCACCGACGTCCTGAACTACTGGGGTTACACCTCGGCGATCACCGCCAACGGGGACGGCGGGAAGGCCGAGATCCGCATTACGCACTGCCCCATCCGCGAGCTGGCCCGCGAGAACATCGAGGTCGTCTGCGGCATCCATCGCGGCCTGATCCGCGGCACCATGCAGCAGCTCGGCGAGCCGCGCACCGATGTCGAGCTGCTGCCGTTCGCCGATGGGGATGTCTGCATCGCACATCTCTACAACCAAGAGCTACCCGGTCACGAGTCGAAGGAGTCGTAGATGACCCAGACCCAGATTGACGGCCCGCTGAGCGAGGCGCTCGTCGGAACCCGCCGGTTCTTCACGAAGGCGGAGGTGTCCTCCGACAAGCGCTCCCTGCACCACGTCGGCGGCCGTGAGGGCGATGCCTTCTACCGCGACCGGTGGAGCCACGACAAGGTCGTGCGCTCGACCCACGGCGTGAACTGCACGGGCTCGTGCTCGTGGAAGGTCTACGTCAAGGACGGCATCATCACCTGGGAGGCGCAGCAGACCGACTACCCGTCGGCCGGCGCCGATAAGCCGGAGTACGAGCCCCGCGGCTGCCCCCGCGGCGCAGCGTTCTCCTGGTACACCTACTCCCCCACGCGGGTGCGCTACCCGTACGTGCGCGGCACGCTCCTGGAGATGTTCCGTCAGGCACGCCAGCAGTACCGCGACCCCGTGGTCGCGTGGGCCTCGATCGTGCAGGACGAGCAGAAGGCGCGGGCCTACAAGGCCGCCCGCGGCAAGGGCGGCCTTGTCCGCTCGACCTGGGACGAGGTGGTCGACATGGTCGCCGCCGCTTACGTCTACACCGTCAAGCGCTACGGCCCGGACCGGATTGCCGGCTTCTCGCCGATCCCGGCGATGTCGCCGGTCTCCTACGCCAGCGGCGCCCGGTTCAACGAGCTCATCGGCGCGCCGATGCTGTCGTTCTACGACTGGTACGCCGACCTCCCACCCGCCTCGCCGCAGATGTTCGGCGACCAGACCGACGTCCCGGAGTCTGGTGACTGGTGGGACGCCGGGTACCTGATCATGTGGGGCTCCAACGTCCCGCTGACCAGAACCCCCGACGCGCACTGGATGACCGAGGCCCGCTACCGCGGCCAGAAGGTCATCGCCGTCGCCCCCGACTACGCCGAGAACGTCAAGTTCGCCGACGAGTGGGTCGCCTCCGCTCCCGGAACGGACGGCGCGCTCGCGATGGGCATGGGTCACGTCGTCCTCAAGGAATTCTTCGTCGACAACCAGCACGAGTTCTTCACTGACTACAACCAGCGCTTCACCGACCTGCCCTACCTCGTCGCGCTCGAAGAGGCCGCGGACGGTGGATGGCGCCCGGGCAAGTTCTTGGTCGCCGGTGACATCGATGGCCATCCCGAGCAGGGCAGCGAGAACGCGATGTGGAAGCCGGCCGTGCTGGACGGCGCCACCGGCGAAGTCGCCATCCCCAACGGGTCTGTGGGCCACCGCTACGGCGATGAGGGCGCTGGCCGCTGGAACCTCGACCTGGGTGACATCGAGCCGATGCTGACCCTCTACGGGGACGGCGAGCAGGCCGTCGAGGTCGAGCTCCCCCGCTTCGACAACCCCGGCGGCGCGATGAGCACCGAACGCCGCGGCGTCCCGGTCCGGCGAGTCGGCGACCAGGTCGTCACCACTGTGCTCGACCTGATGCTCGCGCACTACGGCGTCGAGCGCGCGGGCCTGCCGGGCACCTGGCCGCAGGGCTATGGCGACCCGAGCGTGCCGGCCACCCCGGCGTGGGCCTCGGAGATGAGCGACGTCCCGCCGGAGCAGATCATCCGACTGGCGCGCGAGTGGGCGCAGAACGCGCTCGACACCAACGGCCGCGGCATGATCCTGATGGGCGCGGGCACCAACCACTGGTACCACTCCGATCAGCTCTACCGCACGATGCTCGTGCTCACGACGATCACCGGCTGCCAGGGCCGCAACGGCGGCGGATGGGCACACTACGTCGGGCAGGAGAAGGTCCGCCCGATCATGGGCTTCCAGCACCTCGCCTTCGCCCTCGACTGGGTTCGTCCGCCGCGGCACATGAACCAGACGGCGTACTGGTATGTGAACACCTCGCAGTACCGCTACGACACCTTCAGCGCCGACGAGGCCAACGGCACGACCGGCGCGTTCGCCGGCCGCACCACGATGGATCTTCTCGCGCAGTCCGTTCGCCTGGGCTGGACGCCGTCCTACCCGCAGTTCGACCGCAGCAGCCTGCAGGTCGCCGACGAGGCGGCCGAGGCGGGCCTCCCGGCCGGCGAGTACGTCGCCCGCGAGCTGGATGCCGGCCGGATGACCTTCGCGGTCGAGGACCCGGAGAACCCCGAGAACCACCCGCGAATCCTGTCGCTGTGGCGCTCGAACCTCTTCGGCTCGTCAGCCAAGGGCAACGAGTACTTCCTCAAGCACCTGCTCGGCACCGACAACGCGGTCAAGGCCACCGAGGCCGCGGAGGAGCTCCGCCCGCAGGGGGTCGTCTGGCCCGAGCGCGCCCCCGAGGGCAAGCTCGACCTGCTGGTGACCCTCGACTTCCGGATGACCAGCTCGACGCTGCTGTCGGACGTCGTCCTACCGGCCGCCACCTGGTACGAGAAGTACGACCTGTCGACCACCGACATGCACCCCTTCGTGCACTCCTTCAACCCGGCGATCGCGCCGCCATGGCAGGCCAAGAACGACTGGGAGACCTGGAAGCTCATCGCCAAGCGGTTCTCCGAGCTGGCGGTCGACCACCTGGGCACCCGCAAGGACGTCGTGGCGAAGCCGCTGTGGCACGACACCCCGGAGGCGATGGCCACCGTCCACGGCCGCGTGCTCGACTGGCGCGCGGGTGAGACCGAGCCGGTGCCGGGCAAGACGCTGCCGGTGATCGCCGAGGTCGAGCGTGACTACACGGCCATCTACGAGAAGATGACGGCGGTCGGCCCCCTCATGGAGAAGGTCGGCATGCTCACCAAGGGCGTGAAGTACGAGGTGCGCCGCGAGGTCGACCTGTTGCGCCAGCGCAACGGCGTGGTGCGCGGCGGCGCGGGCGACGGCCAGCCGAAGCTCGAGACCGACATCCAGGTCGCCGACGCGATCATGCACTTCTCGGGCGTCAGCAACGGGCACCTCGCCACGCAGGGGTTCAAGTTCCTCGAGGAGCGCACCGGCACCCAGCTGCACGACCTGTCGGCCGAGCACGAGGGGAAGCAGATCACCTTCGCCGACACCCAGGCCGCTCCGGTGCCGGTCATCACCTCTCCGGAGTGGTCTGGCAGCGAGTCCGGCGGACGTCGCTACAGCCCGTTCACCATCAACATCGAACGCTCCAAGCCGTTCCACACGCTCACCGGTCGCCAGCACTTCTACCTGGACCACGACTGGATGCTGGAGATGGGCGAGGCGTTGCCGACCTACCGACCGCCGCTGGACATGACCCGCCTCTTCGGCGAGCGCCCGGTCGGTGAACAGAGCGAGCTCGGCGTCTCGGTGCGCTATCTGACCCCGCACAACAAGTGGTCGATCCACAGCGAGTACCAGGACAACCTGTTCATGCTCTCGCTGTCGCGCGGCGGCCAGTCGGTGTGGATGTCGGACAAGGATGCCGCGAAGGTCGGCATCAAGGACAACGACTGGGTGGAGATGATCAACCGCAACGGCGTCGTCGCCTGCCGCGCGATCGTCAGCCACCGGATGCCCGAGGGCACGGTCTATATGCACCACGCTCAGGACCGGCTCATCGACGTCCCGCTGACCGAGACCGACCAGAAGCGCGGCGGAATCCACAACAGCCTCACGAGGATCATGCTCAAGCCGAGCCACATCATCGGCGGCTACGCGCAGTTCGCGTACTTCTTCAACTACATCGGCCCGACCGGTAACAACCGCGACGAGGTCACGATGATCCGCAAGCGCACCGCACCGGTGTCCTACTAGGCAACCGAGAACAGATAGAGGAGACGAGAACTATGCGAGTCATGGCACAGATGGCCATGGTCATGAACCTCGACAAGTGCATCGGTTGCCATACCTGCTCTGTCACGTGCAAGCAGGCATGGACCAACCGGGCCGGCACCGAGTATGTCTGGTTCAACAATGTCGAGACGCGGCCCGGACTCGGCTATCCGCGTACCTATGAGGACCAGGAGACCTGGAAGGGCGGGTGGATCCGCGACAAGAAGGGCCGGCTGCAGCTCAAGGCGGGTGGCCGCTTCCAGAAGCTCGCGAGCATCTTCAGCAACCCCAAGATGCCGAGCATCCAGGACTACTACGAGCCCTGGACCTACGACTACGAGACGCTGCTGAACGCGCCCGCGCAGAAGAACTTCCCGGTCGCGCGGCCGTACTCGCTGATCTCCGGCAAGCAGATGAACGTCGAGTGGTCGGCCAACTGGGACGACGACCTGGGCGGTTCGCAGGAGCACGCGATCAACGACCCGATGCTCAAGGGCATCGAGGACAAGGTGAAACTCGAGTTCGAGCAGACCTTCATGTTCTACCTGCCGCGGATCTGCGAGCACTGCCTCAACCCGTCGTGTGCGGCGTCCTGTCCCTCGGGCGCGATCTACAAGCGCAGCGAGGACGGCATCGTGCTGGTCGACCAGGACCAGTGCCGCGGGTGGCGCATGTGCATCTCGGGCTGCCCGTACAAGAAGGTCTACTTCAACCACAAGACCGGCAAGGCCGAGAAGTGCACCTTCTGCTACCCGCGCATCGAAGTCGGCATCCCGACCGTGTGCTCGGAGACCTGCGTCGGGCGGCTGCGCTATATCGGCCTGATGCTGTACGACGCCGACAAGGTGCTCGAGGCGGCCGCGGTCGAGAACGAGCACGACCTCTACGAGTCGCAGCGCTCGGTGTTCCTCGATCCCGAGGATCCGCAGGTGCAGCAGGCGGCCCGGTCGGCCGGCATTCCGGAGGACTGGATCGAGGCGGCTCGCCGCTCCCCCGTGAAGCGGCTGATCCTGGACTACGAGGTCGCGCTGCCGCTGCATCCGGAGTACCGCACCATGCCGATGGTCTGGTACATCCCACCGCTGTCGCCGGTAGTCGACGTGGTCAAGGAGACCGGTCACGACGCCGAGGATCACGGCAACCTCTTCGGTGCGATCGAGGCGTTGCGGATCCCGGTCGAGTACCTCGCGAACCTGTTCACCGCCGGCGACACCGTGCCGATCGTGAACGTGCTGCGCAAGATGGCGGCGATGCGTTCCTACATGCGCGACATCAACCTCGGCCGGGATCCCAACGACGAGATCCCCGCTGCGGTGGGAATGGCGGGCGAGGACATGTACGAGATGTTCCGGCTGCTGGCGATCGCGAAGTACAACGAGCGCTACGTCATCCCGACCGCGCACGCCGAGCAGGCGCACGCGCTCGAGGAGCTCGCCACCGACTGCCCAGTCAGCGAGTACGGCGGCGGCAACCCGGAGATCTTCGGCGAGGGCTCGGGCTCCGCGGCGGTGACGCCGGTCGCGGTCGAGAACTTCCGGATGCTGCAGGAACGCCAGACTGCCGACGCGATGGACACCGAGCTGGTCGGCGGCGGCAGCTCCAAGGGCCGCGTGAACCTGCTCAACTGGGACGGCAAGGGCATGCCCGAGGGCATGTTCCCCAACCGCAAGGGTGAGTAGCGATGCTCAAGTGGCTGCGTGACCGGCGTACCGAGCCATCGGTTCCCGTCGATCAGATGAAGGCGGCGTGGCAGGCGGTGTCGTTGCTGCTGGAGTACCCGGGCGAGGACTTCGCGGCACGACTCGACGCCGTTCGGGGCGTTCTCGGCCGGCTGCCCGAGCAGGTCGCATCACCGCTGTCCCAGTACATCCGAGATGTCGAGTCGACGCATCTCGACGTCCTGCAGAAGGAGTACGTCGACACCTTCGACGTCACCCGCAAGTGCTGCCTGCACCTGACCTACTACACGCACGGCGACACGCGGAAGCGTGGGGTCGCGCTGGTCGAGTTCAAGCAGACCTACCGGCGCGGCGGAGTGCAGCTGGGCGACGAGGACGCCGAGCTACCCGACTACCTGCCGGTGGTGCTGGAGTTCGGCGCGTTCGCCGATCATCAGTCGGCCTGGAAGCTGCTGAACGACCACCGCGTCGGCATCGAGCTGCTGCGGATGGCGCTGGCGCAGCGTGAGTCGCGCTGGCTGCCGGTGGTGGAGGCGCTGCGCGCCACCCTGCCCCAGCTCGACGGCGACGACAACGAGGCGCTGCTGAAGCTGATCGCGCAGGGTCCGCCGAGCGAGGACGTTGGCCTCGACAGCGCGCCGTACGCCATGGACCCCCGACTCAACCCCAAGCCAGAGCCGTACGACCTCGGCTCGACGATCCCGGTAGGAGCACCGCGATGAAGACCTTCCTGTGGGTGATCTTCCCCTACATCTGCCTGGCGATCTTCGTGGTCGGGCACATCTGGCGATACCAGTACGACAAGTTCGGCTGGACGACCCGTAGCTCGCAGCTGTACGAGTCGAAGCTGCTGCGGTGGGGTAGCCCGCTGTTCCACTTCGGCATCCTCGGCGTCCTCGTGGGGCACTTCATGGGCCTGGTCGTTCCGCAGCGGTGGACCGACGCGATCGGGATCAGCCGCGACATGTACCACACGTTCGCGCTGGTCGGCGGTCTGATCACCGGCGCGATGGTGCTCGCGGGCATGATCATCCTGATCTACCGTCGCCGGGTCACCGGCCCGGTCTTCAGCGCGACCACCAAGATGGACAAGCTGATGTACCTCGTGCTGGCGATCGTGATCGTGCTGGGCATCTGGAATACCGTTGCCTCGGGCGTCTTCCATCTGGGCGGGCACTACAACTACCGCGATGGCGTCAGCCCCTGGTTCCGCAGCATCTTCATGCTGCAGCCGGACGCCGACCTGATCGCGACCGCACCGCTCGGCTTCCAGCTCCACGCGCTTTCGGCGTTCGTGCTGGTCGCGCTGTGGCCGTTCACCCGCCTGGTGCACGTCTTCAGCGCGCCCATCGGGTACTTCACCCGGCCGTACATCGTGTACCGCTCGCGCGCCCGACGCCCAGGAACCGGCATCAGCGGCCCGCAGCGCGGCTGGGAGCGCTCGGAGCTGCAGAGCTCCGGTTCGCGCCGCCGCACCGGTAGCACCTCCGTCCGCCGGTAACGCCCGATCTGCGGTGGGTAGGTCAGGGGCATCCCGCAGGTGGCCCTGACCACCCCACCGCAGAACCATGTCCAGACCTTTTCTCGAGGTGAGCAGATGCCGGCCACGCCGTCGTACGACGCCATCGTCCTGGCCGGGGGCGAGGGCTCGCGACTCGGTGGGGTCGACAAGGCGCAGCTCGATCTGGCCGGTAGCCCGCTGATCGCCCGGCCGCTCGCCGCCTGCGCGGACGCCGAACGCGTGGTGATCGTGGGTCCGGAGAATCTGCGTCAGCTTGCCGGCCGGGTGACGGTGACACGCGAAGATCCTCCCGGTGGCGGTCCGGCAGCCGGCACCGCGGCCGGCCTGGCGCAGCTGGGACGTGGCGGCGCTGAATGGATCATTCTGCTGTCGTGCGATCTGCCCAGGGCCGAGGCCGGCGTACGCCGCCTGCTCGACGCAGCACACCAAGACCATGAAGCCGCCGACGGCTACTGCCTGACCGACTCCGAGGGCCGCCTGCAATGGCTCTTCGGCGGCTATCGACGCGACGCGCTGCTCCGCGCGGTCGAGGAGTGTGCCCAGCCCGCGGGAACGTCGATGCGTCGCCTGCTTCGCACGCTCCGGCTGACCGCGATCCCCACTACAGATGAGATCTCAGGTGATCTCGACACCTGGGAAGACCACGCCGCGTGGACGGCGAGACTGGAGAATACGCCATGACCGACCTGAAAGAGTGCGAACGCCGCTGGCACGACTGGATGGTCAAGGCCTGCGATCAGGTCGGCGTAGACCCACAGACCGTCGACATCAAGGCAATCCATGGGCTCACCAAGCGTGTCGCGCACAACATCGATCGCCCGCTCGCCCCGGTCAGCTCCTACATCCTCGGCGTCGCTGTCGGCATGGCCGGGGCATCCGGAGACATCAGCAAGGCCACCCATGACGCACTGCTGCGACGGCTGCTCAGCGTCGTTCCGAAGGGCTCGGACTAGCGGCCCGCCCGTGAACGAATCTACGTGGATCTGGCATCTCGATTGCGTATTGCACTCCAGCTGCCAGATCTACGTGGTTTAGCGCGCCTCTTGCGCATCTCGACGATGGCTCAGCGGGGCGGGAGACGAAGCGCGGTCGCCAACGCGACCAGAGCGACCCGGGGCTTGACGTTCTCCTCGAGCGACTGCCGGGTGCGCACGATGGCATCGAGCGCCCGTAGTACCCAGTCCTGGCTGACCAGCTCGGCGACCTCGGTGGCCTGCTCCCGGTGGTCGGCGTGTGAGAGCTCGACGTCCGAGCCGACCTGAACCAGCAGCACGTCGCGGTAGAAGCCGGTCAGGTCGACCAGCGCGCGGTCCAGCGCATCGCGCTGAACGCGGGTGGCGCGCGTCTTCTGACGGCGCTCGAGCTCCTTGAGCTGCCCGGCCATGCCGCGCGCCGCGGTGCCGGCACCCTTGCCGGTGCCGCCGGCGCCGAGCGAGCTGCTCAGCGCCTCCCGCTCCGGCACGTCCAGCGACTCGCTAATGGCCTTCGCCTCGGCCTCCGCGGACTCGACAAGTTCCTCGGCCGCGTGCAGGCAGCCCGCCATCGAGGTCAGGCGCAGCGGCAGCGACAGCACAGTCTGTCGTTGTCCTCGCGCGATGTCGTCGGTGGCGAGCCGCTTCGCGCGACCGATGTGCCCCTGTGCCGCACGCGCGGCCCACCTCGCCCGCTCCTCATCGATCCCGTCGCGGGTCATCAGCACGTGAGCGACGGCGTCCGCCGGAGGGGTCCGCAGCGTGACGACGCGGCACCGTGATCGCACAGTGACCGACACGTCGTCCGGATGCGTCGTAGGTGCGCACAGCAGGAACACCGTGTGTGGGCTGGGCTCCTCGATCGCCTTGAGCAGCGCGTTGGAGGCGCCTTCGGTCAGTCGGTCGGCGTCCTCGATGACGACGATCTGCCATCTGCGCTGCGTCGGCTGGAATGCTGCCACACGAACGATCTCGCGCATCTCGCGAACGGAGATCGACAGTCCTTCCGGGGTCACGACGTGGACGTCGGTATGCGTTCCGACGTTCACGGTGTGGCAGTCCTGGCATCGGCCGCACCCGCCATGAGCGCACTGCAGCGCCTGCGCGAACGCGCGCGCCGCGGTGCTGCGACCTGAGCCCGGCGGCCCGACGAACAGCCACGCGTGCGTCATCGACGACCCCGGCCCGGAGCCGTCGACGACCTCGGCCGCGGCCCGCGACGCCCGGGTGAGGACGTCGATCGCGGCCTGCTGCCCGACGAGCTGATCGAATACCGGCGGGGCGTCCGCGACGGTGCTCACCTCAGGCGTCCTTTCACGACCTCGTCGACCAAGGCCGTGACGTCGTCCAGCGGGCCGCTGGCGTCGATCACCGCGAAGCGTTCGGGCGCGGCTGCGGCGAGCGCCAGGAAGCCGTGCCGGACGGCGTCGTGGAACTGGAGGCTCTCGGCCTCTATCCGGTCTCCGGAACCCCCGCCGCGGGCCCGCGCGAGGCCCACCCTGGGGTCGACGTCCAGCAGCACCGTCAGGTCGGGCCACCTACCGGCGACCGCGAACTCCATGACGGCGCGCACGTCGTCGGGATCGAGCGATCGCCCGGCGCCCTGGTAGGCGAAGGTCGAGTCGGCGTACCGGTCGCAGAGGACGACCTGCCCCGCTGCGAGCGCCGGCTCGATCACCGTCTCGACGTGATGAGCGCGGTCGGCGGCGTACAGCAGCGCCTCGGACCGAGGCGTGACGTGGTTGCCCGGCGTCAGCAGGATGCGGCGGACCTCCTGACCCAGCTCTGTCCCGCCGGGCTCGAAGGTGACGACGACCTGGTGGCCCTGCGCCCGCAGCCGATCCGCGAGACGAGCGATCTGCGTCGACTTGCCGACGCCCTCACCGCCCTCGAACGAGATGAACAACCCTGCCACGCGCTCCAACCTACCCGCGGCCTCCGACGACCGGACCAGGCGTCGCCCCTCAGCGCTCGCGCTGCTGTATCGAGGACGACGGCTCACCGGGAGCGGCATCCGGCTCCACGACCGCACTCGAGCCGGCGGTGGCGACGCTCGGCGCTGCGATGGCGCCGGCGGCCGTCTGCGCATCCGGTGGGGAGGCCGGCAACGACGGCGCGTCGTCCAGGTCGGCTGCCGACGTGGGCGCCTCGTGCATGATCAGATCGCGTCGCGAGACGACGGTGGCGTTGGCGTGGCGCAGTACGTCGGCATGCAGGCCGCTGTCCTTCGACGGCGGGACGACGGCGTACCCGCGCACCGTCGCATCCCGCCTCGCGAGGAACGCATCGCGGATCGCCGCGGCCGGCTCGTCGGTCTCGTAGTCCTCGTCGAGCACGATGGTGAGATCTGGGACCAGGCCCTCGTTACCCCATTCGGACAGCCGAATGATCTCCTCGCTGTCGACCTCGCTCATGGCGCCGAAGAACGCGATGGTGGTGTCGACGAACCCGCTGCAGACGACGACCTGGCCGGAGTCGAGCGCCGGGCGGATCACCTTGTCGACGTGCTCGGCGCGGTCGGCGGCGGCGAGGAACACCGCCGTCGAGGGCAGTACGTCGGGGCAGGACTGCGCTCCGGCGGCGACCTGGTCCATCAGCTGGGAGATGCGGTGGCCGACCCCGGAGTCGGTCGGTTCACCGGTCAGGGTCACCGGCAGGCCGTCCGAGGTGAGCCGGGCAGCGAGATGCCGCGCCTGGTCGGCTACCCGGGTGCGGTCGGCCCCCTCGACGACGATGAACACGCCGAGCCGCGCCGCCTCCTGCAACGCGCGGCCGCGCGGAGCCATGCGCTGCACAAGCCACCGGAACCCGAGCGTTCGCTCCGGCGCGGTAGCGCGTCCGGCGTACACCCCGATCAGCAGGGCCACGAGGCCGGCGATCAGCAGCGTCAGGCCGGGACCGCTGAACTCGAAGCTGGCGCCGCCGATGATCACCTCGTGCGAGCCCAGCAGCCCGGAGAGCACCGGGCCGATCGCGAGTGTCAGCATGAGCATGATCCGGCCGGAGGAGACCACGAAGGCGAAGGTGCGCCCGCGGATGCGCTCGTCGACCTCTTGACCGATCATCGTGTAGCCGAGAATCCACGCGATGCCGGCGAACATCCCCACGAAGAAGCTCATCACCAGGCCGAGCACGAAGTCTCCGGCGACACCCATGCCCATGAGGAAGCCGCCGGCGATCGCGATCGAGATGCCGAAGATCCGCTTGCGTGCCACGGCAGGCAGCACCTTCGGCCCGGCGATCATGCCGAGTGCCAGGCCGGTGAAGGCGGTACCGAGCAGGATGCCGTAACCGGCGAATCCGGCGTTCAGCGAGTTGACGTAGGTCAGGGCAACGCCCGCGGTGATGCCCGCGGCCGCGAATGCGCCGATGACGCCGATGTAGAGCCCTCTGACGGTCGGGTTGGAGAAGACGAACTTCACGCCCTCACCGATCAGCTTGACGATTCCTTCGTGCTGTTGGCTCTCCCCCGCGGCGTGCGCCTTCAGCAGGGACCGCGACCACCACACGATGAAGGCCGAGAAGAAGTAGGTCCCGGCGTCCAGGAACAGCGCAGCGAGGACGACGAAGCGCTGCTCGGGCACGGTCGCGGCGTCGGTGGCGTCGACGAAGAACGAGTGGAACCAGGACAGGACGGCGTACAACCCCGCGGCGAGGGGGAAGGACCCGTAGATGCTGAACATCAGAATCTGCTGGCCCGAGCCGATCTTCTCGCGCGGCACGGCCGACATCCACAGCGTGTTCTTCGAGGCCATGGTGATCAGGCCGAGGGCCTCGATCGCGAACTGCCCGACGTACATCGTGCGGATGTCCCACGTCAGCGCGATCATGAGGTACAGCAGGCCGGCCGTCACCTCGCCCACGATGACGGTCTTGCGTCGGTCGAATTTGTCTGCGATCGTGCCGGCGATCGGCGCGAGGATGAGGTCGGGCAGCAGGCGCACGATGAGCACGCCGGAGATCGCCGCCGCCTGCCCTTCGATCGATCCCTCGCGGGTGAGCTGCTGTGCCAGTCCCATCATCGCCAGCAGGCCGAGCCAGTCGCCGAAGCTCGAGACGCCGATGGCCGCCCACATGCGTCGGAAGGACTGTAGGTGGATGACGCCCTGACGGGGCCGAGCGGTGCGGCTCCGGTGATCGCGCTGGGGGCTGCTCATCGGCTGCTGGCCGCCTCGCTCGCCGGGCGCGGCACGCCGAGCTCGTCGACCGGTCGCCGCACCAGGGTGACGTGGGTCAGCCCGAGCCCGCCGAAGGTCAGCTCGTCGAGCGTGTGCAGCCGCTTGGTCTCGGCATCGAGGTGCAGAACGGACACGGTCAGCGGGTCCGGCGGGTTCTGTCGGACGCCCCGGAGCCCCGCGCCGCCGCTGGAGCCCTGGGTCAGCAGCAGAGTTCCGTTCGCGCGCCGGTCGTCACGCTTGTGCGAATGCCCGCTGAGGATCAGCGGGCAGCTCCCGGCGGCCTGCCGCGCGACGATCGGATCGTGGATGAGTGCGATGTCGGCTTTCAGCGGAGCGATCTGCGCCGCCAGGTCGGTGCCGATCTGCTTGAGGCGGTCCTTGCCGAAGTGGTCGTCACCGGTCGACTTGTCCGGGGTGAAGCGTGGGTCGGCATCGCCTACGATGCGTAGGCCGGCCACCTCGACCATGCGTGCATCGTCCAGGATCTCGACGTTGGAGTGGCGCCCAAGCGCCTCGATGGTGCCGGGCCCATCGTGGTTTCCCTTGATGAACACGTAGGGAACGTCGATCTCGCCGATCTCGGCGAAGGTCGGCGCTTCGTACGCCGTTCCCCAGTCAGCGATGTCACCGGTGTCGATGACGACCTCTGCGTCGTACTGCTCGACGAGCGCGCGCGCTATCGAGAAGGCCACGGGGTTGTTGTGGACGTCCGAGAGCCACACGACGCGGACGGCGTCCTCCGGCGGTCCGCCGGGCAGCGTGGTGAGGCCACGGTAGACGCCGGTCACCGAGGCGGAGATCTCGCCGATCTGGGTGCGGTAGCGACGCAGTCGCCGCGGCACCCTGCGAAGGTTGTCGAGCACCCCCATCGCGCGTGCCAGCAGCCCGGCGCCGAGCAGTCCGGTGATCAGCCGGGTCGACCAGCGCCGCAACGAGGAGGAGCGCTCGGTGCTTGGCATGCCGACATCCTAGGACGGTGCGGCTGGTGCGGCGGGGACGCCGTCAGGTGATGACCCGCACCCCGGCATACGCCACGCCGGCCACCAGCAGCCACGACAACGCCCCGAGCAGCAGCGGCCGCCCGCCCGCACGCTGCATGACCCGCCAGTGGATCCCGGTCCCGAGCGCGAACAACGCGATCGCCAGAAGCACCTGATGCGAGACCTCGAGAACATGCAGGATGCCGGTCGGGATGTCGACCAGCGAGTTGACGACGATCACCGTGATGAACAACGCGACGAACAACGGGACCAGCGGAGGCCGTTTGCCTGCGCGCTCGTCCTCGCTCACCGGCCGGCGCCGGGCCATCCACAGCCCCACACCGAGCACCAGCGGAGCAAGCAGCATCACGCGCGTCAGCTTCACGATCACCGCCGACTCCAGGCTGCCGGGGACAGTGTTCGCCGTCGCGACCGTCTGCCCCACGTCGTGCACCGACGCCCCAACCCACTGGCCGAACGCGGTGACATCCCCCAGACCCAACGGAGGCCGCAGTAGCGGCAGCACGATGATCGCCAGCGTCCCACACAACGTCACCAGCGCGACCGAGACAGCAGTATCGTCCTTCTTGCCCTTCGCGACCGGCTCCATCGCCGCAATCGCCGACGCCCCGCAGATCGAGAACCCGGTGGCGACGAGCAGACCGGTCGCGCTACTGGTCCGCAGCAGCCTGGCCAGCGCAATCGTCCCGAAGAACGCAACCGCGACCGTGACCAGCACGACAAGCAGCGCGCCACCACCCAGGTGCATCACCTGATCAATCGACAGCGCAAAGCCGAGCAGGACCACCGCCACCCGCAGCAGCCGCTTGCTCGCGAACGTGAGCCCGCTGCCCGCGGCGTCCGGCACGAGACCAAGATTGATCAGCAGAGCGCCAAGCGCGACCGCGACCGTCCCCGGCTGCACCGCAGGCCAGAGCGCATGAACGCCGTACCCCACAGCCGCACCAAACCCAGCCAGCAGCAAACCGGGCACCAGTCGGGTGAGCGCAGCGCGCCCGCCGGCGGTCGCGAGTGGAGTGGGCATTGCTCCAGTGTCGTGGCTGGACGACTGCGGGCGGTAGCCGTCGTTTCACGACGGGGCCATAGCATCTCACTATGACAAGTGGCAGCGACCTCGATTCGCTCCGCCTGCTGCTGTCCGGCGGCGAGCTCGTATCGATCGGGGCTGCGGCAAGAGCGATGCGGTGCTAGTCAGTTGAACGAATCCCCGATTAGGACCTAACCCGACAGAAGGGTCTATTCGTGCCGATACGCATCGTGAGTTCCAACGTCAACGGAATTCGGGCGGCCGCGCGCCGCGGGGGGATCGAGCGGCTCGCGGAGCTGGAACCACAGGTGCTCACACTCCAGGAGGTACGCGGGAGCGATCAGCATCTCGTGGCCGCGATAGCCGACACCCCCTTTGAGGACTGGCACGTCGCATACGCGAGCTGCGCGACGCCGGGCCGCAACGGCGTCGCCATCCTGACTCCGGCGACCCCGCTGGCAATCCGCCACGGGCTGCCCGAGTTCGCGCCTGAGGGGCGCTGGCTCGAGGTCGACCTGCCTTCCCGGGAGCACGGGGTGATCACCGTCGTGTCGGCGTACGTCTTCACCGGCCTGGCCGACAGCCCGCGCCAGGAGGAGAAGTACCGGTTCATGGACGCCATGTCGCAACGGCTCGACGAGCTTGCCCGACGAGCCGCGCAGGACGGCGGAGAAGCCCTGATCACCGGCGATCTCAACGTGGCGCATCGCGATCTCGACATCAAGAACTGGAAGGGCAACCTCAAGAAGGCCGGCTTTCTCGCCGCCGAGCGCGCCTATTTCGACCGGTGGCTGGGCTATGGATGGGACGGAACCACGCCGTCGTCCGGCCCGGTGCCGCACGAGGGTCCCTGGATCGACCTGGGGCGCAAGCACGGTGGCGACGGGCCCGGTCCGTACACGTGGTGGTCGTGGCGGGGTAAAGCCTTCGACAACGACGCTGGATGGCGGATCGACTATCAGCTCGCCACGCGACGGCTGGCAGCACGGTCGCTGTCAGCCGTCGTCGGCCGTGCGCCGTCGTACGCCGAACGGTGGAGCGACCACGCGCCGCTCATCGTCACCTTCGCTTGACGCCGCGGCAGAATCGTCGGCATGTGGGATCCCGCGCTCTACGGCAGATACGCCGACCACCGCTCGCGTCCGTTCTTAGAGCTGATCGCGCGCATCGACGCGACGGACCCTGCCCTGGTGTACGACCTCGGGTGCGGACCGGGTGAGCTCACCGCTGCGCTCGCCACTCGTTGGCCCCACGCCCGGATCGTCGGGATCGACAACGATCCGGCCATGCTCGAGCTCGCCCACTCCCATACGTGTGAGCGGGTTCGCTTCCAGACGGGCGATCTGAGCAGCTTCCTACCTCCCAGGGACGCCGACGTGGTGGTCTCCAACGCGGCGTACCACTGGGTCGAGAGCAACGTGGAGCAGCTGCGCCGGATCGCCGGCCGGCTCCCGCGCGGTGGCTGGCTGGCGGTGCAGGTGCCCGGCAACTTCGAGGCTCCGTCGCATCGGATCCTCCGCGCAGTGCTCGACGAGCCGGTCTGGCAGCGCCGTACCGGCGGCGTCCGCGTTCCGGAGTCGCCGGTGCTCGACGCGGCTGGGTACGGCGATCTCTTCAGCACGGAGGGGCTCCAGGTCGACACCTGGGAGACGACGTATAACCAGGTGCTCGCCGGGCCGGATGCCGTCCTGCAGTGGGTCCGGGGCACGACGCTGCGGCCCGCACTGGGGCGACTCGACGAGTCGCACCGGCACGAGCTCATCGAGACCTTGCGACCGATACTGCGTGAGGCCTATCCCGCCGGTCCGGCCGGCACGCCCTTCCCCTTCCGGCGGATCTTCGCCGTCGGTCACCGTCCCGCCCGGTCGGGGTAGCGTCGGGGCATGGCGAAGATCCTGATCATCGGTGGACACGGGAAGATTGCACTGCTGGCCGAGCCCATGCTGCGCGCGGCCGGTCACGAGGTGACGGCGGCGATCCGCAACCCCGACCACTCGACGGACGTCGAGCAGGCAGGCGCGACTGCCGAGGTAGCCGACGTGGAGAACATGGACCAGCGCGGGCTCGATGACCTCGTCGACGGCTATGACGTGGTGGTTTGGTCGGCGGGCGCGGGCGGTGGTGATCCGGCCCGCACTCGCCGCGTCGACGAAGCGGCGGCCTCCCGCGTGCTCGTCGCGGTCGAACGCACCGGCGCCCGGTTCCTGATGGTGTCGTACTTCGGCTCGCGGCTCGATCACGATGTCGATCCCAACGACAGCTTCTTCACCTACGCCGAGGCGAAAGCCCGGGTCGATGCGAAGATCCGCGACAGCCAGGCCGATTGGGTGATCATCGCTCCGTCCAAGCTCACGCTCGAGCCGGAGGGTGGTGTCGACCTCGATCGCGGCGCCGACTCGCCGCACCCGCTCGAGCTGCACGCCGGCTCGATCCCTCGGGCGACCGTGGCCCGCATCATCGCGGAGCTGGTGGAGCGCCCGGGGATCACCGCCAAGACCATCTGGTGCAATGGCGGAAACACAGCGGTCAGCGCGGCGCTCGACGACCTCGGCTGAGCTGTCCAGCCGCGAGGGCCACGAGTGCCGCGACCTAGAGGGCCGCTCCACGACGGGCGCGCATCCGTTGCGTTCTCCGTGTGCCCGGCCGCCGTCGCAGCCCGTGCGTGCTCGACGGCCGCCGCCGGGACCGACCCATCCATCCGGTTCCCCCTACCATCGAACCCACACGGACCAACCACGGCACGCGCCCGACGATTGGACGGCAGGTGAGCCACATGACCGACCAGCCCCCCGCGCTCGTCACCGCGAGCTGGCTGAATGAGCACCTCGACGATGTCAAGGTCCTCGACTGCACCACGCATATGACTCCCCAACCGGTCGGTCCCTCGAAGATCACCTCAGGGCGGCCGGACTTCGAGCGAGGCCATATCCCCGGTGCGCAGCACGTCGACATGGTCGAGGACTTCTCCGATCCCGACGGGGAGTACCCCTACACATTGCCGGGCGCGGAGCAGATCGAAGCGCTGCTGAGCCGTCTCGGGATCACCAACGACGACACCGTCGTCCTCTACACGCAGTCGCACCTGATGGTGGCCACCCGGGTCTGGTACGTCTTGCGGGCGCTCGGTCACAAGAAGGTGGCGATCCTCGACGGCGGGTTACAGGGTTGGGGCGATGCCGGCTACCCGGTCACCACAGAGCTCGCCCTTCCCGAGCCGTCCACCTACACCGCCCACCCGGACGCCGCACGGTACGCGAGCAAGTCGGACGTGGCCGCGGCCTCGGGATCGGGCTCTACCCTCGTCGTGAACGCGCTGTCGGCCGAGCAGCACGCCGGGACCGGCGGGGCACACTACGGCCGGCCCGGTCGGATCCCTGGCAGCATCAGCGTCCCGACCGCCGACATCCTGCGGGACGCATCCAGCTTCGTCGACGCGGACCAGATCCGGCAACGATTCCTCGACGCTGGAGTCCGTGAGGGAACCCCGGTAATCACGTATTGCGGGGGCGGGATTGCCGCCACGGTCGACGCGTTCGCCCTCGAGCTGACCGGGCACGACCGCTGGGCGGTGTACGACAACTCGCTACTGGAGTGGTCGTCCGATCCGGCGAACCCCATGGACTCCGACGCCTGAGCCGCCCCTCACCTGCACGACATCCCAGGGCACCCGCGAACCGGCACCCCGCGACGTCTCTACCGGCCTACGGCCGCCATCGACGACCGTAGACCGGCCAAGCACACTCTCGACAACAAGCGCACGGCGAGACGCCGAACCGACTGAGCATACGGGCGTCGATCGGCGCACGCAGTGCGCGAGCGGACGTCGCGGGAGAAGAATGTCGCGGCCGCGGCTATTCGGCGGCGTCGGCGGTCGCCTTCTTAGCGGGGGTCTTCTTGGTGGCGCCCTTCTTTGCGGTCGTCTTCTTGGTCGCGGTCTTCTTGGCGGTCTTCTTGGCCGTGGCCTTCTTCGCCGTCGTCTTCTTGGCGGGGGCCTTCTTGGCAGCCTTCTTCGTCGACTTCTTCGCCTTCTTTGCCGGGCCCCGGGCACGGCGGTCGGCCAGCAGCTCGGCCGCCCGCTCGTCGGTGATCTCCTCGACGGTGTCGTCCTTGCGCAGGGAGGCGTTGGTCTCACCGTCGGTGACGTACGGGCCGAACCGGCCGTCCTTGACCACCATCTTCTTCCCGGTCGCCGGATCGTCGCCGAGCTCCTTCAGCGGTGGCTTGGCAGCCGCCCGACCGCGCACCTTCGGCTGCGCCAGGATCGCCAGCGCCTCCTCGAGCGTGATGGTGAGCAGCTGCTCTTCCGATTCGATCGACCGGGAGTCGCTGCCCTTCTTGATGTAGGGCCCGTAGCGACCGTTCAAGGCCTGGATCTCGACGCCGTCGGCGTCCGCACCGAGCGTGCGGGGGATCTGCAGCAGACGAAGCGCGTCGTCGAGCGTGAGCTCATCGAGAGACATCGATTTGAACAATGACGCCGTCCGCGCCGGAACCTTGGAGTCTTCTGGCGGCACCGTCGAGATGTACGGGCCGTAGCGTCCCGCCTTCGCGACGATCGGGAACCCCGACTCGGGGTCGGTGCCGAGCTCACGATCACCGGACGGCGCGGACAGCAGCTCCTCGATCTTGTCGGGCGTCAGCTCGTCGGGGGGTAGATCGTCGGGCAGTGACGCACGTTCGTCGGAATCTGGCCCGCCCCGCTGCAGATAGGGGCCATAGCGACCCACGCGGACGACGACGTCCGGCCCGACCGGGATCGAGTTGATGCCGCGGGCGTCGATCTCGCCGAGATTGTCGGCGACCAGCTTTTTCAGTCCGCCGATCTCGCCGATGCCGCCGGTGTTCCCACCGGTGCCGCCGAAGTAGAAGTGGGTCAGCCAGTCGATGCGGCTGCGCTGGCCCTCGGCGATGCGGTCGAGGTCCTCCTCGACCTCCGCGGTGAACTGGTAGTCGACCAGGCGGGCGAAGTGCTTCTCCATCAGCCCCACCACGGCGAACGCGGTGAACGATGGAACGAGTGCAGCGCCTTTCTTCCACACATATCCACGATCTTGGATGGTCTGGATGATCGAAGCGTACGTCGCCGGCCGCCCGATGCCCAGTTCCTCGAGCGCCTGGACGAGGGTCGGCTCGGTGTAGCGGGCCGGCGGCGTGGTCGTGTGCCCCTTGGCCTCGAACTCGTCGCCGGTGACCTGCTGCCCGCGCTCGACCTTCGGCATGCGCCGCTCTTCGTCGTCACTGCTGTGCTGGTCGTCGTCCTTGCTCTCGACGTACGCGCGCAGGAAGCCCGGGAAGGTGATGGTGGTGCCGCTGGCGCCGAACTCGACCTTCTCGCCGGTGGAGCTCTGGCCGGTGAGCCGGATCGACACGGTCTGGCCCACGGCGTCCGCCATCTGAGAGGCGATCGTGCGAACCCAGATCAGCTCGTAGAGGCGATACTCGTCGTCGGACAGCGAGCGGCGCACCTGCCCCGGGGTCCGGAACTCGTCGCCGGCGGGGCGGATGGCCTCGTGCGCCTCCTGGGCGTTCTTGACCTTCCGCTGGTAACGCCGCGGCTCGGCGGGCACGTACTGGTCGCCGTACAACTCGCGCGCCTGAGTACGGGCGGCCTTCAGCGCGGTCTCCGACAGAGTCGTCGAGTCGGTGCGCATGTAGGTGATGTAGCCGTTCTCGTACAGCCGCTGCGCGGTGCGCATCGTCTGCTGCGAGCTCCAGCGCAGCTTGCGGCCGGCCTCCTGCTGCAGCGTCGAGGTCATGAACGGGGCGGCCGGACGACGGCGGTACGGCTTCTCGTCGACGCGGCTGACCTTGAAGTCGCTGCCCTGGAGGCGAGCGACGAGGCCGCGCGCGCCGGACTCGTCGAGGTGGACGACGGCGCCCTGGGCACGCCCGGTGTCGGGGTCGAAGTCCCGGCCGACGGCGATCCGGGTGTCGTCGAGCGACAGCAGGGTCGCCTTGAACGAGGTCGGCTCGGTCGGGTCCTCGGGCTGCAGCCCGGTCGAGAACAGACCGGTCACGGACCAGTAGTCGGCCGCGACGAACTTCATCCGCAGCCGCTCGCGCTCGACGATGATCCGGGTGGCGACCGACTGCACGCGACCGGCCGACAACCCCTGGCCGACCTTTCGCCACAGCACGGGCGATACCTCGTAGCCGTAGAGGCGGTCCAGGATGCGGCGGGTCTCCTGTGCCTCGACGAGGTCGGTGTTCAGCTCTCGGGTACTGGCGATCGCCTCTCGGATCGCCTGCGGGGTGATCTCGTGGAAGACCATCCGGTGGACCGGCACCTTCGGCTTGAGCAGCTCGATCAGATGCCAGGCGATCGCCTCGCCCTCACGGTCCTCATCAGTGGCGAGGTAGAGCGCGTCGGCCTGCTTCAGCAGGTTCTTCAGCTTGGTGATCTGCGCCTTCTTGTCCGGCGCCACCAGATAGACGGGGGTGAAGTCATCGTCGGTGTTGACCCCGAGGCGAGCCCACGGCTCGGACTTCAGCTTCTCCGGCAGCGGGTTGCGCTTGCTGGGCAGGTCGCGAACGTGACCGAAGCTGGCTTCAACGTCATATTCTCTGCCGAGGTAGCCGGCGATCATCTGGGCTTTCTTCGGCGACTCGACGATGACCAGCTTGCGGCTGCCCTTGCGGCCGGCGGCCGCCGTGTTCTCCGCCTGCTCCTCGGATTCGTCGAGGTCGGTGCCGGCGGTGGATGTGGTGGAAATGGAGATCTCCCCGCTTCTTTCGCTATATATAGGTGCGGCCGGTTGATACGGCCCGCTCTAGGTTGCACCGTACCCGGCTGCGGGCGCAACGAGCGGCACGTCACTCTCAGGACAGACGCAGTCCGCCTCCGGTCAGGGCCAGAGGTACTCCGGTGCGCCCTCGGGCCGTTCGCCAACCAGAGCGGCCAGCCGCCGCAACCGCTTGACTGACGTGATGCGATACGCCGGTCCGCCGCCGCGCGGGCCGACGAGGGCCGCCGCGACCCCGAGACCGGCGAGCGCGGCACCGGCGCGTGGCCACCGGGACTCGTCGGTCGCGGTGAGCGCGAGCAGATAGCCCTGCTCGACGCGGCGTCCGCCGCTGATCGTCCACAACCGCAGCCCGCCGCTGGTGAGGGGCACCGGACCAGCGCGGCGGCGTCCGGGCTGCCAGCGTTGAGCCAACGGCATCAGACGCTCCGACAGCTCGGTGCCGACCACCAACGCGGAGCCTTCGTCGCGGCTGATCTCGTAGGACGCCGGAAGGCCGCGGGTGGCCAGCTCGGCGCACAGCGCTTCGGCCCGCCACACCTGGTCGACGATCACCGACACCCGTGCGCGACCGTCGCGGCGTACGACGTGACCGGTGCCGAGCAGCAGCCCGTCGAGATCGTCGACGGTCTGCTCGGCGCCGTCCGAGTCGAAGAGCGCGAGCTGGTCGGTCACGGCACCAGGGTAGACCGCCGAGCCGACCGATTCCGCGCCCGCTCACGCGCGGTCAGCGTCACGTCGTACCCTTCGCGACGATTGCCGATCTCCGACGTGCCGGCGGGTCCCGTTGTACGGCGTCACCGGCTCCGCTGATCTCCCGCCAGTCGATCATCGCGTGGCATGCCCTCAGCTTCGCGCGCAAGCGGGCCAGGATGCGCGGCTGGGCCGCGCATCCGGACGGCCTACCAGGATTGCTGCTGCGGCACCCGAGCGAGCTCGTTCGGTTGCTCGACGCGTTGTGACCCCCCTGTCGGTGGAACGTGGCAGTGTGGCAGTGGTGACCGACTGGACCGATGACTTCCTCGCCACAGTCACCGGTGCTACCGACAGCCCGTTGACCCACGTCGAGCATCTCCCCGGCCACGCGGGCCGGCCCGAGGAATGGCCGCTGTGGGTGCCGCACGACCTGAGAGCGGCGTACGGGGCATGCGGCATCGAGCATCCGTGGGCCCACCAGGTCGAGGCCGCGGAGCACGCCTGGGCGGGGCAGTCCGTCGTCATTGCGACCGGCACCGCCACCGGGAAATCCCTCGGCTACCAACTGCCGGTGCTGTCGATGCTGCTGCAGGATCCCCGGGCCAAGGCGCTCTACATCTCGCCCACCAAGGCACTTGCGCACGACCAGCTGCGCGCGATCCGCGATCTGGAAGCCGACCCCGGTGGGTCAGGCGGAATCCGGGCCGCGGCGTACGACGGCGACACGGTGCCCGATGAGCGCGACTGGGTCCGTGAGCATTCGCGCTGGATCTTCACCAACCCGGACATGCTCAGCCGGAGCATCCTGCCGCGGCACGCCCGCTGGCACATGCTGCTGCGCCGCCTGCGGTATGTGGTGATCGACGAATGTCACATCTATCGAGGGCTCTTCGGCTCGCACGTCTCGCAGGTGATCCGGCGACTGCGTCGGGTCTGCGCGAAGTACGGAGCGAGCCCGGTCTTCATCCTGGCGTCCGCCACGGCGCGAGACCCCGCCGTATCCGCGAGCACCCTCACGGGCGTGCCGTGCGCGGCGGTGACCGACAACGAGGCGCCCCGCGGAGGCCGCACCTTCGCGCTGTGGGAGCCGCCGCTGACCGACATCACCGGCGAGAACGGCGCTCCCGTGCGCCGTACCGCGACGTCCGAGGCGGCTCGGCTGCTCGCTGACCTGGTCATCGCAGGACGCCGCACGCTGGTGTTCGTTCGCTCGCGCCGCGCCGCCGAGGTTGTCACTCTCGCGGCGCGCGGGCACCTGGAAGAGGCCGGAGCGGGCGAGCTCGCGCGTCGGATCGCCGCCTATCGAGGCGGATACCTCCCGCACGAGCGGCGAGAGCTGGAGCGCGCACTGTCCGGCGGCGATCTCTTGGGCGTCGCTGCGACGTCCGCCCTCGAGCTCGGCATCGATGTCTCGGGGCTGGACGCCGTCGTAGTGGCCGGGTTCCCGGGCACCCTGGCCTCGATCTGGCAGCAGGCCGGCCGCGCCGGACGGCGACGCAACGACGCCCTTGCGGTGTTCGTGGCACGCGACGACCCACTTGACACCTACCTGACGCATCATCCCCAGGCGCTGTTCGGCCGGCCGGTCGAGGCGACGGTGCTCGATCCGCTGAACCCGCACGTGCTGCATCCGCAGCTGGCCTGCGCGGCGTACGAGCTGCCCATCACCCCGGCCGAGACCGACGAGCTCTTCGGCGGCTCGGTAGCCCGGGGGGTGCTGGCCGACCTCGAGCGGGAGAAGATAGTCCGCCGCCGTCCGGCGGGCTGGTTCTACAACGCGGCCGAGCAGCCGGTCGTGGACATCCGCGGCGCCGGCTCGACGGTGGCGCTGGTCGAGTCGGCAACCGGGGCGATGGTCGGAACGATCGATGCGGCGTCCGCCCACGGCACGGTTCATCCAGGAGCGGTCTATCTGCACCGCGGGCAGACCTGGGTGGTCGACGAGCTCGACCTCGAGGACGCCGTGGCCCTGATGCACCTCGAGGAGCCGCCGTACTCCACGTACTCGCAGGAGACCTCCGAGATCCGGCTGCTGGAGGTGCTGCGCTCCCGGGTCGCTGGCGAGATCGAATGCCATCTCGTCGACGTCGAGGTCACCAGCCAGGTCGTGTCCTTCCAGCGGCGTAGTACGTCGACCAACGAGGTGGTGGATCAGCAGGCACTCGACCTTCCCCCGCGTCAGCTGCGCACCAAAGCCGTGCTGTGGACGCTCTCCTCGAACGCTGTCGAAGCGCTGGGCCCGATCGATGAGGTGACCGCGCTGCTGCCCGGCGCGCTGCATGCTGCCGAGCACGCCTCCATCGGCATGCTGCCGCTGATCGCCACCTGCGACCGGTGGGACATCGGCGGTGTGTCGACCGCATTGCACGCCGACACGATGCGGCCGAGCGTGTTCGTCTACGACGGGCATCCCGGCGGCGCAGGCTTCGCGGAGCAGGGCTTTGAGCGGGCCGGCGAGTGGCTCGGCGCGACCCTCGAGGCAATCGAGGCGTGCGAGTGTGGCGAGGGCTGCCCCAGCTGCGTCCAGTCGCCGAAATGCGGCAACGGCAACGATCCGCTGAGTAAGCGCGGCGCGATCGCCGTCCTGCGGCTGGTCACCCGCGCCCTCACGGACGCCGATTCTGCGGGGCCGCCTGGGTGACGGCGATGCAGACAGTGCCGTCGGAGCCGCGGCGCAGCCTGCTCAGCGCCACCGCGACCCTGGACTGGATCCCGTACTTCGCATGCAGCCACCGCGCGGCAATGGCGGACTGGCTGGCGGTCAGCAACTCAGCGTGAGCAGCGACCCAGTCCCCGGTGATCTGCCCCCGGACGGTGCACGGCGCGATCCGCACCGCCGGGGTGCGGCGGATCCGCTTCACCTTCCACGAGTCGCTGACCGTCCAGACGACGAGACGATCACCGGGGGCCTCCTTGTCTGGCGCGATCCAGACCGGCGTACGCACCGCCGAGCCGTCCTTGCGGTAGGTCTCGAGGCTGACGTATCGCGCCTTCTTGCACCCTTCCCAGGCATCGCTCATGGTGCGAGGCTACCTGGGCCCGCAGCCGCCGGCTCCGTCACACGCGGGCCAGAGCCGGCTTGGCTAGCCGCCGAAGGTCTGGCCCCTCGCCGACTATCGCCCGTTCGGCTCGGGCACCGGACCGGCGCGAGCGCGCGCGGTGGCGGAGAGCACCCCGAGGCCACCGAGCTCGACCGGCACGGACGCCGTCACCACGACGGTCTCGCCGTCGATGAGGCAGGCGTCGACCACAGCACGATTACGCTGCGCGATCGCGCCGGCGCGACCACAGGGATCGCCCGCGCCGTCGAGCAGGACCTGCGCAGCCGCCAGCGCAGCGAGGTCGGCGGCCGCCGCCGCACGCGCGTGGGCGGCGTGTGCCTTCCCGACGAGGACGACGCCGGCGACGACCGCCGAGAGAATCGTGATCGCGGACGCCACATAAAACGTCCCGCTGCCACGGTCCTCACCCGCGCGGGTCCCCACCGGCCGGCGCGGGTACCGATCTGTAGAGCCCGCTCGGCGGAGGCGCCCGGCCCACGCACCGGGTCGGGCGCGCGGCCCCGACGGCCGGAGACCGGTGAGCACCATGCCCAGGGCGATCGCCGACGGCCCGTCGTCTGCGGTCGGTTCCCGTTGGGCCGTGGCGGCTCCGCTGACGAATATCTCCGCTACCGACAGGCCGAGCGGCCGGATGCCAGCCGTCACCGTCACGGTGACGGTGTCCGCGCCGGTCGAGATCTCCACCGTCGCGCCGTCCGGGGCGGCGCGCAGCGCGGCTTGCTGCACGATCGCGGCAGCCTCTCCGCGGGCCGCCGCGCGGGCCCCTTCGCGAGCAGCGGCTACGCAGCGCAGCTGCGCGGTGACGGCGACGATCACGGTGAGGAGGCCGGCGAGTACGACCACCAGTGCCGGGAGCGCGAGAGCGGTTTCGGCGGTGACCATTCCCGACTCGCCATCGGCGCGGTCCCGCCGTGCTCTCGCGCGGCGGGACCTGCGGATCGTGCGTTGCATCAGATCGACGACAACGCTCGGGAGATGAGGTCGCCGAGTGCCGAGATGATCGAGTCGCCGGTGACGACCTGGTACAGGATCGCGGCGAATCCGGCCGCGGCGATGGTGCCGACGGCGTACTCCGCCGTCGTCATCCCCGCCTCTCCGGCTCGGGCGCGTACGGGCCCGAGAAGTCGGTCGACGATCGCCAGCAGCAGGGCGGCCAGGCCGTGTCGCGCGCGGCACAGCAGCTCACGTGAGCGGGCCGTGATGGAGGTGTCTGACATGGTGTTCTCCTTCGTGGTGGTGGTTACTTCGGGGCTGTGCGGTCAGAGGATGTCTCCGGCGAGACCGATGACGATGGGAATGACGCCGAGGCAGACGAAGGAGGGCAGGAAGCACAGCCCGAGCGGCGCGAGGGCGCGGATGCCAACTCGCCGAGCGGCGATCTCGGCGGCGAGGCGACGATCGGCTTTGGCCTGGTGCGCGGTCGACTCCCACGCGCGGGCCAACGCGGCGCCGCTGTCGCTGGCCCGCATCGCAGCGCGCCCGACCGGAGCCAATCGGGGGTCGGTGAGCAGGCTTGCCCAGGCGTGCCCTGCGTGCTCACCCATCGCAACCCGGCGCCGGACCTGCTCACAGGCAGCAGCGGTGCTCGAGCCGGCCGCCCGAGTGGCCGCGGCCAGTGCGATGGGCGGCGGCGAACCTGCCCGCAGCAGCAGACTCGCGACCGTGAGGGCCAGCGGAAGCGCCGGGTCACTCTCGTGCTGCGACGCGTTACGCGACCGTGCGCGGCGCAGCAGCAACGTGGCTCCCGCGCCGCCGCCGGCGGCGAAGACCAGGCCGGTGGGCGAGGAGTCCCACGCGGCGAGGAGGACGGCGACGGCGAGACCGAGAACCTGCGGCATGACCGAGTCGAGATCGCCCAGCCGGCGCCGCCCGGCTGTCTTCGGTGCCCCGTACGCCAGGCGGGCGTCCGGCCACAGCAGCAGCACCGTCGCGACCACGACGAGGGTGGCGCTCACGACTCCGCCTTGGCGACCAGTGCCTGGGTCCACAGCACCCCTGCGGCCGCGAGCGCCACCCCGACGAGCATTACCAACGCGCCGGCGCCGGTGTATAGGAGAGTCTGTATCGGGTGTGCGCCGATGGTCTCGCCCATGACGATGCCGAACACCGGCAGCACGGCCAGTAAGGTCGCAGTCGCCCTGGGGCCGGCGAGCAGACCGGCCAGATCGCGGTGCTGTCGCAAGGCGTCGGATGCGTCACCGGCGAGTACGTCGACGGCCTCGGCGAGCGCGATCCCGTGCGTTGCCGACAATCGGATCACACCGGCGAGCTGCCGCCCCAACGCACTCGCCGTGGCGCGTTCGATCGCGTCGGCCGGGTGCTCGCCTATGGTGATGGCATGCCCCGCCCGTCCGAGGGCTCGGCACAGCTCGCTGCTTCCGGTCTGCGCGGTTGCGCGGAGGACTGCTGCCAGGTCGTGCCCGGCACGTAGCTCGGCCGCGAGCGCGAGCAACGTGTCGCAGTCGGCAGCATGCTCCCGCGCGCTCCTGCGCCGGCGACGGGTCCGCTCGAGGAGCGTCCCGAGCACTAGTGCGACGCCCCCGACGCAGAGCGCTGCGTGCACCGGCGCGACCAACGCGACCAGGAGGGTCGCGCTCATCGCGATCGCCGATCGCTCACGGATACCGAGCCGCCACCGCCGGACGACGTCGATCGCACGACCGCCGCGGCGATGCGGATGGGACGACGCCCAGGTCGAATCGGGCTCCGGCCAGACCAGCAGCGCACCGGCGATCGCGAGAACGCTGGCCGCGCTCATCGTTGGTCTCCCAGCAGCGCGCCGAGCAGCTCGGCTGCCTTGGTGAACCCCGTGCCGGCATGCCAGACCGGAATCACGGTGGGCCGGCGATCGACGGTGCGCAGCAACGCTATCTGCCCGATGCCCCGCCGGCCCGATCGTTCACGACCCACATGAATCAGCACGTCGACCGCGGAGCCGAGCTGGGCCTCGACCGCCTCCGCCGAGAGATCGGCCAGCATGCCGAGCGCGCAGATCCGCGCTGGCACGTCGTGCACGCTGTTGGCGTGCACGGTGCCGGCGCCGCCGCGGTGGCCGGTGTTGAGCGCCATGAGCAGTTCGGTGACCTCGGCCCCGCGCACCTCCCCCACGACGATGCGGTCAGGACGCATCCGCAGCGCCTGACGCACCAGGGTGCGCAGGGTGATCTCACCGCTGCCCTCGATGTTCGCCGGACGCGAGAGCAGTTTGACCGTGTGCGGGTGCGCCGGCCGCAGCTCGTCGGCGTCCTCGGCAACCACCACCCGTTCCCGGGGGTCGACGTGCTCGAGCAGCATCGACAACAACGTTGTCTTGCCCGACCCGGTGCCGCCGCTGACGAGGAAGGACAGCCGGGACCGGACGATCTCGACCAGGAGGTCGGCGACGGCCGCGTCCAGCCCGGCGTCGACGAGGTCATCGAGGCCGAGGGTGCGGCGACGCATCGTGCGGATCGACACCAGCGCGCAGTCAACGGCCAGTGGCGGGATGATGGCGTGCAGCCTGCTCCCGTCCGGCAAGGTCGCGTCCACCCACGGGTGGGCGGCATCCAGCCGGCGGCCCGCGCGGGCGGCCAGCCGCTGGGCCAGGTCGCTGACCGCGGTCGGCGACTCGAGCGTGACCGCCGATCGCTGGAGCCCCGCCCCACGGTCGATCCACACGTCGTCCGGCCCGTTGACCAGCACGTCGGTGACGTCCTCGGCAGCGAGTAGCGGCTCGAGCGGTCCGGCGCCGAGCACCGCTGCCTCGGTCTCGGCGAGAACGTCCAGCAGCTCCCGGTCGCTGATCAGGCCCTTCGCCTCGTCGCGGATGAGCTCGGCGAGCCGCGCGGTGTCGATGTCGTCGCCGGCGTCGGCGCACCGGCGACGCACCTCGTGAATGAGGGTGTCTCGCTGGGGCGGGGTCATGCGGCACGCTCCTGCCGCGCCGCCGACCACTCCAGGAGGTCGGCGCAGTCGCGCACGAACCGGTCCCCCGGAACGAGGCCAGGGAGGCCGCGGCCGACGCGCCGATCGACCGCGGCCGCCTCACGAAGCCAGAAGCAATGATCGACGGGCCCGACCAGCTCGTGGAAGGCCCGGGTCGGCAGCGCGCCGCGGCCCCGGGTGCGGGCCGCCACCAGCAGCGCCGCTCCACGCGAGCCATCGTCCTCGGCGCGCGCGAGGTCGACCGCGCGTCGCACCGCCAGCCCGCCACGCAGGTCGGACGTCGTCACCAGGATCAGCTGGTCGCATAGCTGGTGGGCGGTGCGGCTCAGTGGGCCGTGGCCGCCGTCGTCGATGAGCACCAGTCCGCCGAGCGCGGCTCCGGCGAGCACGGTCGAGCGGAGCGCATCGGGGCCGATGACGGGGGCGGGGGCATCCCGGTCAGCGGTGACGAGCGAGATGCCGTCGCACCCGGGCACGGACGCCGCCAGTGCCTCGCCGCCCACTCGGCCACGCAGGCCGGTGAGCTCACCCCACCCCAGGCCGTCCTGGTCGATCCCGAGCAGCAGATCCAGCCATCCGGCGTGCACATCGGTCTCGACCACCACGACCGGCCGGTCGTCCGGCGCGGCGAGCGCCAGGCCGGCAGTCAGGCACGACGCGCCGACGCCGCCAGCGGCGCCGCGCACGCAGATGATCCGGCCGGACGCCGGCGGACCGTGCCCGAGCGACAGCCGCTCGACCAGCCACCCCTCGGCCTCGTCCAGCACTACCGCGTCGGCGGCGCCGACGGCCACGCAGTCGCGCCACGCACCGTCGGGCACCTGGTCACCGGCGATCACGTACACCCCATCGCGGCGGCGGGGATCCAGGCGCGTGAGCTCGCCGAGCGCATCGATGCCCACCAGAACAGCGTCGGCACGAGCCCATTGCGGCAAAGCCCGTGCGGGTGGGCACTCGATCAGGCGGTGGCGAGCCGCAGCTGCGATCCGCCGGCCGCGTTGCAGCAGCGCGCGGTCAGTCGTTACCAGCAGGACGGTGCGCTCGAGCGGGTCGGTCGTCATGGCTGACAGCCTCCGCGGGGAGCATGCCCTTTCCCAAGCCGGCCGAGGGCGATTGTGGACGAGCCGCGCGGCTGTGGACGAACGCCTGGTCAGCACCGGTGCCGGTGGGCGGCATCTGCTAGGAGCCGCGCGTCATATGCTGAGCGGCGTGAGCACCGCCCAGCGGCAAGCAGCGTTCTTCGACCTCGACAAGACCATCATCGCCAAGTCCAGCGCCTTGGCGTTCGGCAAGCACTTCTTCGCCGGCGGCCTGATCAGCCGCCGCGGGGTCATCAAGTCGACCTACGCACAGCTGGTGTTCATGGGCAACGGCGCCGACGAGGACCAGATCGAGAAGGTCCGCCGTCACCTCACGCAGCTCGTGGCAGGCTGGGACGTCTCTCAGGTGCGCTCGATCGTCGCCGAGACGCTGCACGATGTTGTATCTCCCATCGTGTACGAAGAGGCGACCACGTTGATCGCGGAGCACAAGGCGGCCGGACGCGATGTGGTGGTGGTGTCGGCCAGCGGATCCGAGGTCGTCGAGCCGATCGCCGGCATGCTCGGCGCGGACCACGTCGTCGCCACCCGGATCGCTGTCGAGGACGGGAAGTACACCGGAGAGATCGACTTCTACGCCTACGGTCCGAACAAGGCGGTCGCGATGCGCGAGATGGCGACCAAGCACGGTTACGACCTGGCGCAGTGCTACGCCTACAGCGACTCGATCACCGACCTGCCGATGCTCGAGGCGGTGGGCCACCCCGCCGTCGTCAACCCCGACCGGGAGCTCAAGTCGATCGCGATCGAGCATGACTGGCCCGTGCTGCGGTTCTCGCACGGCGTCTCGCTGCAGGAGCGTCTGGACCGCCTCGCCGCACCCAAGCCGGTCGTGCTCAGCACGGCAGCGATCGGCGCCGCCGCGGCGATCGCCGGCCTGGCCTGGTTCAGCGCGAAGAAGTGGCGCGTCAGCCACCCCTCCGGCACAGCATGAGCTGGCAGGTCTGGACGACGATCGGCGCGTGGCTGCTGGTGACCGCCGTCGCGCTCGCCGCGCATCTGTTCGGCCGAGAGGCCCGGACCCTTCCGAAGCGCTGCGCCAGCCCCGAGGCACTGCGTCGGGCACGGCTCGGTGTGGCGCTGTCGATCACCGGACCGTTGCTCGCCTACGCCGCGGGACTAGTGGTCGCCGCGGTGACCGGGCAATGGGCAGTGGTGGGTCTGGCGACCGTGCTGCTGATCATCGGCGTCGCCGCCACGGGGTTGTTCCTCGCGCCGCACTGACCCGCCGCCGCAGGTCAGATCAGGCGTCCCGGTGCTGCGTGGCGATCTCGTGGCGATCGCCGTACGACCGCTGGAAGTCGGCGGGAATCACGATGTCGTCCGCAGTGAGCTGGTGGATCGACTCCTTGCCGAGCCCGAGCAGCGCCGCGTCGATGCCGCTGCGCAGGATATCGAGGACATTCTCGACTCCCGCTTGACCGTTTGCTCCGAGGCCCCACAGGTAGGCGCGGCCGATCATCACGGCCTTCGCGCCGAGCGCGATGGCCTTCAGCACATCGCCGCCGCGCCGGATACCGCCGTCCAGCAGTACCTCGACATCGTTGCCCACCGCCTTGGCGACCGCCGGCAGCATCCGGATGGTCGCAGGAGTGGTGTCCAGGTTGTTGCCGCCGTGGTTGGAGACCGAGATCGCCGTCATGCCGGCGTCCACCGCGCGCTTGGCATCGTCCACTCGGCAGATCCCCTTGAGCATCGTGGGGCCACCCCACTCCTTCGCGACCCAGGCGATGTCATCCCAGGTTGGCGGCGGGGTCTGCATCCATTCGCCGTAGGCGCCGAAGAAGGTGGGGGCGTCCTGGCCGGGTTCGGTGAGGTTCGGCGTGGTCAGGTCCGGAATCGCGCCGCTCTTGAGCCATTGGATGCCCCAGGCGGGCCGCACGACGCCCTCAGGGAGATGCTTGATGATCTCGCCGACGGTCATCTTCTCGGGGATCGCCGGGCTGCCCCAGTCCCGCCCGAAACCAAACGTCCAGTCCAGCGTGAGGATCAGGCCTTTGGCGCCGGCAGCCCGGGCACGATCCATACGACGGCTCATCGACTCCCTGCCGCCTTGCCAGTAGACCTGGAAGAAGACCTTGTCGTTGACCGCGCACACCTCCTCGACCGGCTTGCTCGCGAACGAGCTCAGTCCCATCGCGGTGCCCCGCGCGGCGGCGGCACGCGCGACGGCGACCTCCCCCTCGGGGTGCACGGCCTGCACGCCGGTCGGCGAGATCAGCACCGGAAGGGAGATGTCCTGCCCCATGATCGAAGTGGCCTGATCGCGGGTGTTGGACAGTCCGGCAACGTGCGGCGCGAAGCCGAGCTCGGCGAAGGCGTCCATGTTGTCGTGATAGGTCACGCCGCGCTCGCTCCCCGCGAGCAGCGCCTTGTAGACGGACTTCGGCAGCCGCTTCTTGGCGCGTCGCTGGGCTTCGGCGACGGACTCGAACCAGGGATTCTGGGCCCACGGGTTCTTGATCTTGGGCATGCTGATCCTGCTTTCTGTCTGGGTAGCGACCTAGACGCCGGCCGGCGCCTGGAACCCGGCCAGGGGATCCTCGGCGCACGCGCTGACGGGTGGGCGCCGTCCGATGGTGACGGGGACCGGTCCCCGCTTGCTGTTCTTGGAGTGGTCGACGCTTGGCTTGGGCAGGACGACGCCCTCCCGCTGCTCGAGCAGGTTCGCTCCGTAGCCCTGCACGCACTCCGGGTCGGGGCCGTCGAGGGGCAGGCCGGTGAAGAACTTCGCAGCCATGCACCCTCCGCGGCACGAGTCGAAGAACTCGCAGGACGCGCAGGCACCGCCGGTCTGCGGCTCGCGCAGCTCGCGGAACAGCTCCGAGCTGCGCCAGACGCGTTGGAAGCCGCCTTCGTCGCGGACGTTGCCGGCGAGGAAGTTCTCATGGATGGCGAACGGGCAAGCGTAGACATCGCCCACGGGGTCGATCAGGCAGACCACGCGGCCCGCGCCGCACAGGTTCAGGCCCGGTAGCGACTCGCCGTACGCGGCGAGGTGGAAGAACGAGTCGCCGGTGAGGACGTCGTCACCGCGCGCCATCAGCCAGTCGTAGAGCTCGCGCTGCTGGTGCGGCAGCGGGTGCAACTGGTCCCAGGTGTCGGCACCGCGGCCGCTGGGACGTAACCGGGTCAGCCGCAGCTGGGCGTCGTACTTGTCGGCGATCGCCTTGAACTCATCGAGCTGTGGGATGTTGTGCCGGGTGCAGACGACAGACAGCTTGAAGCCCTTGAAGCCGGCGGCCTTGAGGTTCTCCATCGCCCGGATGGCGGTGTCGAAGGAGCCCGCGCCGCGGACGTCGTCATTGATGCCGGAGTCGGCGCCGTCGAGGGAGATCTGGACATCGACGTAGTCGGACGCCGCGAGCTTCTGCGCGACCTCAGGGGTGATGCGGTAGCCGTTGGTCGAGAACTTCACGCCGACCTGGTGGCTGGTCGCATAGTCGACCAGCTCCCAGAAGTCATTGCGGATCGTGGGCTCGCCGCCGCCGATGTTCACGTAGAAGACCTGCATGCGTTGCAGCTCGTCGATGACGGCCTTCGCCTCATCGGTGCTCAACTCGTTGGGGTCGCGCCTGCCCGAGCTGGACAGGCAGTGCACGCAGGCGAGGTTGCAGGCGTAGGTAAGCTCCCACGTCAGGCAGATGGGGGCGTCGAGGCCGAGCTCGAACTGCTTCACGAGGCTCATGCGGTCTCCTTGGCGTCGGCCGTGACGGCGTCGCGGCGTACGACGATCTCACTGGCGACGAGGGTTTGGATTGCCTTCAGGTAGCGAGAGTGCTGTGTCTCGGGGACGCCGCAGGCGTCAAGCGCGGCGTCGAGGGAGGGGTGCTCGTCGAGGGCCCGCACAAGCTCGAGCAGGGTGCGGTCCTTGAGGAAGGAGAGCTTGCGGTTGCCGAAGTGGTACAGCAACGCGCCGAACGGCTCTGGCCGCACAGACACCGCGGGATGCAGTGCCCATGCGGCACGGGAGTCAAGCACGCCTAGTAGACGCCGCACATGCCGTCGATCGAGACCTCCTCGACGAGGGTGTCCTCCTCGACGAGCTCGGGGGTAGTGTTCTCGTCGACGACGGCGGTGTCCTGGTCGGTCAGCGGAGCGGTCTGTGCGGTCATGGCATCCTCTTTTCCGGGGAGACAGCGATGGCCGGGCTGGTGCGCGGCTATGACCTGCACCATACTGGCACTTGGTGTCGAAAGGAAGCGTCTTGTCGATCCCGGTGGATTCGAGCAGGTTCGGCCGCCCCGGGCGGCGTCCGTCTACGAGTCATGCCGAGATCGAGGAGGCGGGGCTGCGACTGTTCGCCGAACGGGGGTTTGATGCCGTCTCCGTCGATGACATCGCCGCCGAGATCGGGGTGGGACGCCGCACGATCTTTCGTTACTTCCCCTCGAAGAACGACATCGTCTGGGGGCTGTTCGATGCGCACCTGGACGAGTGGCAGGACTGGCTGCGCAGCGCGACCGCCGACCTTCCGCTGCTGGAGGCGATCCGCGCCGGCGTCATCCATTTCAACAGCTTCGCGCCCGAGGTCATGGCCAGTCACCGGGTGCGCATGGGTCTCATCATGGGCAACCCGACCTTGCAGGCGCACGCGACCCTGCGGTACGCGAAGTGGCGTTCGGTGGTCGCAACGCTGGCTGCCGACCGCATCGGCTGCTCGTCAGCGGACTTCGCCCCCGCGGTCGTGGGGCACATCGCGCTGGGCGCGTCGCTCGCCTCGTACGAGCAGTGGCTGGCCGATCCCGGCTCGGACCTGCTCGACCTGCTCGAGCAGGCCCTGGGCGTCCTCGGAGAGTCGATCGATCCTGGATCGGGCGATCACGACCGGTCGACGCGCGAGGGCGAGGACTGAGCGCATGCCGGACTGGATCCTATGGGCGGCCGGGGCTAGCGGACTGCTCATCGCAGGCGTCATCGCCGCGACACGAGGCAGGGCACGCGAGCGTCGCGGCCGTCTCGAGGCCGAGACCGCGCGGGCGCGGCGGGCATTGAGTCTCGCGGAGGCGGCCCGCGACGGCTGCCCGCGTGAGGTCCGTGACGCGCAACGCGATCTCGATGACGCCACCGCTCTCCTGTCGGCGCTCACCGACCCGGCGGTCGCGGTCCACGCGCGAGAGCTCGCCGAACGCGCCGAGACGCGATGGCGAGCGGCGTCACCAGAGTCCGGTCCGGGCACATGAGTCGGCACCTCGACATCCCAGATCGCCGCCGCAAGATCCTGGAATGGGTTGCCATGACGTTGTTCGTGCTGACCGCGCTGATCTTCGTCACGAACCAGCAGCAGCAGCCAGACGTCACCTACGCGACGCAGGTCTCCGACGACCGCGCCGCGGCGGCAGATCCACGACCGGAGATGCCCACCTATGAGCAGATCGCCGCGGAGTATGGAGACCAGCGCTTTGTCGTACTCCCGGGTGGCTACGCAGTCATGGACGAGCCGCTGGTAAGCGAGTGGATGGACAAGGCTGGCGCCAGTCAGGTCCTGGTGCTGCCGGCCGTTCACCCCGATGACCAGCTGACGATCGACGCGCCGAGCGACGTGGTGGTGGTCGCGGGCACGCATGTCACCTACGACGGCTACGCCACGAGCGCTGCGAGCTTCGAGGAGGTCCGCGCCTCGATGGGCGCGCGGGACGTGACGTCGTCGGTCATCGCGCTGCTGGCCCACGCCGCCGATGAGCCGGATCCTGACGGGTTGCGGCCGATGGTCACCCGGGAGCCCTCCCCTGAGGAGGCCGCGGCCGTCGTCGCCGACCTGCAGGACGACGGGATCGCCTTCCTCGGGGGAGTCGAGCCGTTCGAGCGGCCAGACACGAACGCTTTCACGCAGGAACCGTTGTACGTCGTGGCGCCGTCCCCCGCGCCAGGCGAGGCGGCGGTCGACTACTCTGCCGTCGTCGCCGACGCCTTTCCCGGCCGGCCGGTCGTCAGCATGACAGGCCTTTGGATCGACTACCGCAGCGAGGAGATCGAGGCCATCGAGCCGGCGATCGCGGCCTCGTTCTACGGGCAGTTCGAAGAGCGGCTGTCCAAGTACGCCTACAGCCAGGAGACGGTGCTTCGCGTGAGTCTCGACCGGGTCGAGCAGTTTCGGGCGAGTGGCATGTTCGACCGCGAGATGCCCTACGTCGCGCCGGACCCGCTGAACATCACCCTGCCGATACTGCCGTGGATCTGCGCGGGGCTCGCGGCCGTGATGCTCGCCCTCGCGCTGGCTCCGCGTACCTCTTCCACGCCGAGATCCGCACCCGCCATGCCGCGGCCGCTGGCGAGGCGGTTCGCCGGGCTGAGCGATCTCGCGGTGGAGGTCAACGCGCTGGTGACCGAGGACGCCCGGCCGGCGTTCGTCCGTGCGAGCCGGGCGCTGGTGGAGGCCCGCGACTCTCTCGAAGAACCGTCTACCACCAGTGAGGACGTCGAGGCGCTGCTGGAACGAGCCGAGTCCGACCTCGACGAGGTCGCCGAGATCACCCACCGGCCCGGCTACCGACCGGCAATCTCCCTCGAAGGAGGGGAATCGTGCCCCGCCGGTGGCGCAGTGAGCGCATCAACGCCTCCGAGCTCGGGCTGATGCTCACGTGCCTGCTGCTCACTATCGCGATGCTGTGGGGATCTGGGCTGTTCGATGGTGAGATCGCCAAGGACGTGCGGGTCAGCAACGTGTACGTCGAACCGGGCGTCAACATCGACGAGGCCGAGGCGGAGCGGATCATCGGGAACCGGCATCTCGTGGCGATCTATCTCGACGGGCAGATGGACGGACGCGGCCGGGACATCTGCGACGACGTGGATTCGGTGGCTGCCGGCTCCTTCGTCGCGGTGCTCGACGAGGACCTCAACATGTACGGCTGCTCCTTCCTGCCCGGGGCCGATGACCCCGACGAGGCCTTCGGCAAGGCGTACGCCTCCGAGATGGTGATGCAGTACGGGATCAAGATGGTCGTCGACGATCCGATCCAGTCGGCCCGCGTGCTGGCCAGCACCTTCGACCGCCTCGTCGCCGCCGGCCTGGCGCCGCAGGAGGCACGAGCGATCACTCCCCCGCTCGGCCGCTACATCGTGGCTGGGATCGCCGGCAGTACGGCGGTTCTCGGCTCACTCCTGCTCTATGCCCGCGGGCGCAGACTGGGCGACCAGATCGCCGACTCGATCGATGAGGACATCACGCTCTCGGGCAAGGTCGCCCGGCGTGGCAACCTCCTCGCCTCCGTCGGAGTTCGACTGCTCGCCGCGGACGTGCGAGCCGGGCAGATCATGTCGACGCCGGAACGGCGCCGGACCGCGGCTGACCGCCGGTTCATGCATCTCTACCAACGGTTGACGAAGGAATACGTCGAGCTGAATGCGGATGTCGTCGTCACGTCCGAGACCGCCTCATCACTCGACGAGCAGCTCGATCGGGTGGAGCGCCTGGCCGATCGTATGGACCCGCTCGATTCCGAGTCGGGCATCGAGTCCGCGTGATGAGCCGACGGTCCGCCCTACGGCCGCGCCGGGATCATTGGCAGCTGGCTCGCCACACGCGCTGGGCGGGCGCGCGCACCCTCGTCGGCGGCGACCCGTTCCGCGCGGTTCGGCTCACCGACCGGGGCGCGGCCTTCGTGCGCTCGCTCATCGCCGGGCCGCGCGGTACAGAGCTTGGCCCGGCCGAGCGGACGCTGATGAAGCGGCTCGCGCGCGGGAACCTGGTGACTCGACCGACCCGTGAGCTGGGCTCGATCGAAGCGACGTTGGTGATCCCGGCTCACGCCGCGGCGGACGACGTCCAACGCGTGCTCGACTCCGCCCCACGCAGGCCCGCGATCGTGGTGGACGACGGATCACCGGTGCCCCTCGCCGGACAGCTGGCTCACGACGCACCGTTGACGGTGATCCGGCACGACGAGCCGCTCGGTCCCGCTGCCGCACGTAACGCGGGCGCCCGGGCGGCAACTACCCCGTGGGTCGCATTCGCTGACGCGGATCTCGTTGCCTGCGCCGGATGGATAGCCGCGCTCGGAGCATACGCCGACGAGGTGGTGGCGATCGCGCCACGAATCACGACCGAGCCCGCAGACGGGCTCGCGGCTCAGTTCGAGCAAGCCGTCTGCGCGCTTGATATGGGCAGCGATCCCAGATATGTCTCGCCGTCCGGTTTCCTGTCGTATGTGCCGAGCGCCGCTTTGCTGGTGCGCCGCCAAGATTTCCTTGATGCAGGCGGTTTCGACGAGCAGCTACGCGTTGGGGAGGATGTCGACCTCGTATGGCGGCTCGCCGATCAAGGGGTCTATTACGAGCCGACCGTGGTCGTCAGCCACCGAGCACGCCGCTCGCTCGCCGCTGCGCTCGGACGCCGAGCGGAGTACGGCGTCAGCTCGGGCGCGTTGGCCGACCGGCATCCGGGTCTCATGCGACATGGCTCCTTTCCAGCACAGACGGCGATCCCGTGGCTGCTGTGGATCGCAGGGCAGCCGATGGCGGCATGTGCCGCAGCGCTCGTCGGGCTGGCCGTCGCACCTCGGGGACTACCAGCGATTCCCCCTGCAGCCGCCGTCAGCGTCAAGGCTCGCGCCCAGCTCAGATCTGCCGAAGCGCTGAGCCGCATGCTAACGCGGCCGATGCTTCCCCTTGCGCTCGCGCTTTCGTTGTTGCACAAGGGATTCCGACGCCGGGCCGCGATCGCCATTGCAATCTCCGCGCTGGTGCAGCGCAGGTCGCCGTCCGGTGCGATCTGGCAGCTACTCGACGACGCCGCCTATTCATCGGGCGTGTGGCGCGCAGCGGTGCTGAGACGTGATCCGCAGCTGGTCCTGCCGCGCCTGAGATGGAGCCGACGATGATCGACCTGTCTACCGCTGCCAGCATCGACCTGGGCGCAGACCGGCCGGACACCCTCGTCGTACCGCTCGGCTCGACCGAGCAGCACGGAGCGCACCTGCCGCTCGCCACCGACACGATCATCGCGTCGTACGTCGCCCGCGAGATCGCTGCGCGGCTGGACCGAAGTGCGCTGGCGCCATCGATCCCCTTCGGCGCGAGCGGTGAGCACTCGGGGTTCGCCGGGACTCTCTCGATCGGCACTGAGGTGCTCGCGCGGGTTCTCGTCGAGCTCGTCCGGGACGCGTCGAGGGACTACGCGAAGGTCGTCGTGGTGAACGGGCACGGTGGCAACGGACCCGCGATCGCGGCCGCACAAGAGGTGTGCGACCACGAGGGCCGCGAACTGCTCGTCGCGCACTGTCACTTCCCCGGTGCGGACGCCCACGCCGGCCGCACCGAGACATCCGTACTGCTGTATATCGCGCCCGGGGCGGTGCGGCTCGATCTCGCCGAGCCCGGCAACACCGCACCCATCGGCGAGCTCATGCCGAAGATGCGCGAGGCCGGGATACGCGCAGTGAGTAAGAACGGGGTGCTCGGGGACCCCACCGGCGCGAGCGCGGAGGAGGGCGCTGCCCTGCTCGATGACCTCATCGGTCGCATCGTCCAGTCACTGGGTGCGTACTAGGGCGTGTCTCCCAAATGCCTGCGTGGTCGGGGTACAGGGTGGGGGCATGTCGCGGACGCGGGTGCTGTCGGATGCGGAGTGGGCGTTGATCGTGCCGTTGATGCCCTCCAGCGATGGGCGGCGGGGGCGGCGTTTCCGGGATCACCGTCTGGTGGTCGAGGGGATCATCTACCGGTACCGGACGGGGATCGCTTGGCGCGACCTGCCGCGGGAGTTCGGGCCGTGGCAGACCGTGTGGAAGAGACACCGTCTGTTCGCTGGTGACGGGACGTGGGACAAGGTCCTGACCGCCTTGCTGGGCAGGGCGGACGCCGTTGGTGAGATCGATTGGGATGTCGCCGTGGACTCCACCATCGCTCGCGCACACCAGCACGCGACGAACACCACCCGCCGCGCGGGGGGACCCAGCGAATTACATGAAGCAGTTTCCCGAGCCGGGTGATCACGCGATCGGTCGCTCCCGCGGAGGGCTGTCGACCAAGGTTCATCAGGTGTGTGACGGCAAAGGCCGCCCCATGGTCATCGCCGTCGCGCCCGGGCAGGGCAGCGACTCCAGAATGTTCCCCCACCTTCTCGCCGCCTTGCGTGTCCCCCGCGAAGGAGCGGGGCGTCCACGTACCACCCCTGATGCCGTGATGGCCGACAAGGCCTACTCCTCACGGGCGCACCGAGCCCTGCTGCGCGGTCGGGGAATCACTGCCGTGATCGCCGAGCCGGCTGACCAGAAGGCGCACCGGAAGCGTCGCGGATCTCGTGGCGGACGGCCTCCGCGCACCGACCCGGCCAGATACGCCAAACGGCACGTCATCGAGAACAGCTTCCAACGGTTCAAGCAGTGGCGTGGCCTGGCCACGCGGTACGACAAACTCGCCTCGACCTACCGCGCCGGGGTGTTCCTGCGCGCGATCCTGCTCTGGCTCCCTGCCCTGGCCCAGGGGTCGTAGACGCGGCCGGAGGGCGCGCGTGACAGCTCGCTCATGTCGATGTCAGCGGAGGGAGGTGTCCGCCACTGCCGTTGGTTGAGCACTAGCGGGGGCCACGAGCAGGGCTGCCTTGATTCGGAAGGCGTAGAGTCGCGGCCGTGTCGACACTCGCCCCCTCAACCACCTCCTGGCGCAGGCTCACGCCGCGTGCTGTGGTCGCCGCCAGCGCTGCAACCCTCGCGATGAGCGTGGTCATCGTGATCACCGGCGGCATCGTCCGCGTCACTGGCTCGGGGCTGGGCTGCCCGACCTGGCCACGTTGCGAGTCCGACTCACTGGCCACCACGCCCGAGCTCGGCGTCCATGGCCTGATCGAGTTCGGCAACCGCATGCTCACCGGGGCCCTGTCCACCCTCGTATTGGTCCTCATCGTGGTCGTCGCCCTGCAACGGGTCCCAGCGCCGCGACTCATCGCCCGGGCAGGGTGGGCACAGCTCGCACTGGTGGTGGTCAACGCCGTCGTCGGTGGCATCACCGTCCTGACCCGGCTCAGCCCCTGGATGGTCGCCCTCCACTTCCTCGCCGCCATGGGCCTGCTCACCACCACGACCATCACCTGGCACCGGGTCCGCGAATACACCCGCCCCGACCAGGCCGCCGACACGCCCGCCCCATCAACCGAGCGACGCCTCGCCCTGGCCTGCCTGGCCTCCACCGTCGTGACCATCGTGCTCGGCACCCTGGCCACCGGCACCGGACCCCATGCGGGTGACTCCGCCGACATCGAACGCATGCCCTTCAACTGGCTCGCCATGACCCTCATCCATGCCGCAGCCGTCGCCGCAACCTGTGTCCTCGCCGGGCTCCTCGCCGTTCGACTCCACCGAGCCGATCCTCGTGGGATCGGCTCCATGCGTGCCCAGCTCTTCCTCGGCGCCCTCGGCTTCCAGGCCCTCGTGGGCATCATTCAGTCCACCACCGCCTTACCGTCCTGGCTGGTCGTGGTCCACCTCTTCGGAGCCTGCCTCGTCTGGGCCGGCGCCGTCCGCCTCATCCTCGACACCACAAGCCCGCTCAACGCCGTCGAACCCAGCAGGTGATCCTCCAGCAGCACCCGAACTAGACGTCCGCCTCTGGCTCCCTTCTGTGTCAAGCGGCGGTCTCGCGAGGGGTCTTAGGGTGGGTGTCGGCGGGTCCGGGAAGTGATTGATCCGAAGTGCCGGTGTGGGGCTGTGAGCCGGTCGCGCTGGATGTCAGTGACGCGCCCCGGTGTCCTCCCGGGCCCGCTCCTTCGTCGTCGACAGCGGCGGCGGCTGGCGAGCCGTCGGGTATCAGCGGCGCCGGCTGCCCGGCGACGATGAGGTCGTTGAGCAGGGTCCGGTACACGATGTCGGACAGACGCCGTTTCAGGCACCGCATCGCTGAGTTCGGGGCCTTCCCCGCGGCGATCTTCCGGTCGTAGTAGGCACGGCCTGCGCTGGCGCGGTTGCGCAGCTGGACGATGGCCATGATGTGCAGGACCCGGTTGATCTGACGGTTCCCACCGCGGGACAGCCGGTGGTGGGTGTGCTCGCCGAGGACACGTCGATCGGAGCGGTGCCGGTCCAGGACGCGAAGTGGGCCTTGCTGGGGAAGCGGGTGATGTCGCCGACCTCGACCAGCAACCGGGCAGCGCCCGACGGGCCGATCCCTCGCAGATCGAGCAACCCGGTCCCGGTCGCCTTGACGAGATCGGTGAGCTCTTTGTTCGCGGCCTTCTTGCGCTGGTAGAGGCGTTCGAGGTCGACGACGAGCTCCATCGCGACCCGCTTACGGGCCTTGCCGACCGCATCCCGCGGCCGGACCTTGGCGAGGATGGCGCGGGCCTGGGCAGCGGAAAGATCCCTCTTCGCGCCGCCCGGGACGAGCTCGAGGATCAGTGCGTGCAACTGACAGATCATGCGGGAGTGGTCCTCACCGATGCGCCGGCGCCGGTCCACGAGCAGCCGCAACAGCTTGAGCTGCTCGTCGTGCACGACCGACTGCAGGCCCTGCATGCGCACCCCGACCAAGGCGATCGAGTGGCCATCGGTGTCGTCGGTCTTCCTGCCCTGTCCGGTCGCGAAGACGCGCATCCGGGCGGACAGCTTCGCCGGCACGTCCACGACCTCCTCGCCCAGTGGCAGGAGCCGGTGGGCGACATGACGGCCGATGCCCTCGCAGCCCTCGATCGCCCACACCCGATCAGGCCACCGGCGGGCGTAGTCGAGCATCGCGGCGAAGCCGGCCTCGTCCGTGCCGAATCGGCCGTGCCCCACGATCCCCTCGTCCGGGGTCATGACCTCGATCGTCACCGACCGCTTGTGCGGATCCATCCCGATCACCACCCGCGGTGGTGTCTGGTTGTCGCTGTTCCTCACGCTGTCCTCCTGACCATCGACGACGAGTTGTGTCGGGTCAGGGGGCACCGCTACTACCGGCAGAGCATTCCCTTCTTCAGCCTCCCCGGCCCTGCGGTGGTCGAGGCAGCGCACGCCAGATGAGAGTCACACCACGCGAGTGGACAGCCGCAAAGAGAGCGTCCACCCCGACCACCTAGACCGAGCCTGGCCGGGCACCGGTCCTACCGCCAATGGAACTAGTAGCCGCGCTGAGGACGTAGCCTCCGGCTGACGTCCGACCATGCCGCGTGAGGGAAATAGCGGCAGGGCGGCGTCCGACTCTGCCGTTGCTTGTTTGGTGCGTGCGCACGCCGATCGCCCACATAGTCCTGACGAGCAAGCTTGGTCAGCTCATCGGCTGATTCCGGTCCTGCCCTCGAGGGTGTCGTCGAGCCATTGGGGGTGCATGCGCATGAGGGGCTGGGGCAGGTTCGTCGTGGGGAAGAAGCGTGCATCGAGTGCCTCGACTCCGTCGGGGCGCAACCATCCGCCGGTGACGCGACACGCGAACGAGGTCGTGATGAAGTGGCTCACGCGCCCATCGGGATACGTGATGACCTGGCTGGCAGGGTCGGAGTAGACCCCGACCAGGCGCTCGACGGCAACTTCGAGGCCGGTCTCTTCGGCCACCTCGCGGACGGCGGCGTGGGCGACGGTCTCACCCGGTTCGACGTGCCCGGAGGGGATCCCCCACGCACCGGTGTCGGCGCGGCGCATCAGCAGCACCCGGCCCCGGTCGTCGAGCACGACCGCAGCCACCCCGGCCCGTATCTCTGCCGGCCGCGCCGCCCCGACCCGCACAGGAGCCGTGAGGCCGGTACCGGGGTCGAACAAGCCGGCCAGGTCACGGACGACGGCGTCGGGGACCAGCCGGGGGCCTCCAGCGCCTCTGAGGGGCCGGGGGTGGTGGGTGAAACGAGGACGGCAGGCAGGCCCGCGCGGTGGGCGCCGAGCACATCGGTGGCGGCCGTGTCGCCGACCATGACTGCCCGCGTCGTGGCTGCGTTCAGGCCGGCGAGGGCCATCTCGAACATGACCGGCGCGGGTTTGCCCACCACGACAGGCCGCACCCCGGACGCGGTTTGGACCGCGGCGACGATGGCCCCGGTCGCCGGCCACGGCCCGGTGGGGGTCGGGAACGTGGCGTCGTTGTTCGTGGCCACGAACTGCGCGCCCGCTCGGATCAACGCTGCCGCTGCGCGGATGTCCTCGTAGCCGATCGTCTCGTCGCACCCCACGACCACCGCGTCCGGAGCCGTATCAGACAGCCGCAGCCCGCTGCCCGTGATCTCCTGGGCCAGGCCCGGCGACCCGATCACGTGCGCCGACCGGGCGCCGCGACCGGCCAGGTACACCCCGCACGCCCACCCGCTCGTCACGACCTCCTCGGCGGCGGCAGGAACACCCAGGGTCGTCAACTCGGTGGCGACCTGGGTACGGGTCGGGCGTGGGTCGTTCGTGACGAATCGCACGTCCTTGCCCGCTTCACGCAACCGGGCCACCGCCCGGTCAGCACCCGGGAGCAGGCCCGGGCCCAGGCGCACCACGCCATCGAGGTCGAGCAGAAACAGGTCGTACTGATCGGCGAGCATCACCGGTCTCCATCCGTGAGGGAACACGTCTCAGCGCATGCAGCAGCTGAGCCTTCCCCCTCCGGCGTTTTGTGCCCTGGGTGCCTACCGCCACGACGGCAGATGCAGCGCTCGGTCACAAACCCCCACGCAGGTGGAGCGGAACCCTAGCTGCCCAATCCCGGCACGACGACACTACCCCGGTTTCAGAGCCGGGCACATCCGCACATGCCGCCGAGCGCGCAGCACTGTGGCACGCGTCGCCAATTGGGAGACACGCCCTAGACCACTACCCGGCGTCCGGACCTCGCGGGTCGTCGCGACCAGCTCCCGCGGCTATCTGTTGAGACGTGCCAGGTCGTCATCCTCAACAGAACTTAGCTAGCCCAGCAGGTCGTTGATGAGGGCGGGGGCAGCGGTCGGACCTGGGAGATGCCGCCAGCGCGCGCCAGCGGCCAGCGCCAGCTCCTCGGCTGCGGCGGTGTCGTCGTCCGGCGTGAGGATCAGCAGCTCGTCGATCTGGGCCGCGGCCGGCAACGGGTCGTCGTCGTCCGTGGCGCGGCAGTCCGACAGCAGCACGACGATCCGGCGCGCGGCGCGGGCCCGTCCCAGCTCGTCGGCCGCAGCGCGCAGGGCTCCGGCCAGGCCGGTGACGCCGTGTCCACGTAGCCCGAGGACCTCGCCCACCAGCGGACCGCTGGGCTTGCCGCCCTCGATGTGTCGCAGCACCTTGACCTCCTTGGCGAACTGCAGCACCGCCAGCTCGCCCGGCGCCCGCCAGGCGCAGGCAGCGGCGGTAATCGCCGAGGCGGTCAGCCGGTCACCGCTCATCGACCCGGAGGTGTCTAGGACGACACAGATCGCGAGATCGGTGCGCGCCCAGTCACGGGCCCAGATCTCTTCCAGCGACGGATTCCTGCCACCGGAGCGAGCCTCCACGATCGCGTCCATCGACGCGTCGATGTCGATGTCGCCCCCGCGGTCGGCGGGCACCCGGCGCATGCGTGCGGTACCCCGGCCACCGGGCCGGCCGAAGCGGGCCCGGTCCAGCACGAGGCGGGCAGCGAGCTCCTTCGCCTTGCGTCGCAGCTCCTCGTCGGTGGCCTGCACCAGCTCGCCGAGCAGCGCCATCATGTCGTCGGGATTCTCCGACATCGCCTCGTCGACGGCGGCCTCGTCAAGCTCGCCGACTTCGGGCGACACCTCCTCGAACATCGGGTTCGCCTTCAGCTCCTGGCGTCCCTTGGTGCGCTGCTTGGGACCCGACTGGCCTCGTCCGGGCGGCGGTGGCGCCGATTCGGACTGCAGGTCAGCCGGGTCTACGCTTCCCCCGATGAGTCGTCGTCCTCACGGGGCTCGCGGCCGAAGACGGCCTCGTAGAGCTCGCGCACGACCTCCTCGGGCGTGCGGGTGGTGGACTCGTGCAGCCGGATGCGACCAGACAGGGCGACCGTGGCCGCGTCGAGCCCCAGGTGCCAGTCGCTGACGTCGACGCCCCGGGTCCTCGCGAGCGCGTCGGCCACCTTGATCATGTCGATCACTCCGCGCACCGAGGAGCCCACGCGAATGTCCGCGTGCTCGCGTGACGAGCGGATCAGCTCGATGACCTTCAGCCTCCACTCTCGAGGCACGTCCGGGGCCCGCAGCTCACTGATGCGTCCCTCCGCCTCCGGGGTCTGATAGCCCATCGCGATCCGGCACGTGCGGTCGTAGATCGCGCCGGAGATCCGTGCCGTGCCGACCGAGTCATAGGGATTCATCGCGGCGACGAAGCAGAATCCCTCGGCCGCCCTGACCGCGCCGAGCCGCGGCACGTGCACCTCACCTTCGGACATCGAGGTCAGCAGCACGTTGAGCGTCTCTTCGGGAACCCGGTTGAGCTCCTCGATGTAGAGCAGTCCGCCGCTGCGCATCGCCTCGATCAACGGTCCATCGACAAAGATCTCGGGCGTGTAGCCCTGCGCCAGCACCTGGGCCGGATCGAAATGGCCGACGAGACGACCGGGGGTGAGCTCGGCATTCCCCTCCACGAAGATGAACGGCACGTGCTGGCGGTTGGCGACCGCGCGCAACAACGTGCTCTTTCCCGTTCCTGGCGGGCCTTCGAGGACGACGTGTGCTCCGCTCTGCAGCGCTGCCAGCAGCAGCTCGACCTCCCGCTCCCTGCCGACGACCTCCTCACCGAGTCCCTCATAGCTCACGTTCGTCGGGATCGTTGTCAACTCTCACTCTCCTGGCAATCAATCAGTGTCGGCCAAGGGTTCGCGGCCACTACCTCAAGGGCCAGTGACCGCGAACCGCTCTTCAGTGGGCTATCAGTGCTGGTGAATCATCACGCCACGGACGTTCTTGCCCTCCTCGAGATCCTCGTAGCCTTCGTTGACGTCCTCCAGCTTGTACGTCTTGGTGATGAGCTCGTCGAGCTTGATGTCCCCCGACTGGTACAGGCCGATGATCCGCGGGATGTCGGTGGTCGGGTTGCAGTCGCCGAACAGCGAGCCCTTCACCGTCTTGCGGAACAGCGTCATGATCGAGCCGGGCAGCTTGATGTTGTCGAGGTCGAGCTTGTTCAGGCCGGTGAGGACGACCGTGCCGCCCTTGCCGACGGTGTGGAAGCCGGTGGTGACCTGCGGCTCCTCCACCAGGCCGGTGGTGATGATGAGCTTGTCGGCCATCTGGCCGCGGGTCAGCTCGGTGACCTTCTCCATGGCCTCCTCGGCGGTTGCGAAGGCATGGGTCGCGCCGAGCTCGAGCGCCTTCTCGCGCTTGTTCTCCAGCGGGTCGACGGCGATCAGGTTCTTCGCGCCGGCGTACGCCGCGCCCTGCACCGCGTTGATGCCGATGCCGCCGATGCCGTAGACGACGACGGTCTCACCGGGACGCACGTTCGCGGTGTTGACCGCCGAGCCCCAGCCGGTCGGGACGCCGCAGCCGACCAGCACGGCCTTGTCCAGCGGCACGTCGTCGTCGACCTTCACGCAGGAGGCCTGGCTAATGACGTTGTACTGGCTGAACGTGCCGAGCATGCACATGCCGCCGACGGCCTCGCCCTTGGAGTTCTTCATCGGCCAGCGGTCGTTGGGCAGGCCACCCTCGAGGATGCCGGCGCCCATGTCGCAGATCGACTGCTGGCCGCTGGCGCAGTAGCGGCAGGTGCCACAGTTGGGGATGAACGAGCAGACGACCTGGTCGCCCGGCTTCACGCGGGTGACGCCAGGGCCCACCTTCTCGACGATCCCGGCGCCCTCGTGGCCGAGCACCATCGGCAGCCGGGCTTCCATGTCGCCATTCTTGATGTGCAGGTCAGAGTGGCACAGACCGGCGTGGGTGTACTTGATGAGTACCTCGCCGTCCTGCAGGTCGTCGTCGAGCTCGAGCTCCTCGATCACGATCGGCTTGCCGATCTCGTAGACGACTGCCGCCTTGGTCTTGATCACGCTGGGCCTCCAGAAGTTGGGTTTTTCGATCTCCCGCGAGTGTTACGGACGGATGCGCTGTAACGCATAGAGTGACCGCTCTCACTTCATACCCCGCGGGACCACTTCTGTCGAGACGCCGATCACAGTGTGGGACTCGCATCCAGCCTGGTGGAGGCTACGCGAGCGTAGGGTCGAGGACGTGAGCGATGCGCGATCGATCCCCCAGACCCTGTTCGACGCCTCAGCCGCCCACCCCACGCAGATCGCGACACGCGAGCAGGTGGCCGGTCATTGGGCCGAGAAGACCTACCGGCAGCTCGCCGACGACGTCCGGGCGCTGGCAAGGACGCTGGTGGCTGCGGGCATCTCCCCTGGGGATCGCATCGCGATCCTGTCAGCGAACTGTCCGGCGTGGACGGTGTGCGACTACGCGATCCAGAGCGTCGGGGCGATCACTGTGCCGCTGTACGCGACCAGCACACCCGGGCAGGCCAAGCAGATCCTGCGCGACAGCGGAGCCCGCATCGTGTGTGCCGGGGAGGCCGAGATGTCTACTGTGCAGGCGATCGCCGATGACCTCCCGTCTGTGAAGCGGGTCATCTCGATGGCGTCCGAGCTGGCCCACCTGATCGCCGCTGCCCCTACCAGTGACTCGCCGCCGGCACGCGAGGCGGCCAGCCGCCTGGCCGCCGTAGGGCCGGACGACCTCGCGACGATCGTCTACACCTCTGGTACGACCGGGCCACCGAAGGGAGTAATGCTCAGCCACGGAAACCTGCTGCACCAGCTGGACTCGATCGGTCGGCGATTTGACGTCGGCCCCGGTGACCGGAGCCTCTGCTTCCTACCGCTGAGCCACGCCTTCGAGCGAGCCTCCACCTTCTTCATGCTGTCCCGAGGGGTAGCCGTGTCCTACCTCGCCGACCCCCGGGCGGTCGCCGACTCGCTCACCGACGTCCGGCCCACCGCGATGGTCGCCGTACCCCGGGTGTTCGAGAAGGTGCAGGCGGTGGCGACCGCCCGCGCCCACGAGAACCCTCGCAAGGCGCGGATCTTCGACTGGGCCGTGAGGGTTGGCCGGAAGCACGGTGTGTACCGGGCCGCAGGCGCCAGGCCGCCGCTGCCGCTGCGCGTGCAGCATGCGGTCGCGGATCGGCTCATCCTCTCGAAGATCCGCGAGGCCGTCGGTGGACCCAAGAACTACTTCGCTGCTGGAGGCGCCCCGCTCAGCACGGACGTCGGGGAGTTCTTCTACGCAGCAGGGCTTCTGGTGTGCGAGGGTTATGGGCTGACCGAGACCGCTCCGGTCATCACCTGCAACACACCGGCCAAGTTCCGATTCGGCACGGTGGGCCGGCCGATCGACGGTGTCGAGATCCGGATCGGGGCGGACGACGAGATCCAGGTGCGCGGCCCCAACGTGACCCGCGGGTACTGGAACAACCCGGAGGCGACCGACGAGGCGTTCGTCGACGGCTGGTTCCGCACCGGTGACGTCGGCCGCATCGAGGACGGGTACCTGATCGTGACCGACCGGATCAAGGATCTCGTGGTGACCGCGCAAGGCAAGAACGTTGCGCCGCAGCCGATCGAGGCACGGTTGACCACCGACGACCTCATCGAGCACGCGATGATCATCGGCGAACGGCGCCCTTACCTCATCGCCCTGATCCAGCCGTCCTACGAGGATCTCGCCGCACACGTGCAGCGGCGAGGCTGGGGCCCGATGACTTTCGAGCAGCTGGCCGAGGACGAGCGGGTCCGGCAGCTGCTGATGAGCCGGGTCGAGGCGGCGACGGCCGATCTGGCGAGCTGGGAGAAGCCGCGACGCATCGTGATCGCCGAGGGGCCGCTGTCGATAGCAGACGGCGATCTCACCCCGACGCTGAAGATCCGCCGCAAGACCGTGAACGAACGGTTCGCCGACGCGATCGACGCCGCATACGCCGAGAGCTAGCGGTGTGTCCCATCGTCCGGCAAGTGCGCAGCACCACGTTCCCGGGGAGCGCATCGGATCGGGCGACTCGCTCGAGAAATCTCAGCGTGGCTCAGCCGCGGAGCACGGCCTCGCAGATAGCCAGCCCCTCGACCGCGCCGTGGGAGAGCGCCTGGGCGCAGTGCACGATCCACCGCGCGACGCCGTCCGGCGTGCCAGTCCGGTAGGCGGCCAGCGCGTGCTGGTACTCACGCTTCTCCGCGACGTGGCCGACCTCGGGCACCGCGAGCGCCTTGGGATCGACGCCCGTGGAGATCAACGCAACCCGTGCCGCCCCCCGCGCCACGACACCGTTGAGAGCGGCGAACGGCTTCACCGACAGCAGCTCGCCGTGGACGACGGCCGCCACGATCAGACCAGGCAGCTGCCGGGACCGCGGCGCCCGGACAGTGTCGGCCAGCTGCTGAAGCCGGTGCGCTGCCTCCGGGCCCGCCACCGGTCGTGCGAGGTCGTCGCGATGCAGCGAGCCGTGCGCGGCCTGTAGGTGAAGCGCCGCGATCGCTTGTAGCGGCGCCTTCTCCCAGATATCGGTGATCCGGCCAAGCTCTCCGGCGACTCGCAGACACCCGGTGACGACCGGGTCGTCGATGCTCCCTGACCGCACCGCCTCGAGCTGGTAGCCGTGATCCTCGAGTTCTGCGGACGCGCGTGCGCCCCGGATCAGCGATTCGCCGCTCACGTCGGCAGACTGCTTGCGCAGTACCCGGTGGTTGAGTAGGCGATCGACGTCCGCACGCGCCTTCGCGCACGCCTCGGACACCCCCGGAAGGTCGACGAGGGGCAGTAACGGGTCGGTGGTGACTGGGCTCGGCACGGCGTCCAGCCTAGTCCGAGCTCGGTGCGGCTCGGATGGCAGCGAGCTGGGCCGGTACCGTGACCGCATGGCAACCAACGACAGCACCAGCAAGCCCGAGTTCGAGGTCCCGAACGAGAACCCGCCCGCCGAGCTGCAGATCGAGGACATCACCGTCGGCGACGGTGCCGAGGCGCAGGCGGGGATGACCGTGGACACCCACTACGTCGGCAAGTCGTGGTCGACCGGTCAGCAGTTCGACGCCTCGTGGGACCGCGGCCAGTCGCTGTCCTTCCCGCTCGGCGCGGGGCGGGTCATCCAGGGGTGGGACCAGGGCATCGCCGGCATGAAGGTGGGCGGTCGCCGCAAGATCACGATCCCTCCGCACCTCGGGTACGGCGAGTACGGTGCCCCGGGCGCGATCGCCCCGAACGAGACGCTCGTCTTCGTCGTCGACCTGGTCGGCGTCCGCTGACCCTGCCAGTCACGGCCACACCGACCGCCGGGGGACTTTGGGACGCATTGGCATCGATCCGGATCGCCTGGTGCGCTCTCTGGCCCCACCTTCGGCGCACTGGTCATCTGGATCATTGCCGGGGCGCTGTTTCTACCTGCTCGCCGGTCACCGAGCCAGTCGATCGGCAGAGCGCTAGGTGCGCCGCTTCCCATTCATGGATGCGACTTTGACAATAGATTCGTCGGAGCGGTTATCTCGTCGGCATGCTCAACTCTCGACGTTCCCGCAGATTCCGCCTGCTCATCGCGAGCAGCTCGATCGGCCTCGCCGGCCTCTCCCTGGCTGCCTGCTCGTCCGACTCCGGATCCGGCTCGGACGGGGACAAGGTCGTGGTGGGCTTCTACCCGCTGGAGTACCTTGCGACCGAGATCGGCGGTGAGCAGGTCGAGGTGCAGAGCCTGGCACAGCAAGGCGCGGACCCGCATGACATGGAGCTGAATGCTCAGGAGGTCGGGGCAATCAGCAGCGCCTCGCTCGTCATCCATCTGAAGGGGCTGCAGCCCGCGGTCGACGACGCGATCGAGAACGAGTCACCGGAGCACGTGCTCGATGTCGCTACGGTCACCGACCTCATGCCCGGCAGCGACGACCTCGGCCACAGCCACGGCGATGAGGACCACGCGGCCGAAGAAGACCATTCCGGGCACGACCACGGCGACGAGTCCGGGGACGATCACGCCGGGCACGATCACGGGGACGCGCTGGATCCGCACATCTGGCTGGATCCCGAGCTGATGTCGTCGATGGCCGAGGCAGTCAAGGACCACCTGGTCGAGATCGATCCGGACCACGAGGAGGACTACGAGTCCAACTACGAAGCACTGAACAACGAGCTCAGCCAGCTCGATCAGGATTTCACCACCGGCCTGGCCCAGTGCGAGCGTACGGCGATCGTCACCACCCACAACGCCTTCGGCTACCTCGCGAAGGCCTACGGGCTTCAGCAGGTCGGCATCGCTGGCCTGACCGACGAGGATCCCTCGCCGCAGAAGCTCGCCGAGGTCAAGGAGTTCGTGGAGCAGAACGGCATCACGACGATCTTCTACGAGTCCGGATCGAGCGACAAGTACGCCGAGACGGTGTCCCAAGCCACCGGAGCGCAGGCCGGCGAGCTCAACCCGTTGGAGAATCAACCGGAGTCGGGCGACTATCTGTCCGCCATGAAGGACAATCTCGCCGCGCTGCAGGCGGCGCTCGGCTGCAGCTGAGCACCGTACACCCGCTGATCTGAGCCCCGGTGCGGCCGGGAGGCAAGCAATGCCTTGAGCTGGAGCTCCGCGGTGAGATGCTGACACCAGCGCAGGTCACCGCGCTGCAGGACGGCCGGATCGACCTGGCAGTCCTCCGACCGCCGGTGGCTGGTGACGGGGTCGTGATCGAGGCGCTGTCGTCTGAGCCGCTCGTGGTCGCGCTCCCGGACGTGCACCGGTTGGCCGCCCGCGACCGGGTGGCGATCGAGGACCTCGCGGGCGAGCCGTTCGTGGCATACCCGGGCAGCGGGCAGTCGGTCGTGCACGAGGCCGTCGCCGCGGCATGCCGCGAGGCCGGCTTCACCCCGACCGCGTCGATCGAGGTGACCGAGACAGCCACGCTCGTGTCCTTTGTCGCGGCGGGCGTCGGTGTCGCCTTGGTTCCGGAGTCCGTGATGGCCCTCGCTGTCACCGGCGTCGTCTACCGGCCGCTGACGGCGACGATTCACCGTTGCTACGCAACGTACGAGACGTGCTGCAAAGCCTGTTCTCAGTCCCCGACGGCGATGTCTGAAGGGTGGGTGGCCAACGGCGTCACCTCGATCGTCATGTACTTGAACAGCGGCAGATTCCACAGGATCTCGTGCAGCCGCTCGTTGTCGGCGACATCGAAGATGCTGATGTTGGAGTACTGGCCGGCGCATCGCCAGATGTGCCGCCATTCGCCATCCCGCTGCAGCTGCTGCGAATAGGCCTTCTCGGTAGCGATCGTCTCGGCGATCTGCTCAGGGTCGACATCGTGCGGGATCGCGACGTCCATCTTCACGGCGAACAACATCAGGCGGGATCCAGAACGTAGTCGTAGACGGTCTTCTCGCCGTCGCCATCTCGCTGGATTACCTCGGTGGCCAGCTGGCTGACGCGCTCCTGATCGGTCTCGACCGCGCCCGCCTTCTGCTTGGCCTTGAACGCTGCGGTCGCGTTGGCGCCGGAGTCGGCGGCACGGGCCGTGGTCTCCTGGGTGAACTCGCTCATGGGTTTCCTCTCGTGGGGGTGGGTTGGTGGTCAGCGGTCCTCGCGGTAGTGGGACAGCTTGGATTCGTCGACGGCGATCCCGAGCCCCGGTCCCGGCCTGGTGGATAGCACGCCATCGCTGATCTGCAAGGGATCGACCAGTAGGTCATCGCTCATGTCGAGGAAGTTGGACAGCTCACCGGCCCGCTTCGAGGTGTGCGCGAACGCCGCGCCGAAGGCAACGGTGCAGGCGGTTCCGATCTGCCCGTCGATCTGGTTGCCCATCACGACCTCGACGCCCATGCCCTCGCACTGGCCCAGGATTCGCTGGGATGCGCTGAAGCCGGTGCGGGCGGTCTTGATGCTGATCGCGGTTGCCGAACCGCCCAGCAGCTCGCGGGTGACGTCGGCCTGGGTCGGCACACTCTCGTCGGCCACGAACGGGATCGGCGCCTGCCGGACGAGCCAGCGGCGACCGAGGACGTCGTCCGCGGGGCACAGCTCCTCGGCGAGCGTCAGCCCGAGGTCGGCCATCTGGCGCAACGCCTCGGCGGACTCCGATGCGCTCCAGCCGCGGTTGCCGTCGATGTACAGCTCGATGGCGTCGCCGAACTCCGCACGCAGCGCACGGCACACGGCGACGTCCAGGTCGACAGGATGGCGGCCGACCTTCACCTTGAACGTGCTGATGCCATAGTTCTCACGCATGCGGTGCGCCTGTTCGACCATCACCTCGGGCGTGTCGAAGCCGAGCATGTGGCAGACTCGCATGCCCTCGCCGAAGCCGCCCAGCAGATCGGTGACGCTGGCGCCGAGCGACTGGCCGATGAGATCCCACAAAGCCATGTCGACGGCCGCCTTGGCGGTGGGGTTGCCGATCGTCCGGTCGAGCAGTGCCCGAACCCGTTCCCGCTGGAAGATCGTCAGGCCGGTGATCTGCGGGGCGAAGACGTCGTTGATGATGGCGATGATCGAGGCCTGCGTCTCGCCGTAGGTGAACGGGCGCGGCGGCGCCTCAGCGGTGCCGATCAGCCCGTCGGTCGTGTGCACCCGCACGAGCACGTGGCGGGCAGTGTCGACCTCGCCGCTGGCGAACTGCAGCTTCTTGGCATATGGGATTGCGAAGGGGATCGCCTCGATGCGCTCGATCTTCACGGGTGGGCCTCCTGAGCTTGCCCACGAGTCAACCGAATGTTCTATTGGAGGTCCAATATCAATAACCGGTCGATTGAGACTTCGAACGTCTTATCTACTGCTCGTACGGCGACGCCGGGGGCGTGACGGTCGTGACCGAGTCAGCGGTGACCGCAGCGATGTCGAAGCTGTCGCTCTCGTCGCGCACCGTCGGCGCCGAGGTGCCCACAACCTCGATCCAGGTGTCGGGTGCGAACACCGGCGGGTCACCCGCGACGTACACCTGCACCGGCAGCGCGTCGGCAGCGCAGCAGGCGATCACCTGCCGGGTGATGTAATAGCCCCCCGCCGCGCGCGGGGTCACGAATCCGGTCAGCCTCACGGTGCGGCCCTCGAGCGTCGCGGCGTCGTCCCACAGCGTGCGGCTCGTGTAGTCGCGCAGGGTGAGCTCGACCGGATCGCCCGCAGGCAGCTCCTCGAAGGTCTGATCCGCAGGCATCGGGGGCGGGGCGGCAGCACGCTCGGCCGAGTAGGCACCCAGCGGACGCGGGATGATCACGGTGAAGGCGACCAGCGGCGCCAGCAGCAGCCATCCGACGTACGACCGGTGGCTGTGCCCGTGCTCGGCGGCCGGCTCGCGAGGTCCCTCCGGGCGCTCGGGATGGTCGGCGTGCTCGGCATGATCCACTCGCTGGCCGATGCTGACCAGCACCAGGCCGGCGATCGCCACCAGCACGAGGATGCCGCCGGCAACCGCAAGCCACGGCCCGAAGGAGTCCTTCACGTACATCTTGTAGTCGTCGGTCAGCGAGATCTTCATGATCCACGCGCCGACCAGCAGCAGCGCCAGGCTGGGCGTCTCGCGGCGCATCACCAGCGTTCTCACAGCACCCACCATCCGATCAGCAGGGCGCAGCCGATCGCGACGACGAAGGTGACGGAGGCGAACCGTATCGCGAAGCGCCGGCCGAAGGCTGAGGACTGTAGCGCGATGAGCTTGATGTCGACCGCCGGGCCAACCACGAGGAAGACCAGCCGGGAGGTCAACGAGAACTGGGTCATCGAGGCCGCGACGAAGGCGTCGGCCTCCGAGCAGATCGAGAGGACGACGGCGAGCAGCGCCATGGCCAGCACCGACAGCCAGAAGCTCGACGCGACAGCGTCCATGATCGAGCGCGGCGCCAAGGCCTGCAGCGAGGCCGCCGCGGCTGCGCCGGTCACCAGGTAGCCGCCGGTGTGCAGGAAGTCATGCGTGAAGGTGGCAACGAAGGTGGTCCAGCGCGACCCGGTTCGTGCGACGACGCGCCCCTGCGGACGCAGCCACTCGGGTCTGCCGCGTAGCGACCACAGATAGCCCATCAGCACGGCGAGCAGCAGACTCGCCAGGAACCGGGCGAGAACCATCTCGGGATCACCCGGGAAGGCAACCGCAGTGGCAATGAGGACGATGGGGTTGATCGCGGGCGCCGACAGCATGAACGCGAGCGCCGCGGCCATCGGCACGCCCTTGTCGGCCAGGCCCTTGGCGATCGGCACCGAGCCGCACTCGCATCCCGGCAGTACCAGCCCGGCGGCACCGGCGGCGGGCACCGACAGCGCCGTCCGCTTCGGAAGCGCCTTGGCGAAGAAGGACTCGGGCACGAACGCGGCGACGGCCGCGCTGATCGTGACGCCCAGCACCAGGAAGGGCGCGGCCTGCACGAACATCGCGGTGAAGATCGTCGCCCACGCGGACACCCGTTCCCCGCCGGTGCTGTCGCCGAGCACGGGCCGCAGCAGCACGACCAGCAGCAGAGCACCGACGAGCACGGCGGTCGACGTGCTGAGAGTGCCGCGAACGGTGTGCTCGGGTGCGCCCACCGGTGCCGGGCCGTGCACCACTTCCTTGGTCTCCATCGTCGTCGATTATCGCCACGATGAACCCGCTGACAAACGGCGCCTCGCCGGGGTTCCATCTCCCAAGTGGCACGTCACAGGCACGGGAGGCACTGAGGAACCGGATCCCATTCGCCGGGGACTGGAGCGGGCAGTTCGGCGACATGATCATGGCCAAGCCCGAGCGTCGCCGGCTGGCTGCTGGGCGGGGACATCGAGCAGCGGTTGGACGACTTCCTGAACCGCAAGCGGCGGTGACCTGCGACTCCCCCGGGAACAAACCGCCGGTCAGGACCCGTTTCCTCCAAGAGCGGCGATAACTGGGTCAGGGTCGAAAGGAAGCACGCACGTTGACGCGGACCGGGATCGAACCCCCCGAGACCACCCCTACCTACGCGCGGTCCGCTGAGGAGATCCTGAGCGCTTACGACGTGACCGTCGGGCGTGGTCTTGACGAGGCCGAGGTCGCCCGGCGGGTGAGCCGGCACGGCCAGAACGCGCTCGAGGAGAAGGCCGCGGTCCCCGGCTGGCGCAAGATCATCTCGCTGCTGGCCGACAAGATGACAATCGTGCTGCTGGTCGCGGCCGTGGTCAGCGCCGTCGTCTCGCGGGAGTGGGAGACGCCGGTAGTCATCCTGCTGGTCATCACGCTCAACACCTTCTTGAACTACAAGCAGGAGGCCAAGGCAGAGGACAGCCTGGCCGCCTTGCGGGAGATGTCCGTGGCGACCTCTCGCGTGCGACGCTCCGGCGTCGAGCGCCAGATCGACCGCGCCCAGATCGTCCCCGGCGACGTCGTTCTGCTCGAAGCCGGTGACACGGTGCCGGCCGACGGGCGGGTCGTGGAGGCCTCGCGGCTGCAGGTGGCTGAGTCGGCGCTTACGGGCGAGTCCGCACCGGTTGACAAGGGCGTCGGGGTGCTTCCACCGGACGACGTCCCGCTCGGGGAACGCTCGAACGTGCTGTTCATGAACACCGAGGTGACCCGCGGCCGGGCGGTCATGGTCGTGACCGACACGGGAATGGCCACCCAGATGGGGCAGATCGCCGGGCTGTTGGGCAGCGCCAGCGACGAGAAGACCCCGCTGCAACGCCGTATCGACAAGCTCGCGGGGATGCTCACCCTCATCGCCCTCGTGGTCGTGTCGATCGTGTTCGTCATGGGGCTGATCCGCGGCCAGTCGTGGTCCGACCTGCTGATCACCGCCGTGTCGCTCGCCGTCGCCACGATCCCCGAAGGGCTCACCGCCGTCGTCGCGTTCACCCTCGCGATGGGTGCCACGCGCCTCGCCGAGCGCGGCGCGATCATCAAGCAGCTGGCAGCCGTCGAGACCCTCGGCTCGACCAGCCACATCGCGACCGACAAGACCGGCACCCTGACGCTCAACAAGATGACCGCGCGGCGGGTGTCGACCGCCGGCGGCCGGTACCGTGTGACCGGCGACGGCTACAACCCCGAGGGTCGGATCCTCACTCCGGACGGCAACCCGCCGCCGCAGTCGCTCTCCCAGGCCTTTCTCGCGATGGCGTTGTGCAACGACGGCGTCGTCCGTGATGGAGAGCTCGTCGGAGACCCGACGGACGGCGCGCTGGTCGTGCTCGCCGAGAAGGGCGGCATCGACGTCGAGGGCGCCCGCCGCCATCTGCCTCGCGTGGCGGAGGTGCCCTTCGACTCGGACTACAAGCTGCAGGCCACCTTCCATGAGCGGGACGGGCGGATCCTGGTCTGCGTGAAGGGCGCCCCCGGCGCGATCGCCGATGCCGCCAGCCACCTGCTCGGGCCGGACGGCGTCCCGCGCGAGCTCACCCGCGCCGACCGCGACGAGCTGCACGAGCACATCGGCCAGATGGCCCGCGAGGGCATGCGCACGATGATGGTGGCGGGCAAGCAGATCGACACGCTGCCCGAGGGCGCTGATGCCCTGTTCGACGAGGTACGAGATCTCACCCTGTATGCCCTGATCGGCATCGTCGACCCGCCACGTTCGGAGGCCGCCGACGCCATCCGCGAGGCCCACGAGGCCGGCATCAGGGTGCACATGATCACCGGTGACCACCTCGTGACGGCGTCCGCGATCGCTGACACGCTGGGCATCGGCGGCGACCACGCATCCGGTGCAGAACTCGACGAGCTGGACGACGACCAGCTGCGCGAGCGCAGCGAGAATCTCGGCGTCCTCGCGCGGGTCGCGCCTGAGCACAAGATCCGCGTGGTGAAGTCGCTGCAGGACCGCGGTCATGTGGTGGCGATGACCGGCGACGGGGTGAATGACGCCCCCGCGCTCAAGCAGGCCGACATCGGCGTCGCGATGGGCATCACTGGCACCGACGTCTCCAAGGGCGCGGCGCGGATGATCCTGACCGACGACAACTTCGCGACCATCGTCGAGGCGGTCCGGCTGGGCCGCGGCATCTACGACAACGTCCTGAAGTTCGTGCGCTTCCAGCTCACGACGTCCTGGGGCTTCGTGATGATGTTCCTCGCGGCGAGCGCGTTCGGGATCGCCGGGGGCGCGCCGTTCACCGCGCTGCAGATCCTCTGGGTCAACATCATCATGGACGGCCCGCCCGCGCTCGCGCTGGGTGTCGAGCCGGCGGACAAGGACGTGATGAAACGCCCGCCGCGGCCGGCCGGCGAGCATCTGCTGACGCGGGGCCGCGTGATCGGGATCGCCGGTGGGGCGCTCTGGATGAGCGTCGCGACACTTCTGGTGATCCTGTTCGCCGACGAGGTATTCCCCGGGATCTCCGATGCCGCCGTCACGACCTTGGCGTTCACCACCTTCGTGTTCTTCCAGGTCTTCAACCTGCTCAATGTGCGCTCCGACGAGTCGGTCTTCTCGCGGCGCTCCCTGACCAACCCGGCGATCTGGATCTCGCTGGCGGTCGTCCTGGTGTTCCAGGTGCTGGTGGTCGAGTTGGCGTTCCTGCAGAACATCTTCAGCACCGCGGGCCTCAGCTCGCAGCAGTGGGCGTTCGCCGTGGCCGTGGGCTCGTCGATCCTCTGGCTCGAGGAGATCCGCAAGCTCGGCGTCCGCGCCTATCAGCGCCGGCGTTGATGCCGACGACCGCGGCCGCGCCCTGACCCCGGGCGATGCCGCCGCGGAATCAGCACAGCACCACTGTCCGTTTTCGGCGTCCGCGCTAGATTGGGGTCTACGTCACGTTTCACAGACCAGGAGGCACGCATGTCGAACGACTCGCCGACCATCGACAACCTGCTGCATGAGACGCGCACCTTTCCGCCGAGCGACGAGTTCGCTGCGCAGGCGAACCTGACGGCCGAGGCGTACGACGAGGCCGCGGCCGACCCGGAGGCGTGGTGGGCGAAGCAGGCCAGGCGGCTGACCTGGGAGAAGGAGCCGACGGAGGTCCTCGACTGGAGCAACCCGCCGTTCGCGAAGTGGTTCGCCGACGGCAAGCTCAACGTCGCCTACAACTGCGTCGACCGGCACGTCGAAGCCGGCAAGGGCGACAAGATCGCGTACTACTTCGAGGGCGAGCCGGGCGACACGCGCGAGATCACCTACGGCGAGCTCAAGGATGAGATCAGCCGCGGCGCCAACGCGCTCACCGAGCTCGGCGTGAAAGCGGGCGACACCGTCGCCATCTACATGCCGATGATCCCCGAGACGATATTCGCGATGTTGTCGTGCGCACGGATCGGCGCCGTCCACACGGTCGTCTTCGGCGGGTTCGCGGCTGACTCGCTCGCCACCCGCATTCTCGACTGTGGTGCAAAGGTGGTCATCACCTCGGACGGCGGCTACCGCCGTGGAAAGCCGGCAGGGCTGAAGGACACCGTCGACAAGGCCGTCGAGAAGTGCCCCGACGTCCACTCGGTGCTCGTCGTCGAGCGCACCAAGCAAGAGACCCCGATGACCGAGGGCCGCGACAAGTGGTGGCACGAGTTCGTCGGCGGCCAGTCCACCGAGCACACCCCCGAAGCCTTCGATGCCGAGCACCCGCTCTACGTCATGTACACCTCCGGCACGACGGGCAAGCCGAAGGGGATCCTGCACACCAGCGGCGGCTACCTGACCGGCTGCGCCTACACGCACTGGGCACTGTTCGACATCAAGCCCGACACCGACGTCTACTGGACCGCCGCCGACGTCGGCTGGGTGACCGGGCACTCCTACATCGTCTACGGGCCGCTGGCGAACGGGACGACGTCCGTGCTCTACGAGGGCACCCCCGACACTCCGCATCAGGGACGCTGGTGGGAGATCATCGACAAGTACAAGGTGTCGATCCTGTACTGCGCCCCCACCGTGATCCGGATGTTCATGAAGTGGGGCGAGGAGATCCCGGCGAAGTACGACCTGAGCTCGCTGCGGCTGATGGGCTCGGTCGGCGAGCCGATCAACCCCGAGGCCTACGTCTGGTACCGCCGGGTCATCGGGCACGACAACGTGCCGGTGATCGACACGTGGTGGCAGACCGAGACTGGATCGATCATGATCAGCCCGCTGCCCGGCGTCACCGCGGCCAAGCCGGGCTCTGCGATGCGCGCGATCCCCGGCATCTCGGCCGACGTCGTCAACGACGCCGGCGAGTCGGTGCCCGACGGGCAGGGTGGCTACCTGGTGCTGACCAAGCCGTGGCCGTCGATGCTGCGGACCATCTGGGGCGACGACGACCGGTATGTCGACACCTACTGGTCGCGCTTCGCAGGTCGCTACTTCGCCGGCGACGGCGCGAAGAAGGACAAGGACGGCGACATCTGGGTCCTCGGCCGGGTGGATGACGTCATGAACGTCTCGGGCCACCGCATGTCGACCACCGAGATCGAGTCCGCGCTGGTCTCGCACCCGAAGGTAGCTGAGGCGGCGGTCGTGGGCGCTCACGATGAGACCACCGGCCAGGCGGTCGTCGCGTTTGTGATCCTGCGCGGCGGCGTCGAGGACTCCGGCGACGAGGTCGTTCAGGAGCTGCGCAACCACGTCTCCACCGAGATCTCGCCGATCGCCAAGCCGCGGCAGATCATGGTCGTCCCCGAGCTGCCCAAGACCCGCTCGGGCAAGATCATGCGCCGGCTGCTGAAGGACGTCGCCGAGCACCGCGAGATCGGCGACGTCACCACGCTGGCCGACACGACCGTCATGGACCAGATCGCCGCCAACCTCTCCGGCCAGCCCGCCAAGGACGCCTGAGCGCCGTCCACCCTCGTGCTGCGGGGCAGTGCAGCACGCTATGACCCGATTAGCCTGCCCCTGCCCCGCAGGTGGTCGCGAGCCGGGGGCGGGCTCGCGCGGTAGAATTTCCCCTCGATTCCATTGCGAGAGGATGCCGTGGCCTACCTGGTGCTGTCGCATTTCCTCGCGGCCAGCATCGGTCCGTTGCTCACCCGGTTTCTCGGGCGTCGCGCCTTTCTGGTGCTCGCGCTCGCGCCCGCCGGCAGTCTGGTCTGGCTGCTGCTGCGGACCACGCAAGTCCGTGACGGCGCCGCGCCCCCGACCGAGCAGTACTCGTGGGTCCCGGCCTTCGGCCTCCAGCTGGACTTCTCACTCAGCAGCCTGCAGTGGATCCTCGCCGTCCTGGTCACCGGCGTCGGCGCGTTGATCCTGCTCTACTGCACCTGGTACTTCCACGAGGACGACCCCGGCCTGTGGCGCTTCGGCGCCGTCTTCACCTACTTCGCCGGCGCGATGCTCGGCCTGGTGCTCAGCGACAACATCGTCCTGCTGTGCATCTTCTGGGAGCTCACCACCGTCTTCTCCTATCTGCTGGTCGGCCACAACCCGGTGCGCTCGGCCAACCGCCGCGCCGCCATGCAGGCGCTGCTGGTGACCACGCTCGGCGGGCTGTCGATGCTCGCCGGGGCGGTGGCGATCGGCGAGACCAGCAGCTACCGCATCAGCGAGATCCTGCAGAGCCCGCCACCGGCGTCCGCGCTGACCACCGTGGCCGTCATGCTGCTGCTGGTCGGCGCGATCACGAAATCCGCCCAGGTGCCCTTCCCCTTCTGGCTGCCGGGCGCGATGGCTGCCCCCACCCCGGTCAGCGCGTACCTGCACGCCGCCGCGATGGTGAAGGCCGGCATCTTCCTGGTCACGTTGTTCGCACCCGTCTTCGCGACGGTGCCGGGGTGGCGGCCGCTGATGATCACGCTCGGCTGCCTCACCATGCTCGTCGGTGGCTGGCGAGCGCTGCAGCAGACCGACATCAAGCTGCTGCTGGCCTTCGGCACCGTTAGCCAGCTCGGCTTCATGATGACGCTAGCGGCGATCGGCACCCAGGCGACCGCGTTGGCCGCGGTCGGCCTGGTGATCGGACACGCGCTGTTCAAGTCCGCGCTCTTCCTCACCGTCGGCGTGATCGACCACAGCACCGGTACCCGTGACCTGCGTCAGCTCTCCGGGCTCGCGCGGCGCATGCCCCTGCTGACTGCCGCGGCCGTCCTCGCCGTGCTGTCAATGGCCGGGCTGCCGCCGATGATGGGCTTCGTCGCCAAGGAGTCGGCGCTCGAGGCGTTGCTGCACGCGGACGTCGTACTCGGCGGCTGGGCGTACGTCGTACTCGCGGCTATCGTGCTCGGCTCGATGCTGACCGTCGCCTACAGCGCCCGCTTCGTGTGGGGTGCCTTCGCGCGCAAGCACGACGTCCCCGACACCGAGCTGCACCGGCCGGGCACCGCCTTCCAGCTCTCCCCCGTCATCCTCGCCCTGTTGAGCCTGGCGGCCGGCCTCTCCGGAGCGTGGCTGACGACGGTGATCGTGCCGTACGCCGAGACCGCCGGCGCCGGCGCGGACACCGGCTATCTCGCGCTGTGGCACGGGTTGAACCTGCCGCTCGCGCTGTCCGCGGTCTCGATCGCCGGCGGCGCGCTGCTGTTCTGGCGCCGGGACGACGTCCGGCGGCTGTACAACCGGATGCCGCATCCACTGGACGCCGAGCGCTCCTACAACTGGGCGATCCGCACCCTCGACCGGACCGCCGTCGAGCTCACCGCCCGCACCCAGCAGGGCTCGCTACCGGTCTATGTCGCGACCATCTTCACCGTCGTGATCCTGCTCCCCGGCGTCGCGGCCGCGACCGCCCTGACAGGCTCGGATCTGCGCGCGTGGGACTCTCCGGTGCAGGTCGGCGCGACCCTCATCATCGCGATCGGCACACTGCTGGCCGCACGCGCCCGCGAGCGGATCCCGGCGGTGCTGTTCGTCTCGGTGACCGGCTACGGCCTCGCGCTGCTGTTCCTGGTCCACGGCGCGCCCGATCTCGCGCTCACCCAGATCGCCGTCGAGACGGTCACGCTCGTCGTGTTCGTGCTCGTGCTGCGCCGGCTCCCGCAGACCTTCCGCACGCCGGTCCGCGTCCTGGACACCCGCCTGCGCGCCGCCATCGCGATCGGCGTCGGGTTGACCGCGACGGCGCTGATCATTAGCTCGACCAACGCCCGGCACGCCACGCCCGACTCGGCCACCTTCGTGGACGCCGCCTACGAGATCGGCAACGGCAAGAACGCCGTCAACGTCACCCTCGTCGACATTCGCGCCTGGGACACCCTCGGCGAGGTCGCCGTGATCCTCGCTGCCGCGACCGGCGTGGCGAGTCTGGTGTTCACCTCGACCCGCCGCGGCCGGATCGAGCGGGTCCGAGACCTCAGCGACGACCAGAGCCACACCGGCGCGGACGACGCCTCGTGGCTGAGCGCCGGGGCCCTGATCGAACGCGCCCGCCGGTCGACGATCCTCGAGGTCTCCACCCGCCTGCTGTTCCACGTCCTGATCGTCACCTCGCTGTTCCTGCTGTTCGCCGGGCACAACCTGCCCGGCGGCGGCTTCGCCGGGGGACTGGTGGCCGGTGTCGCGCTCCTGGTCCGCTACCTGGCGGCCGGGCGGCACGAGCTCGACGAGGCGCTGCCGCTGGACGCCGGGCTGCTGGCCGGCCTGGGACTGCTGATCATCATCGCGACCGGGCTCGCGCCGGTACTCTCCGGCGGTGCCATCCTGCAGTCGGAGATGGTCGAGCTGCACGTGCCGTGGGTGTGGAACGACATCAAGGTCGTCTCACCGGTGTTCTTCGACATCGGCGTGTACCTGATCGTCGTCGGCCTGTTCCTGGACATCGGCCGCAGCCTGGGCAGCGGCGTCGATCGGCAGGCGGCCGAGGACGAGAGCCTCGAGGCGATGCGCGCATGAGCCTGCTGGCCGACCAGACGATCGCCACCGCGCCACCGAGCGTCGCGCTGGTGATCGCCGCGGCGACCCTCATCACCGGCGGCGTCTACCTGATGCTGGCGCGCTCTCTCGTGCGGGTGCTGTTGGGCGTCGTGCTCGCGGGCAACGGCATCGCGGTGCTCTTCCTGATCGCCGGCGGACGAGCCGGGTCCGCTCCGCTGCGCGGCGACACACCGGTGTCCGAGATGGCCGATCCGCTCCCTCAGGCCATGGTCCTGACCGCCATCGTCATCGCGCTCGCCACCGTTGCGTTCGTGCTCGCGCTCGCCTACCGCGACTGGCGGCTCAACGGCACGGACGACGTACAGGACGACATCGAGGATGCCCGGATCCGCCAGTTGGCCGACCGCGACCAGACGTCGTCGACCTACGACGCCGACGACACCTCCATCACCGAGGCCGAGGAGGACCCCGAGGCCATCGCGGACGCCGAGGCCGAGTCGGCGGCGCGGGCCTACGGCATGGCCGACCAGCCGGACGAGGAGGGCCGCCCATGAGCAGCAACCTCCTCGCCCTTCCCGTGCTGGTGCCGTTCATCGGGGCCGGCATCGCGCTGGTGCTCGGCCGCTCGACGCTGATCCAGCGGATCGTCAGCCTGCTGGCGCTGGCCACGAACGTCGTCATCTCCGCCGCGCTGGTGGTGCAGGCAAGCTCGCACGGGATCATCACCCTCTGGGTGGGCAGCTGGCGCGACCCGGTCGGCATCGCGCTGGTGGCCGATCGGCTCGCCGCGCTGATGCTGCTGGTCTCCGCCGTGGTCTCGTTCTTCGTGCTGATCTTCGCGATCAGCCAGGGATGGGCGGACCGCAAGATCGCCTCCAGCCCCATTTCGGTCTTCTTCCCGACCTATCTCGCCCTGAACGCGGGCATCTCGAGCGCGTTCCTCGCGGGCGACCTGTTCAACCTGTTCGTCAGCTTCGAGATTCTGCTGTTCGCCTCGTACGTCCTGATCACCCTCAGCGCGACCGGGAAACGGGTCCGGGCCGGGACGACGTACGTCGTGGTCGCGCTCGTGTCCTCGTTCCTGTTCCTGGTGGCGATCGCGGCGACGTACGCCGCCACGGGCACGGTCAACATGGCGCAGCTCTCGCAGCGGCTGCCGGAGATCCCGAGCGCGGTGTCGCTGTCGATCCAGCTGCTCCTGCTCGTCGTGTTCGGCACGAAGGCAGCGATCTTCCCGCTGCACGCCTGGCTCCCCGACAGCTATCCGACGGCCCCGTCGTCCGTCACTGCGGTCTTCGCCGGCCTGCTGACGAAGGTCGGCGTCTACGCGATCATCCGCATGCAGACGCTGCTGTTCCCCCACTCCAGCCTGGTGGGCCTGCTGACTGCCATCGCGCTGCTCACGATGATCGTGGGGATCTTCGGGGCGCTGGCGCAGTCGGGCATCAAGCGGATGCTGTCGTTCGCGCTGGTCAGCCACATCGGCTACATGATCTGGGGGATCGCTCTCGCGACCGAGAGCGGCTTCAGCGCGGCAATCTTCTACGTCGTCCACCACATCGTGATCCAGGCGGCACTGTTCCTGGTGGTCGGGCTGATCGAGCGCGCCGGCGGCTCCACCTCGCTGTTGCGGCTCGGCGGTCTGGCGGCCGTCTCACCGCTGCTGGGAATCCTGTACTTCGTCCCGGCGCTGAACCTCGGCGGCATCCCACCGTTCTCCGGCTTCCTGGCGAAGGTCGGCCTGATCCGGGCCTCCATCGACCTCGGCACTCCCGCGGCGTACGCACTGATCGCCGGCGGTCTGGTCACCAGCCTGCTGACCCTCTACGCGGTGATGCAGGCGTGGAACCAGGCCTTCTGGCGGACACCGGCCGAGGCGCTGATCGTCAGTGGTGCACGCGCCCCGGACCTCGACCCACAGACCGCCATCCGCAAGCAGGGCTACGAGGTGGACCTCGACCTCGACGCGATCGACGAGGAGACGGTGCCGAGCAAGGCGATGCCGCTGGGCATGGTGCTGTCGGCGTCCGCGCTGATCGTGGTCTCACTCGCGCTGAGCGTCGTTGCAGGACCGCTGGCCGACTACACCAACGACGCCGCCGCCCAGCTGATGCTGCCCTCGGAGTACGCCGGATCGGTGCTGAATGCGCAGGTGCACCGATGACCGCGCCCCGTCACGCACCGCGCCGCCGCGTCCTCGAGAACTTCGACATCCGCGCCTTACTGCTGATCACCCTGCTGTGGGTGATGCTCTGGGGCGAGCTGAGCGTGGGCAATGTCGTGAGCGGTCTGCTCATCGCCCTGCTCGTCACGCTCACGCTGCGGATGCCGCGGATCGACTACGAGGGCCGGGTGCGGCCTCTTCGGCTGATCGGGTTGATCGGCCGGTTCCTGTGGGACCTCACCGTCGCCACCGCGCAGGTGGTCGCGATCGCGCTGCGGCCCGGCCACCCGACCGGGTCGATCATCGAGGTGACCCTGCGCACCGACTCGCCGCTGTACCTGACGATCGTCTCGGCGATGGTGTCGTTGACACCCGGCTCGGTCGTGATGGACACCCGGCGGCACGCCAACGCGATCTACGTCCACGAGATCGCCGCGACCACCCCCGAGGCGATCGAGAGCGCCCGACGATCGACACTCGCCCTGGAGCGCCGGGTCGTGCGCGCGCTCGGGTCACGCGCGGAGATCCAGCTGGTGGAGGAGGGCCGATGACGACCGTCCTGTACGCCGTCGCGCTGGTGCTGCTGCTGGGCGCCGCGCTGATGGTCATCTGGCGGATCGCCGCCGGGCCCACCGACCTCGACCGCACCCTCGCCCTCGACGTCCTCGTGGTGCTCATGGTGTCCGCGATCGCGGTCACCGTCGTGACCACCAACACCCCTCCGGCGATCCCGATCCTGATCGTCGTGAGCATGGCCGGCTTCGTCGGAACGGTGTCGGTGGCCCGATTCATCGCCCGCCCCCAGGACGAGGATGGTGAGCCGTGACCGAGACGCTGGACCTGATCGGCGCGCTGTTCATCGTCGCCGGTGCCCTGCTGGGCGCGATCGGCGCCTTCGCGATGATCCGGTTCCCGGAGATCTACTCGCGCGTACATACCGCCACCAAGCCGCAGACCCTCGGACTGCTGCTGATCCTCATCGGCCTGGCGCTGACGCTGCGCACCTGGGGCGCGGTTGCCGCGCTCGCGATCGTCGCGATCGCCCAGGCGACCACCGCTCCGATCGCCGCGCACCTGCTGACCCGGACGGCGTACCGCACGGGCGTGGCCCGCCCCGAGCACATGTACCACGACGAGCTCGGCCCCCGTTTGGAGGAGGATGAGAGGTCCGCCCGCGACAACAACCAGGCAGAATAGGCACACGCCCCGGCTCGTTTCCCTAGACTGGTCAGCAGAGCGAGCCAGTTGCACCGGCCATCCCAGGCCTTGACCAGCAGGAGATCACCGATGTCGACCCAGCAGCCCCGCCACGCAGCCGACGATCTGGACGTCGCCCACCCGAGTGTCGGCACGCTGGTGAAGGAGGCCTCGACCCACTTCTCCACGCTGCTGCGCTCCGAGCTCGAGCTGGCCAAGACCGAGGTCAAGACCGAGGTGAAGAAGGGCGTCGCGGGCTCGGGCATGCTGGCCGCGGCGGGCGTGATCGCCGCGCTCTCATTCCCGTTCTTCTTCGTGTTCGTCGCCGAGCTGCTCACCGATCCGATCGGGCTGCCGCGCTGGGCGTCCTACCTCATCGTGTTCGCCTTCTTCGTCATCGTGGCCGCCGTCGTCGGCCTGATCGGGCTGAAGAAGGTCAAGAAGGTCCGCGCGCCCGAGCGCACGATCGACTCGATGAAGCGCAACAAGCATCTCGTCGACGCGGTCAAGGGCGATGACGAGGTGCCGGGCAAGCACGCCGCCCTCTCGCGCGCCTGAGTCTCTGCCCACCTCCCCAGCGGATGGCCCTGACCGAGCAGAACGATCTGCTGCTGCCTGGGCCCTGGGCGCACCGTGACATCACCGCCAACGGCGTCCGGCTGCACGTGGCCGAGGCCGGCTCGGGTCCGCTCGTCGTCCTGCTGCACGGCTTCCCGCAGATGTGGTGGGCGTGGCGGCATCAGATCCCCGCGCTCAGCGAGGCCGGGTACCGCGTGGTCGCCGCCGACCTGCGCGGCTTCGGCTCCAGCGACAAGCCACCGCGCCCCTACGACCCGGCCACGACCGCCGGGGACGTCGCGGGGTTGATCCGCGCGCTCGGGCAGTCCGAGGCGTACGTCGTCGGGCAGGACCTCGGCGGCATGATCGGCTGGGCGCTGGCCGCGCTGCACCCGGAGATGGTGCGGGGCCTCGCCGTGCTGGGTGCGGCGCACCCACGCCGGTGGCGTCGCGAGATGGTCTTCGGCGCGCCACAGCGCCGGGGATCGCGCTACATCTTCAGCTACCAGCCGCCCCGGCTCCCGGAGCGCCGGCTCACCAAGGACCACGGCGCGCAGGTACGCACGCTGATGCGCGCCTGGTCGTCCCGGCGCTGGCAAGAGACCGACGACTTCGCCGGCGCGGTCCGCATCTACCGCGACGCGATCTGCGTGCCCCAGGCGTCGTACGGCGCCGCCGAGTACTTCCGGTGGATGGTGCGCTCGCTGATCCGCCCGGACGGCTACTCGTTCGTGCGGACGTTACGACGCCGCCTCGACAGGTCGGTGCTGCAGATCCACGGCACGGATGATCCGTGCGTCCTCCCAGGCACGGCTGACGGCTCAGGAGCCTACGTGCGCGCCGACTACAACTGGCGGCTGCTTGACGACTGCGGACACTTCCCCGCGGAGGAGCACCCGAAGACCGTCAACGACGAGCTGGTGCGTTGGCTGCAGGAGCTCGACAGCCGCGACCAGTAGTCGCCCTCACGGGTAGCAGTCACCGGTGACCACCTTCTGCCGCGCGGACGTCGCTGCGGCAAGCTCCTCGTCGACCGAGTCGATAGCCAGCGCGTAGCCGACGTCCGGCTTGTCGGCGGCCGCCCCGAAGACCACGCCGACGACCTGACCGTCGGTGTCGACGACCGGGCCGCCGGAGTTGCCGGGCACCACCGAGCCGCGCAGCATCAGGACGTCACGGGTCACCGTGTGCTCGCCGCGGAAGCTGGGGCCGGTTACGTCGGCCTCGCCCCGGACCTTCGCTGGCGTGAGCGTGAGGTTCCCTCCGCCGGGATATCCGACGACCACGACGTCCGCACCGGGCTGCTGCCCTGCGGTGTTCAGCGCGAGCGGCGGGACGTCGAGGCCGTCCACGGCGAGGACGGCGAGGTCCAGGCTCTCGTCGGCATAGACGACGGTGGCGTCGTACTGCTCGCCGGCGACCTGCACGGAGAGGGTCTCGGTTCCGGCGACCACGTGCGCGTTCGTGGCCACTCGATCCGGCGCGTAGGCAAAGCCCGACCCGTCGATGATCCGGTTGCACTGCGGCGCGTGCCCGACCACCTTGACCACCGAACCACTGGCCTCCACGACCGCGGGGGCTTCGGCGCTCGCGCCGTCCGGGCTGCCGACCTCCGCGACGTCGGTCTGCTGCAGCGGCCCGACGACGTCCGGCAGCCCCTGGGCGTCGATCGCGCCGTCGATGGCCTCGTACATCGACCGGGCGGCGTCCGGCATCACAGCATCCACCCGCGGCAGGATCGCGGAGTCCTTGATCGCCTGGGCGACGCCGGGGACCCGGGACGCGCCCAGGGGCACGGCCAGCATCCACACCAGCAGCACCGCCACCGCCGTCGAAAGGACGCCGCCCGCGGCCCGGTCCACACCTTGCGCGAACGGGCGGCGCACATGCGACCTCAGCCAGGCGCCGACGAGCATGCCCCCGATGTACCCAGCGTTCGCGACGAGCACGAGCAGTCCGACGACGGTGGCCAGCCGCCACGCGCTATCGTCGATCTGCCGGCCGACGTACGCGACGAGCGGGATCCCGATGAACAGGCCGAGGATCAGCCCGAGCAGGGCGGACGCCGCCTTCAACAGGCCGCTGCGGTAACCGAACGCCGACATCCCCACCACGATCAGCACGATGACGATGTCGACGGCGATGCCGCTCACGGCTCCTCGACCACCAGCATCCCGCGCTGGCCGAGCGACTCATGGAAGGTGCAGAAGAACTGGTACTCGCCGGGGGTGGCGATCGAGAAGCCGATCGACTCCTTCTCCCCCGGATTGATGAACGGGATCTCCTCGACCGGTCCACCGGGCTTGAATGCCAGGCTGTGCGTGTTGGTCTTCGAGGTGTTAGTGAAGTCAATCCGGATCTTGCCGGTCGTGAGCTTGGGGTTCTCCGGCACGAAGCGGTACTCGTCGGTCTCACGCAGGTCGACCACCTGCGTGCCGTCGTCCTCGACGGTCACGTTCGAAGCGGCGCTGCTGGACGTCGACGGGTCGGAATCGCCGTCCGAGCTGCATCCGGCGAGCACCAGCAGCACGGCAGCCGCGCTGAGCCGCTTCATCGATGGAACCTCTCTGGTAGCGGGGTGGTTCGCCGGGTGCCCCAGTCCTGCGCGACCCCGCCGAGCCGCAGCACGCTGTCCAGCACGTTGGCGGTGAATCCCCAGATGAACAGGTCGTCGACGACGAACGCCGGCCCACGGTAGCCCGTGGGCGTGGTGACGGTGTAGCGGAGGTCGGGATCGGCCAGCAACGACAGCGGGACCCTGGTGGCCCGCTCGACCTCGTGCAGGTTGATCTCGCCGAGGGTGTAGTCCTCGGGCGCCGTCGCGAGCACCGGGGCCACCGAGAACTTCGTGACGGGAATGTAGAGGTCGGGCAGCCGCGCGTGGATCGACACGACGTCCGTGTCGAGGCCGACCTCCTCGCGTGCCTCCCGGAGGGCGGCAGCGAACTCGTCGGCGTCCTCGGGGTCGATCGAGCCGCCTGGGAACGAGACCTGCCCGGAGTGGCTGCGCATCTTCGATGCTCGCTCAGTGAGCAGCACGTCGGGCCCATCGCCCTGGTCGGCCAGCAGGATCAGCACCGCTGATCGGCGCACCCCGGTGGCCGGCGGGCGGAATCGGTGGATGTCGTCCGCGGTCGCGTGCTGCGCCTTCTGCACCAGCTGGTGGAGGTAGGCCGGTGGCTCTACGTAGTCGTACTCGGCCGGCTCGGGGAGCCCCGGATCCGAGCTCACACGGTCACCCCGAGGTGATCGGCGACGTCCTGCTTGAGCTCATCCAGGCTCTTGTAGACGCCCACGTGCTTGTAGACGATGACGCCGTCCTCGTCCATGAACAGGGTGCCCGGTAGCCCCTGCAAGCCCTGGTCGGCCATCACCTTCGCCTTGGGATCCAGCACGCTCGGAAAGCTCATCGAGTACTCGACCGCGAAGGCGGTGGACGACGTGCGGTTGTCGCTGCTCGCGACGCCCAGCAGGTCGACCTTGTCGGCGGCGGCGGTGGCGAACTCCTCGAGGATCGGCATCTCCTCGCGGCAGGGCGAGCACCAGGACGCCCAGAGGTTGATCACCGTCGGTCGCGGCGGGCTGCCGCTCATCGTGACCGGCTCCCCCTCAGAACCCAGGCATTCCAGGGAGAGCGCCGGGAGCTTGTCGTCGTCCGGGTCGGTCTGGGGGTCGGTGAACTCGGGACACGCGACGGTGAACTCTGAGACCGGCGCCTTGGCTGCGGTCGAGATGGTGGGTTCGCCGCCGTCGGTGCCGCCGTCCGAGTCGCATCCTGCGAGCACCATCGCGAGCGCTGCCACCAGCACACCGATCCGCCTTCTCACGTCACCCAGGGTAGTCACCTCCTCATCGGCACCGGCCGCGAGCGGGATTGCCGGGCCCGATCAGCGAAAGTCGGCCGCGGTCTTGACGAGCTGCTCGGCGACGGCGGGGTCGGTCGGGCCATCGCCGTACGACGGGCACAGCCGCGCGATCGGGCAGGCGCCGCAGGCCGGCTTGCGGGCGTGGCACACCCGGCGGCCGTGGAAGATCACGCGGTGGCTGAAGATCGTCCATTCCTTCTTCGGGATCATGGCGCCGATCGCGTGCTCGACCTTGACCGGGTCCTCGAGGTCGGTCAGTCGCCAGCGGCGCACGAGTCTGCCGAAGTGCGTGTCGACGGTGATGCCCGGGATGTCGAAGGCATTGCCCAGCACGACGTTGGCCGTCTTGCGCCCCATGCCCGGGAGCTTCACCAGCGCGTCGAGCCGACCCGGCACCTCGCCGCCGTACTGGTCGACCAGCGTCTGTCCCAGGCCCATCAGCGCGGTCGTCTTGTTGCGGTAGAACCCGGTGCTGCGGATCATCTCCTCGAGCTCGGCACGGTCGGCTCCGGCGTACGCCGCGGCGTCCGGATAACGCTCGAACAGCGCCGGGGTGACCATGTTGACGCGCTTGTCGGTGCACTGTGCCGACAGGATCGTGGCCACCGCCAGCTCGAGGGGGGTACGGAAGTCCAACTCGCAGTGGGCGTCGGGGTAGGCCTCAGCGAGCCCACGGTTGATCGCGCGGGCCCGCCGGGTGCGACCGAGCGGAGTTTCCGATGCCCACGAGCTCGCGCTGCGGCGGCGGGGCGCGCGCGGCGCCGGATCTGCGGGAGTGCTGGCGTCATTCACCCCCTCAGCGTAGGCACCCCACCGCACCATCCGCCCACGCCGCGGGGCACGAATTGGGCGCGGTCCTGCTTGGTTCGCCCCCACCGATGCGGCAAGATGAAGAGTAAGTTGTTGAAGATCACTGTGAGGCCCGCCGCCGGGACTCGCAGGCAGCGGGTGCGAAGGAGATGGTGTGGCTGCCCTGCTAGTCGTCCTCTTCCCCTTCGGCCTACTGTTGTTTCTGCTGTTCATGGAGAAGGTGGAAGCACCGCTGCGGCGCTCGAACGATCCCGAGGAGGTCGAGCGCTTCCTTGACCACGCCAAGCAGGAGGATGTCGACAACATCATCGCCGGCGGGCTGCGCAAGGCGATGGAGCGCTGGCGTGGGAGGATCACGCGGCGCAAGACCAGCACAGTCGAGCAGACGGACTGACGACCGCACACCGTGCGAGCAATCGCACCGACACAGGAGGACACGTGGACGAGGTACTTGCCCGGGCAGGGCTGTTCCAGGGCGTTGATGAAGAGGCCCAGGAAGCTCTCGCCCGCTCCTTCGAGTTCCTCGACCTGGCCCGCGGGTCGGTCATCTTCAAGGAAGGCGAGCAGGGTGACAGCCTCTACATCGTGCTCGCCGGCAAGGTGAAGATCGGTCGCAAGTCCGCCGACGGCCGCGAGAACCTGCTGGCCGTCATGGGCCCCTCTGACCAGTTCGGCGAGCTGTCGCTGTTCGATCCCGGCCCGCGCACCTCCACGGCGTCCGCGCTGACCGACGTCCGCGTCGCGCGACTGCCGAAGGCGGCACTCCGCCCGTGGCTCACCGACCGCCCCGATCTCGCCGAGCGGCTGCTGCGCGTCATCGCGCGGCGGCTGCGCCGGACCAACAACATCGTCGCCGATCTGATCTTCACCGACGTCCCCGGTCGCGTCGCCAAGGCACTGCTGAACCTCTCCAAGCAGTTCGGCCAGCAGGAAGGCGACTACCTGCGCGTCACCCACGACCTCACTCAAGAGGAGCTGGCCCAGCTGGTCGGCGCCTCCCGCGAGACGGTCAACAAGGCGCTCGCCGACTTCGCGCACCGCTCGTGGCTGCGCCTCGAGGGCAAGAGCGTGATCATCCTCGACAAGGAGCGCCTGGCCCGCCGCGCCCGCTAGTCCCCCCGTTTTCCTCGGAGGCATTGGCGCCATCACCACCAACGACGGTGGCGTAGGCGCCAATGCCTCTTCTTGTTTCCTGATATCCACAGGATCGAGGACTGTCCCCAACCGAGTTCCATGACGTGGACGGCGTCCTGCCTGGGCCCGAGACTCTGCGAATGCACCCACGACGCGACGTCCCTCCGGGCCTGCTTGATCTCGCCGCCAAACAGCACCGCGTTGTGACAACAGCTCAGATCCGTGCGCATGGGATGACCGCGCGAACGGTTGAACGACTCGTGCGCACCGATGTCTGGCGACGCTTGGACCGTGGGCTGACACTCGTCACGAACAGCCCTCCCACGGCCCGCAACTACCTCTCGGCAGCCGCGCTTCTCCACCCATCCGGACTCGCCAGTGGGCGCACAGCGCTTGCGCTGCACGGCTTCGGCGATCTCGAGCTCCCCATCGAGATGACCGTTCCTGGTGACACTCATCTGACTCATCGCGAGTGGCTGCGAGTACGACGCTTCGATGCCGCCCCCGACAAGGCGGTCGAGATCGGCGGCGCGACGGTGGTCGGGCTGGTCGACGCGCTGATCTCAGCCACCTATTCCATTCCCAAGCAGCGTGCCGCCGATCTCTTTCTGCAGGCCGTGGCGCTCCACAGGTGCACCGTCGGCGAACTCGCGAACGCCGTCCGTCATCGTCGCAACCTTCCTCATCGCGCTCTGTTGCTCGACGTCCTGACCGATGCCGCCGAAGGACTGCACTCGAAGCTGGAGGCCGAGCACGAGCGTCGGGTACGGCGACCCCACGGGCTCCCGAGACCTGTTCTTCAACACCGGTTGCCGACCGGCAGGATCGCCGACGCAGCGTTCCCGGAGTACCGCGTGATCATCGAACTCGACGGACGCAGCCATATCGGTGCGGACGATCGCCGACGGGACAACCGGCACTCGGTGACGGGGTGGGTAACGCTCCGCTTCGGCTGGGCAGAAGTGATCGACGACCCGTGCGGCGTCGCGGCCGAGATCATCCGCGCGCTTGTCGAGGCCGGTTGGAAGGGCAGCCCGGTTCGATGCGGCCGGTGCGCCTCCACAGGCTGAGTAGCAGCTTGCCGCGAGGCATTGGCGCCATGACCACCAACGACGGTGGCGTAGGCGCCAATGCCTCCTTCTGTATTCGCGGTGGGGGTCAGTACTCTGCATCCATGACGCACGCGGCAGATGGTCATGACCAGATCAGGGTGCGCGGCGCGCGCGCCAACAACCTCCGAGGGGTGGACGTCGACATCCCCAAGCGGCGGATGACCGTCTTCACAGGAGTCTCGGGCTCTGGCAAGTCATCGTTGGTCTTCAGCACGATCGCCGCCGAGTCTCGCCGGATGATCGACGAGACCTACTCCGCGTTCGTCCAGGGCTTCATGCCGAAGCAGGCTCGTCCGGACGTGGACCGCCTGGAGAACCTCAGCCCCGCGATCATCATCGACCAGGAGGCGATGGGCACCAGCAGCCGGTCGACCGTGGGCACCGCTACCGACGCACAGACCCTGCTGCGGATGCTGTTCAGCCGGCTGTCCGAGCCGTACGTCGGCGGCCCGTCCGCATTCTCGTTCAACCGCGCCAGCCTCAGCGGCAGCGGGGTTGTCAAGCTGCAGGACGGCAGCCGCGAGCACCGCACCTTCGAGGTGCTGGGAGGCCAGTGCCCCACCTGTGAGGGAACCGGCAAGGTCTCCACGCTGGACCTCGACCAGATCGTCGACCGCGAGAAGTCCCTCGAAGACGGGGCAATCCTCGCGCCAGGCTTCGGGCCGGGCACCTGGGGCTGGCGGATGTACGCCGAGTCGGAGCAGATCGACCCGGCCAAGAAGCTCAGCAAGTACACCAAGACCGAGTGGCACTGGCTCGTCCATCAAGAGGCCACCAAGGTCAAGATCGCCGGGATCAACATGACCTACGAGGGCCTCATCCCGAGGATCGAGCGCACCTTCCTGAGCAAGGAGCGCCCGCCGAAGCAGGCCCACATCAAGGCGTATGTCGAGAAGATCGCCACCTTCGGTACCTGCCCGGACTGCGACGGCACCCGGCTGACCGAGGCGCCGCGCACCGCGAAGGTCGGTGGCATCACGATCGCGGACGCCGCGACGATGCAGATCAGCGACCTGGTCGAGTGGTTAGGTGCGCTCAAGGCGCCCGGCTGCGAGAGCATCGTCTCCGGCCTGCAGGAGCTGCTCGGCGGCATGGTCGAGATCGGGCTGGGCTACCTCAGCCTCGATCGCGAGTCCGGCACGCTGTCCGGCGGCGAGGCCCAGCGCGTCAAGATGGTGCGCCACCTCGGATCCGCGCTCACCGACATCACCTATGTCTTCGACGAGCCTACGATCGGCCTGCATCCGCACGACATCACGAACATGATCGGGTTGCTCGAACGCCTGCGGGACAAGGGAAACACCATCCTGGTCGTCGAGCACAAGCCCGAGGTGATCGAGCACGCCGACCACGTCGTCGACCTCGGCCCGGGGGCCGGCTCGCACGGCGGCCAGATCACCTACTCCGGAACGCTGGCCGGCCTGCGCAAGAGCAAGACGATCACCGCTGACTACCTGACCCGCGACGTGACACTCAAGCAGCAGACGCGGACGGCGTCCGACCAGCTGCAGATCAAGAACGCCACAACCAACAACCTTAAGAAGGTGTCGGTCGACATCCCGCTCGGCGTCCTGACTGTCATCACCGGGGTGGCCGGATCCGGCAAGTCCTCGCTGATCCACGGCAACCTGCCGCGCACCGAGAAGGTGTCCTTCGTCGATCAGTCCCCGATCAGAGGATCCCGTCGCTCGAATCCCGCTACCTACACCGGTGTACTCGACCACATCCGCACCGCGTTCGCCAAGGCGAACGGGGTGAAGGCGTCGCTGTTCAGCGCGAACTCTGACGGCGCTTGTCCGGAATGCAAAGGCATCGGGATCGTATACACCGAACCCGTGCTGCCGGGCGACACCGGCCGCACCTGCGAGGTCTGCGAAGGACGCCGGTTCAACGACGATGTCCTGGAATACACACTGCACGACAAGACCATCGTCGACGTACTCGACATGAGCATCGCGGACGCCGCAGCGCTGTTCACCGCGAAGGCGGTCGCGACGATGCTCGGGCGTCTGAACGACGTGGGCCTGGGCTACCTGAAGCTCGGCCAACCGCTCAGCACGTTGTCCGGCGGTGAGCGTCAGCGGCTCAAGCTGGCGATCGCGATGGCCGAGCCGGCGTCGATCTTCGTCCTCGACGAGCCGACGAGCGGTCTGCACATGGCCGATGTCGACCGGATCCTCGGTCTGCTCGACAAGCTGGTGGACGACGGCGGGTCGGTGATCGTCATCGAGCACAACCTCGCAGTCATGGCGCATGCCGACTGGATCATCGACATCGGCCCGGGCGCCGGCAGCGACGGCGGCAAGGTGGTCTTCGAGGGGACGCCGTCCGAGCTGGCCGGGCTGAAGGGCAGGAAGCAGACGATCACCGGGAAGGCGCTCGCGGATCACGTGAACACCTGATCATCGGCACCCGGCCGATGAGGTCGCGCCCGCACGCGCCCACGGCTCAGGCAGGCTCGGGCTCCTCGATGCCGAGTCGCTCGGCGATGTAGTCGATGTCCTTGTCGCCGCGGCCGGACAGATTCACGATGATGATCTCGTCGTTGCCCATCGTCGGCGCCACCTTGACCGCGTGCGCGATCGCGTGCGAGCTCTCCAGTGCGGGGATGATGCCCTCGGTGCGGCACAACGTCCTGAACGCCTCGACCGTCTCGTGGTCACTGGCGGTCACGTACTCCACCCGGCCGACGTCCTTGAGATGGGCGTGTTGTGGGCCGACGCCTGGGTAATCGAGGCCCGAGGCGATCGAGTGCACCGGCGCGGGCTCCCCCGCGTCGTCCTGCAGCAACAGGGTCTTCATCCCGTGCAGCATCCCGTCGGAGCCGAGGGTCATCGTCGCAGCATGATCGCCGGTGACGGTGATGTCCTTGCCCGAGGGCTCGACGCCGTACATCTTCACCGACTCGTCCTGGAGGAAGGCGGTGAACAGCCCCATTGCGTTCGATCCGCCACCGACGCAGGCAATGAGCGCGTCCGGTAGTCGGCCCTCCTTCTCCTGGATCTGCGTGCGCGCCTCACTGCCCACGATGGACTGGAAGTCGCGCACCATCGACGGGTACGGGTGGGGGCCGACGACCGACCCGATCGCGAAGAAGGTGTCGGCGTAGTCAGCGGCGAACACGCCGAAGGCCGAGTCGACGGCGTCCTTCAGGCAACGCCCTCCGCTCTCGACCGAGACCACCTTGGCGCCGAGCAGTTCCATCCGGACGACGTTCGGATGCTGTTTCGCGACATCGATCGCGCCCATGTGGATCTCGCACTCGAGTCCGAGGATCGCGGCGGCCGTCGCGAGCGCGACGCCGTGCTGACCTGCGCCGGTCTCGGCGAGCAGCCGCTTCTTGCCCATTCGCTTGGCGAGCAGCCCCTCGCCGAGACAGTGGTTGATCTTGTGCGCGCCGGTGTGGTTGAGGTCCTCGCGCTTCAGGTAGATCTTCGCGCCGCCGAGCTCAGCGGTGAGCCGATGGGCCAGGAAAAGCGGAGAGGGTCGACCGACGTAGTCGGCGAGCAGTGCGTTGTACTCCGCCATGAACTGCGGGTCCTGGCGGGCCTCCGCGTACGCTGCCGCGACCTCGGCGATCGGCTCCTCGAGATGAGGGGGCAGGAAGTGTCCGCCGTATGCGCCGAAGAAGCCGTCCGGGTCAGCGTCGATGAGCGAGGTCATGAGGGGATGGTAGCGCGCTTGCCATCCAGGCCCCGACGCGTTCGGCCGCATGCGAAGGTTGAGCCATGACCATACCGATGACTCTGCAGTTCCTCGGCGCCTCCGGCACCGTGACGGGCTCGAAGTACCTCATCTCCATCGGCGATCGACGGGTGTTGGTCGATGCGGGCCTGTTCCAGGGTGAGAAGGCGTGGCGGGAGAAGAACTGGGAGCAGTTCCCGGTGAATCCCGCGGACCTCAGCGACGTGCTGCTGACGCACGCGCACGCCGACCACTCGACCTACCTGCCGGTGCTCATCAGGCACGGCTACGCGGGGAAGATCTGGATGACCCGTGGCACGGCCGAGCTGGCCGCGATCGTGCTGCGTGACGCGGGCAAGATCCAGGAGTCCGAAGCGCAGCAGGCGGCCGAGGGTGGCTACTCCAAGCACAACCCACCACTGCCCCTCTACACGCAGGCCGACGCCGAGGCCACGATCAAGCAGTTCACGATCGTCGAGTTCGATCAGGACGTCGATCTCGGCGGCGGCCTGAAGGCTCGCTGGACGCGAGCGGGACACATCCTCGGTTCGGCGAGCATCAACCTGTGGCACGGTGACTCGGAGGTCCTGGTCTCCGGCGACCTCGGCCGGCACGACCACCCGATCCTGAAGTCCCGCGGCACCCCGCCCGGAGCGCGTTATGTGCTGTGCGAATCGACGTACGGCGACCGTGAGCATCCCGAACCTGAGGGTGAGGAGCATGAGGTCTTCGCCGACGCCATCCGCCGTACCGTCGAGCGGGGTGGGCAGGTCGTCGTCCCGGCGTTCGCGATCGACCGCACCGAGACGGTGCTGCGCGCCCTGACCCAGATGATCCGCGACGAGCGCATCCCGGACATCCCCGTGTTCGTCGACTCGCCCATGGGGCTCGCAGCGTTGGAGGTTTACTCGAACACCTCGCTCGGCGAGCTGCGCGACGACATCGACGTCTCCGACTTCCGCGGCATCCCGCGGCTGAAGGTGCTGAGGTCGGCCGGCGAGTCCAAGCAGCTCAACCGGTTCCGCAAGCCGTGCGTCATCGTCTCCAGCTCGGGCATGGCCGAGGGTGGGCGCGTGCTGCATCACCTCGCCCGGCTGCTGCCCGACGAGCGCAACACCGTGGTGCTGACCGGCTTCCAGGCCGAGGGCACCCGCGGGCGGCAGCTCGAGGACGGAGAGCCGGAGGTCAAGATCAACGGCCGGTACGTCGACGTCCGTGCCGAGATCGTGCGCGAGCGTGAGTTCTCGGTGCACGGTGATGCTGGCGACCTGCTGGACTGGGTTGCCGCGCTCGACCCCCGGCCCGAGCAGCTGTTCGTCGTACACGGTGAGCCGGACGTCGCGCAGATCTTTGCCGACCGGGTCCGCGCTGATCTCGGGATCCCCGCTGTGGTAGCGAAGTACAACGAGGTTGTGTCACTCTCGCCGAGCGGTTACCGGGTCATCGCGGAAGGCGATGAGCTCGACTTCGACGGCATCACCGAAGCCCGCGACTCCGAGTAGTCACCCCGATTTTGGAACGAAGCGATCACTCAGTGAGCGTTTCGTTCCAGAGTCGGGTGGATCGGTGCGGGCGTAGTTGGTCTTGAGCGTGGCGAGCCGGTCGCGGTAGGCCTCGACGTTGCGGAGCTTGATGTCTTCGTAGCCGCGAATCATGTCCGGGAGATTGGCGATCTCGACCGCGACCGGCAGGTTCGCCCGGGTCAGCGACTCGAGTAGCGCGATGATCTCGCGGCGGTACTTGTCGATCAGCTCACGCTCGACACGGCGTACCTCTGCCTTTCCGAAGGGATCCAGTGCCGTGCCACGCAGCCGGCGCATCCGGTAGAGGGCCTTGAACGAGGCCTCGCCCACGGCCTGCGGCAGCGCGATCTTCGAGGACATCCCGAGCGCGCGCAGCATGGGCGGGTGCAGCTTGAACGAGTAGCTGGCATCCTCGCCGAAGGTCGCCTTGATATCGGCGCGCAGCTTGGGATCCAGCGAGAGCCGGGCAACCTCGTACTCGTCCTTGTAGGCCATCAGCTTGAACAGATGCTTGGCAACTGCTTCGGCCAACGCTGTCGAGTCGGGCGCCACGGTCTGCTCGCGTGCCCGCACCTTCTCGACGAGGTCGACGTACCGCTCAGCGTAGCGGCGGTTCTGGTACGCGGCCAGCTCGCCAGCACGGAGCGTCACGAGTCGCCGTAGCTCGCTGTCCGGGCCCCGCAGTCCGCGAGCGAGAGCCACGCCCATGTTGGACGGCGCGAGCGCTGCATCGCTTTCACGAAGGTGATCCAGGCGGAGAGCATCGACCGCGGCATTCACCGAGGCCCGGTCGGCGACCAGCTGTCGTCCCCGGCGGAAGGCCTGAATGTTGTGATCCACGCGCACGCCGTTGAGCGTGATGGCCTCCTCGATCGCGTCCGCCGGTATCGGGAGGGCACCAGCCTGGTGCGCGACGCCGACGAGGAAGACGTTGGCGTACTGATCGTCACCGAACAGCCCAAGCGTGGCGAGCCGGGCGTCGACGACGGTGTTGTGCTCCGCGCGGGTCGCGTCGTTGATCCGGCCGACGGTCGCGTCGTCCGGCGGGAACAGGACGTCGGTGTGCGTGACCATCGCGCCGGTCGGTGTATGGGCCTTGTTGATCACGGCGACCGTCCGCTGGCTGCTGGTCACGGCCAGGTTCGCGTCGGTGGAGCCGACGAGCAGATCGCACACCAGGAACAGGTCGCAGTCCCCTGCGGAGATCTTGTTCGCGGCCTCGATGGGCCGGGCGCCGATCTTGATGTCGGAGACGACCGCGCCGCCCTTCTGCGCCAGCCCCAGCTGATCGAGCGTGCGCACATACCGGCCCGCGATGATCCCGGCCTGCGCCACGATCGCCGATACCGTGACGATCCCAGTGCCGCCGATCCCAGTGAACCGGATACTGAACTCCTCCTCCGGGACCTTGATCTCGGGGTCCGGAAGGATCGATGAGTCGATCGGCGGAGCGACCTTCCCGGTAGGCTGCTTCGCCTTGACGCCCGGAATCACGGTGAGGAAGGAGGGGCAGTCACCGTCGAGGCAGGAGTAGTCCTTGTTGCAGGACGGCTGGTGGATCTTGGTCTTGCGGCCGAACTCGGTCTCGACCGGCTGCACCGACAGGCAGTTGGACTTCTCACCGCAGTCGCCGCATCCTTCGCAGACCCGCTGGTTGATGAACACCCGCGTCTCGGGCTCCTGGACGAGGCCACGCTTGCGCTTGCGGCGCAGCTCGGTCGCGCATTCCTGGTCGTGGATCAGGACGGTCACGCCCTTGACCGCGGCGAGCTCCTCCTGCGTCTCGAGCAGCCGGTCGCGGTGACGGAGCTCTACGCCCTTTGGCAGCCGCACCCCGTCGTACCGCTCGGGCTCCTCCGTGGTGACGACGACCCTCTTCACACCTTCCGAGAGGAGGTTGGCGGCCAGATCGGGGACGCTCATGCCACCGACGGTCTCCTGCCCGCCGGTCATCGCGACGGCGGAGTTGTAGAGGATCTTGTAGGTCACGTTGACGCCTGCGGCGACGGCGAAGCGCAACGCCAGGGACCCGGAGTGGTGGAATGTCCCGTCGCCGATGTTCTGGAACAGGTGCTTGTCGGCCACGAACGGCTCGATCCCGACCCAGGGCGCACCCTCGCCACCCATCTGGCAGGTGCCGAGAATGTCCCCGACGCGGTCCTCGTCGAGGAACATCGTCATCGCGTGGCAGCCGATTCCCGCGCCCACCGTCGATCCGGCCGGCACGACGGTCGATCGGTTGTGCGGGCAACCGGAGCAGAAGTACGGAGTGCGAGTCACGAGCGGCAGCTGCCGGCGTGCGGCCGGAGCCGCCACCGCAGGCGAGAGACGGGCAGCGAGCCACGCATCGACCGAGGGGATGCTCGTGCGCTTGGAGAACCGGCGTGCTAGCACCTCCGTGATCAGGTCGGCGCCCAGCTCGTGGTGGGCGCGCAGCAGTGGTTGACGGTTCTCATCGGTCTTGCCGACCACGACAGGGGCTGACTCGGTGTTGAACAGCAGATCCTTCAGCTGCCGCTCGATCAGCGGACGTTTCTCCTCGACGACGATGATCTCGTCGAGACCGCGCGCGAAGTCGTCGATCTCCTCGGGAACCAGCGGCGCGACCATCCCGAGCTTGAGGACGCCGATGCCGTGCCGGCCCAGCTCCTCCTCGCCGAGGCCCAGGTTGCCCAGTGCCTCCATCACGTCGAGATACGCGATCCCGGCGGTGACGATCCCGATCTTGGCCCCGGCCGCGCCACTGCGACGGTTCAGTCCATTGGCCGCGCAGTACCGCCGGGCCAGCTCGAGCCGCTCGACCATCATGGTCTGCTCCAGCTGGTTGACGTGCGGCGGCAGCATGCGCATCGTCGGCTCGTGGGTGAATGGGACGCCGTCGATGGAGTCGTCCGGCAGCACCACCTTCACCCGGTCCGGACCGACGACGGCGGAGGCGGAACCGTCGGCGACGTTGGTGGCGATCTTCATGCCGGTCCACAGGCCGCAGAAGCGTGACATCGCAACGCCGTGCAGTCCCAGATCCAGGATGTCCTGCGGGTCGGACGGCGCCAGCACCGTCATTCCCATCTCGGCCATGGCGGTCTCCGACGACGACGGCACCGTGGAGCTCTTCGCGATCGCGTCGTCACCGACGAGGGCGAGGACGCCGCCGCACGGGTGCGTGCCACCGAGGACGCCGTGCCGAATGGCGTCGGTGGCGCGGTCCAGGCCTGGCGCCTTGCCGTACCAGATGCCGACGACGCCTTCTTTGGTCGCCGTCTGCAGGGTGGGCGCCATCTGGCTGCCCCACACGGCGTTCGCCGCGAGCTCCTCGTTCAGACCAGGCTGGTGGACGACGGAGTGCTCGTCGAGCAGCTTCTTGCGGCGGATCAGCTCGAGGTCGTAGCCCGCCAGCGGGGAGCCCTCGTAGCCGCTGATGAACACGGCGGTGTCGAGTCCGGCACGGTCGTCGGACCGGCGGATGTCGATCGGGAGCCGCACGAGCGCCTGCACGCCCGAGAGATAGATTCGCCCGTCCTCGACGTGGTACCGATCCTCCAGGCTTCGCGGGCTGGAGTCGGCGCTCAGGTCTCGGTTTGCTTCGACGCTGTGGTGGGCCTGCTGGGTCATGCTCGTCCTCCGGGTGCGGCTCGCGGTTCACGCGGGCGGTGCGGTGATCACCCGGAGACCGCTGGATCGCAGAGAGGACGCCAGTGTGATCGCCCTCTCACTGAGGGCTTGTCGGCTATTGATTCACATCGCGCGAGCCGGCGCAACCTGACCCCCCGCAGGTCAGGACGCTCGATACGCGGCAGCTCGACGGCCCGGGCGGTCCGCGGGCTGGACCGCTCCGCCTGCCGGGAATGGGCGCCGCTGGCTCAGCTGGGGCTGCGGAGGTACTCCAGCTGGGCCTTGACCGAGAGCTCGGCGGCGTCCCAGTTCTCCTTCGGGACGTCGGTGTAGACGTGCTCCACGACTTGGCGCGCCGTGGCGTCCGGTCCGAGCACCTCCAAAGCGTCGCGGACCTGCTGCAGCCGCTGGGCGCGGTGATCGAGGTAGAACTCCGCGGCCTTCGCCGCCGACTGCAGCTCCGGGCCGTGCCCGGGGAGCACGGTCGCGTCGCCGTAGGCCTTCAGGCGCTCCAGGGAGTTGAGATACTCCCGCAGGTCGCCGTCCGGGTGGGCGATCACGGTCGTGCCGCGACCCAGGATCGTGTCGCCGGTGAGCACCGAGGCCGGGTGCTGTCCGTCGTCCACGACGAACGACAGCGAGTCGCTGGTGTGGCCCGGGGTGGCGATGACCTTCACCTCGACGCCCGCCCCGGAGATCACATCACCCTCGCTGAGCCCCTCCCCGCCGTAGCGATGCTGGGGGTCCAGAGCGCGTACCCGAGCACCGGTCATCTCGTGGAAGGTCCGGGCCGACTCGGAGTGATCCCAGTGGCCGTGGGTGAGCAGGACCTCGACGACCGTCCCCGCCTCCGCGGCGACTACCTTCAGGTGCTCGAGGTCCTCCGGACCGGGGTCGATCACGATCGCCTCGCGGCGTCCGGCCGCCCGCAGCAACCAGGTGTTGGTGCCATCGAGCGTCATGACATTGGGGTTGTTGGCCAGCACGACCGAGGCGTACGGCGTGACGTCGCGCCGGGTCTCGTACAGCGGGTGGGTCATGTGGGTGCCTCCAGGGCTGATCTGCGGTGGGTAGGGCGGGGCTTTTTGCGGAATAACCCGCCGCAGACTGGCTAGTCGGCGACGGACCGACCGGGGCCGATGCGGACCGACGGCTTGATCACGGTCCCGTCCGGCAACCGCACCTGCAGGACGCCGTCGACATCCACGAGTTCCGGCAGGATCGGCTCCAGCCTGCGCGGCGGCGCCGCCGCCATCGCCTCGTCGGCGGTGTCGTGCTGCGCCAGGTCGCGAAGGGTGACGATGGTGGGCGGCAGCATCGCCCGCGCCCCGCTCTCGCCGTCCGCGAGCGCCTGGCGTACCGGCACCCACTCGGCCAGATCGTGCTCGGTCGAGATCGCGCGGGGGTGGACGCCGTCCGGCAGCTTCACCAGGAAGAAGCTCGTGTCGTAGCGCTTCGGCTCGGCTTCCGGGGTGATCCAGTGCGCCCACGGGCGAATCAGGTCCGCGCGCACCGACAGCTCGCGCTTCTGCAGCAACTCGGCCAGCGAGTGCGAGCGGTCGAGCAGGGCCTGCCGCTCGGCCTCCCACTCGTCGTTGTCGGTGTCGACGACCGGGGCGTCGGCCTCAGTGGCCAGCAGGATTCCGGACTCCTCGAAGGTCTCTCGGACGGCGGCCGCGACGAGGGACCGCGCCCTCCGCTCGTCGGTGCTGAAAGCGCCCGCCCAGTAACCCGGATCGGGTCCTACCCAACCGAAGTCGGCATCGAGATCTCGGGGATCGACCCCGCCTCCCGGATAGGCGGTCATGCCGCCGGCGAAGGCCATCTGGCGCACCCGTCGGATCAGGTAGACCTCGAGGCCGCGTTCGCCGTCCCGGATCAGCAGGATCGTCGCCGCGGGTTTCGGCGCGCTGGGCTCGCTCATGCATCGACCTCGACGATCAGCTCGACCTCGACGGGGGCATCGATCGGCAGCGCCGCGACGCCGACCGCCGAGCGAGCATGCTGCCCGGCATCCCCGAACACCTCGCCGAGCAGCTCGGAGGCGCCGTTGATCACCTTCGGCTGGCCCGTGAAGGACGGGTCACTTGCGACGAACCCTACGACCTTCACCACTCGGGTCACCGCGTCCAGACCCACGAGGGCGTCGATGGCCGCGAGCGCGTTGATCGCGCACTGGCGAGCGTCGTCGTACGCCTCCTCTGGTGAGACCTCCGCGCCCACCTTTCCGGTGCGCCGGAGCTTGCCGTCGACGACCGGCACCTGCCCAGAGGTGTAGACCAGCTTTCCGGTCTGGACCGCCGGAAGATATGCCCCGGCCGGACGAGCGACCGGCGGCAGCTCGATCCCGAGCTCGGACAGCCGAGCCTTGATGTCAGCCACGATGACCTCCTGTGTCGCTGCGGTCGCGGGGATTACTGCTTCGGGCGCTTCATGAACGCCACCAGCTGCTCACCGGTCGGCCCGGGCGTGACGGTGACGAGCTCCCAGCCGTCTTCACCCCAGGTGTCGAGAATCTGCTTGGTGTTGTGGGTCAGCAGCGGCACGGTCGCGTACTCCCACGTCGTCTTCTCAGCCATGTGCCCACTCTAGGGGTGCGGTGATCCGGGCCGCATCTGGGCGGCGACCCGGGACACATCGAGCGCCGGCGCCGCGGGCCGCGGGCCTGCACCGCGATTGCGACATCACCGTCGGCGAGACCAGCACGCAGCTCAAGGCCTTGTAGCCGCGCAGGCAGCGGCTTGGGCGCACTAGATCGGGGGGACCTGACGACGGCGCACGGGCGTCCGGACCACGCCGTCTTCTGCATCGCACTAGGCTGGCAGCGTGGACGCCGGACTGACCCCCTCCTGGTGGAGCGATGCTCGACTACATGTCGTGAGCGGAAAGGGCGGCACCGGCAAGACCACCGTCGCGGCCGCGCTCGCGATCGCGCTGGCAGCGGGCGGACGCCGTACCCTGCTGATCGAGGTCGAGGACCGTCAGGGCATCGCGCAGCTGTTCCACCTGCCACCACTGCCGTACGGCGAGCGCCCCGTCGCTTCGGCCCCCGGCGGAGGCGAGGTCCATGCGCTCGCGGTCGAGCCGGAGGCGGCGCTGGTCGAGTACCTCGACATGTTCTACAACCTGGGCCGTGCTGGTGGGATGCTGCGTCGAGTCGGCGCGATCGACTTCGCGACCGCCGTCGCCCCGGGCCTGCGTGACGTGCTGCTGACCGGCAAGGTCAAGGAGTCGACGACGCGGGTCGAGAACGGGCGCCGGGTGTACGACGCCGTCGTCCTCGACGCGCCCCCGACGGGCCGTATCGGGCGGTTCCTGAACGTCACGGCGGAGGTGGCGCAGTTGGCCAAGGTAGGGCCGATCAAGAAGCAGTCCGACGGCGTCATGGACCTGCTGCGCTCTTCGCGCACCGCGATTCACCTGGTCACCCTGCTTGAGGAGATGCCGGTGCAGGAGACGCTGGAAGCGGCGCACGACCTGCGCGAGTCGGGGCTCGAGGCCAGCTCGGTGATCATCAACATGGCCACTGAGCCGGAGATGTCGGCCGGCGAGCTCGACGACATCGCGTACGGCGCCGATCCTCAGCAGCAGGTGGCCGACGGACTGGCTGAGGCCGGCCTCGACACGGAGCTGGCGGGGGCGCTCTCGAACGAGCTGATCGCTTACGCGCAGCGTTTCACGGTCGAGCAACAGGCGCGCGCGGACCTGCCCTCCCTCGGCGTCCCGATCACCGAGCTGCCCCGGCTGCACGGCCAGATGTCCCACGGGGCCCTGTACGACCTCGCTGAGCTGATTCGCGAGCAGGTCGGTGCCGAGGAGGTAACAGGTGGCTAGTGCCCGCCAGCGGCTGCGCCCCGACGCGACCGCCGCGCTTGAGGTTGACCGGCTGCTGGCCTCCACCGACACCCGCGTGATCGTGTGCTGCGGCGCCGGCGGTGTGGGGAAGACCACGACCTCGGCCGCGCTCGCGCTGCGTGCTGCGGAGACCGGACGCCGCGTCGTCGTCCTGACGATCGATCCCGCCCGCCGCCTGGCGCAGTCGCTGGGGATCGAGCAGTTGGACAACACCCCGCGCAAGGTCGCCGGCGTCGAGAACGGCGAGCTGTGGGCGATGATGCTGGACATGAAGAGCACTTTCGATGAGATCGTGCTCGAGCACACCGACGAGGAGCGCGCCCAGCAGATCTTCGACAACCCCTTCTATCAGACGCTGTCGAGCTCGTTCGCCGGAACGCAGGAGTACATGGCGATGGAGAAGCTCGGGCAGGTGGTCGCGAAGGACGAGTGGGATCTCATCGTGGTCGATACGCCGCCCAGCCGGTCGGCCCTCGACTTCCTCGACGCCCCGGAGCGGATGGCGCGCTTCCTCGACGGCAAGGTGCTGCGGGTGCTGCTGGCGCCGGCCCGTTCCGGCGGGCGAGTCTCGCTGAAGATCGTCAGCGCGGGCATGGGCATGTTCACCAAGGTGCTCACCAAGATCATCGGTGGCGAGGTGCTGCGCGACATCTCCGCGTTCGTGGGTGCGCTCGACACGATGTTCGGTGGATTCCGCACCCGCGCCGAGGCCACCTACAACCTGCTGCGCACTCCCGGCACGTCGTTCGTGGTGGTGGCCACGCCCGAGGCCGACGCGCTGCGCGAGGCGTCGTACTTCGTGGACCGGCTGGTGGGCGAGGCGATGCCGCTGGCCGGCGTCGTCCTCAATCGGGTGCATTACACCGAGGCGCCCGGCCTGGCTGCGAAGAAGGCCCGCGAGGCCGCGGAGCGGCTGTGGCCCGAGGACGCCGAGCCGACCGAGGCCGGAGCGGTGACGGCCGCGGCGTTGCGGGTGCACGCGGACCGGATGGATCTGGCGGCTCGCGAGCGGACGCTGACCGAGCGGTTCATCAGCGCACATCCGACGGTGGCGCTGGGCGAGATCGCGGCGCTGTCGACCGACGCGCACGATCTGGACGACCTGCGTGACATCGGGGACCGCCTCGCGGCGGGCTGAGACCGGCAGGAGAACTGAGCACCCGCTCGTCGACGAGCGGGTGGATCGGCTGGCGCGTCGTGCTGAGCCGCTTGGGAATAGAACCTAGGCGATGCGTGCGGTGCTGTCGGCGGACATGATCAGATCGCGCCAGGAGTCGACGTCCGGGTGCCGACGCAGGAGGGCGCGCCGTTCCCGCTCGGTCATGCCGCCCCAGACGCCGAACTCCGTGCGGTTGTCCAGCGCGTCTGCCAGGCACTGCCGACGGACCGGGCAGCCGCTGCAGATCTTCTTCGCCTGGTGCTGGGCCGCGCCCTGCACGAACAGCGCCTCGGGATCGGTTCCCACACAGCGGCCCTCGCTCGCCCAGTCGGACATCGGGGTGCGCGCCGCCTCGGTGAAGACGATGGTGCTGGCCATGTGAGGGTGCTCCTTGTGCTCGGGGGGCTGGGTTCCCAGCTCTGCCGTTCGGTGGTGAGACCCCCCTGCGCGGGAGCTATGACGCGAAGAGCGCAAAAATCCTCTGAGACTTCACGTCGACTTTACGAGAGGGCGTGTCGAACCGGCCAGTAATCCCGTGAGCACGGCCGATCCGGGCCCTTCTCGGGAGTCGTCGTTCACGACTTACCCGCTCGTGACTGGGCACTGCGTACGCTGTTGTGGTGTCAACCAGTGCTTTTGCGAAGATGACGACGGTCGCCAAGCTCGTCGCGGCCATCTCGGCCGGCGGGCTCGTGCTCGCGGCCATGCTGTTCCCCGCCTTCGGCGGCGCGGGCGTGGTCGCCAAGGACACCGCCGACGCGATCCACGAGGTGGACCCGGAGTTCAATGAGTCCAACCCCGCGCTGGTCTCCACCGTGCTCGCAGCCGACGGCACGCCGATCGTGAACTACTACAACTACTACCGCCTCCCGATCCCGCTGGATCAGATGGGCGAGTGGATGCCGAAGGCGATCGTCGCCGTGGAGGACAAGCGCTTCTACGAGCACAACGGCGTGGATCTTCAGGGCATGTTCCGCGCGGCCATCCAGAACGCGGTCAAGGGCGGCGTCTCGCAGGGCGCCTCGACACTGACCCAGCAGCTGGTCAAGAACACGCTGTTCTACCAGGCCACCACCCAGAAGGAGCGCGACGCCGCGACCGAGCAGAGCCTGGGTCGCAAGCTGCGCGAGGCGAAGATCGCGCTGAACGTCGAGTCGATGTACACCAAGGACCAGATCCTGGAGAAGTACCTCAACCTGATGAACATGGGCGCCGGGGCGTACGGCGTCCGCGCCGCCTCGCTGACCTATTTCGGGGTCGAGCCGGCCCAGCTCGACATCGCGCAGGCCGCGCTGCTGGCCGGACTGGTGCAGAACCCGACCAAGTTCAACCCGCTGCAAAACCCCCAGGAGGCGCAGAACCGCCGCGACCTGGTGCTCGGCCTCATGCTCGACCAGGGAGTCATCACCCAGGAGCAGCACGACGCGGAGGTCCAGAAGCCGATCGCGCTCGCGGGCGGCGGCGCGAAGCCGTCGCGCTCCTGCGCGGACGCACCCAACAACTCGGGCTTCTACTGCGACTACGTGTGGACCTACCTCACCCAGAACCTGGGCATCCCGGAGAAGACTCTTAAGGAGGGCGGACTGACCATCCAGACCTCCCTGAACCTGAGCTTCCAGGACGCCGCGACCAACGGGATCACCAGCGCGGCGAAGCCCCTCGGCGGCGGCGACACCTTCGGCTACGCCGACTACCGCCTCGCCTCGATGCCGATCCTCGACGTCAAGACCGGCCAGGTGCTGGCCCTCGGCTTGAACAAGAAGTACGGCAACGACCCCAACGACCCGAGCCAGACGGTGTTCAACTACCCGGTCCTGCCGGGTCTGGGCGCCGGTTCGACGTACAAGATCTTCCCCGCGGTCGTGGCCCTGTCCCAGGGCACCGGTTCGCAGTTCGAGCTCACCGCCCCGGATCCCTACACCTCGAAGGTGTACAAGAACGGCAACAAGCCGTACACGGTCTCGAACGCGAACCCCGGCTACCCGGATCGCATGTCGCTGGAGCGGGCGCTGTACATGTCCTCCAACACCTACTTCATCGCGATGGAGGACCACATTGGCTCGATCGACCCGATCGCCGATGCGGCATACAACATGGGGCTGTGGGCGCCGGGCGACACCAAGACCCGCGACCTCGTCAAGGCCGAGGAGCGCGCCTCGTTCACCCTCGGCCCTGAGGCCACCAGCCCGCTGCGGCTTGCGGTCGCCTACGCCACGGTCGCCAACCGCGGCACGCGTTGTGAGCCGACGCCGATCCTGGCCGTGACCGGCCCGGACGGCCAGCCGGCGGTGAACCCGGAGAACGGCCAGCCGTACTACACGCCGGGCACCAACTGCACCGAGGGGGCGATCTCCAAGGGCGTGGCCGACACGCTCAACCAGATCCTGCTCAAGGACGTCATGCCCGGCAACCTCGGTCAGACCGGCAAACGGGCGTACATCCCCGGGTACCAGATCGCGGGCAAGACCGGCACCGCGCAGGACAACGTCTCGTATGCCTTCGTCGGCTGGACACCCGACATCATCGCGTCGGTGCTCGCCTACAACCTGGAGGGCAAGGGCATGCCGGGTGCCGGCGGCGGCGAGGGCTTCGGTGGTGGCTACCCCGCGGTGATGTGGAAGAACGCGATGGTGAACATCCTGCCGCAGGTCGGCTCGAGCAAGTTCCCGCCCGCCGATCCCGCCGTGGCTGCTGGAAAGACCTCCACGCTGCAGGTTGACTGCGTCGGCCAGTCGCCCTCGAACTGCAAGGCCTTGGCGCAGCAGGCCGGTTTCGACGCGGTCGACAGCGGGACGCCGGTCGACTCGACCCTGCCGGCGGGTGTCGTGGCCTCGCAGGATCCGGCCGTTGGGTCATCGGTCAGCCCCGGCATCACGATCAAGTACAGCGTGTCCTCCGGCAAGGCGCCCGCGGGCCAGCCGTGCCAGGCGGGGCAGGACCCGGCGACCGGCTGCGTACCGCCGGCGGGTGATCCCACGCAGACGCCCGCTCCAGCGCCGACCGCGGCTCCGGACCCGCAGCCGACGACCGAGCAGCAGCCGCCGACCCAGGGCCCGCCGTCCGGCCCCGGGAACAACAACGGCCTGGGGAATGACTAGGCAACCACGCGAGTGGCCGACCGATCCAGCTTTCTGCGGCGGGCCGCGGCGATCAGCGGCGGCCTGGTCGCTTCCGGGATGATCACCGGCGCGTACGCCGTCGGCATCGAACGCAACCTCTTCACGCTCCGCCGGTTCGAGGTCGCTGTCCTGCCGCGCGGCGCCGACCCGGTGCGGGTCCTTCAGCTGGCCGACCTGCACGTCACCCCGCAGCAACGCCGCAAGGTCGAGTGGGTGCGATCGCTGGTCGACCTCGAGCCTGACCTGGTGGTCTCGACCGGGGACCACATCGGCGGCAATGAGGACGCCTTCGCGAACTCGCTGCGCGCCCACGAGCCGTTCCTGGACTTCCCGGGGGCGTTCGTGTGGGGCAACAACGACTACTGGGCGCCGATTCCCAAGAGCCCCACGCACTACTTCACCGAGACGACCTCCCGCAAGCGCGGACGGCGCGTCGATCTCGCGGAGCTGCACGACGGGCTGACGCGGGGCGGATGGCTCGACCTGAACACCCGCCGCGGCCCCCTCGAGGTCGGAGGACGCCGGATCGCGCTGGCGGGGGTCGACGCCCCGCACCCCAAACGCGCCCGGTACGCCGAGATCGCGGGGCCCGCCGATCCGGATGCGCTGGTACGGATCGGTCTCACCCACTCGCCCGAGCCCCGGGTACTGAACCGGTTCGTGGCCGACGGGTATGACCTGGTGCTGGCCGGTCACACGCACGGAGGCCAGGTGCGGGTGCCGCTGTACGGCGCCGTGGTGACCAACTGCGGGATCGACCGGAGGAAGGTGCGGTGGGTGTCGCGGTGGGGCGCGCCGTCCGGCCGCTCGATCCCACTGCATGTGAGCGCGGGCCTGGGGACCTCGCCGTACGCGCCGATCCGCTTCGCCTGCCGTCCGGAAGCCACCCTGCTGACCCTCACAGCACGCGCCGGATAGTGCGTGTCGGCTAGTCGCTCGCCTCACACCTGCTCGCGGGCGAGCCGCGCGATCGAGTACAGTAATCAGTCGGTGTTCACCGGGGTGTGGCGCAGCTTGGTAGCGCGCTTCGTTCGGGACGAAGAGGTCGCAGGTTCAAATCCTGTCACCCCGACCAGTTGCACCAGAGGGCCTAGCCGCGGACGTGGCTGGGCCCTCTGCCTTTCTACGATCGGAGCACCACATGCACACCTGGTGGCTGGATCCCGCGGGGGACGACGGCATACGTGAGCGCGTGGACGCCGTCCGCCGCGACATTACCGGTGCCCTGGCGCTCGCTCACGAGCTCGGCGAAACCCTGCCCGCCCCTGGCTCGGCGGACACCCTCGTGCTGTGGGATGCGCTCGCGCGGTGCGCCTCGGTCGATCTGACGGCGACCCGCGCGATCGAACCGCACCTCGATGCCGTCGGCATCCTCGGGCAAGCCGGGATCGACGCACCGGTCGGCGCTACCCTGGGCGTGTATGCGGCCGAAGGACCCGCCGGTCGGCTAAGCGCCACCCTGTCGGGAGATCGGTGGAGGCTCGACGGCGTCAAGCCGTGGTGCTCGTTGGCCGGCGACGTGACGCACGCGCTGATGACCGCGTGGGTGGACGACGAGCGTCGCGGTCTGTTCCTGGTCAACATGCGCCAGGACGGCGTCCGGCCCGAAGACACTCCGTGGGTCGCTAGCGGCCTCTCGCTGATCCCCTCCGGCCCGGTACGCATGGACAGCGTCGAAGCCATCCCGATCGGTGAGCCGCAGTGGTACCTGTCGCGGCCCGGGTTCGCCTGGGGCGGCGTCGGTGTGGCCGCGATCTGGTATGGCGCTGCGGTCGGTATCGCGCAGCAGATGCTGCGGGCCGCACAACGTCGCACCCCTGACGAGATCGCGTTGATGCACCTCGGTGCGTGTGACAGTGCGCTGGCCGCGGCCCGCGCGGTGCTGCGGGAGGTGGCGGCGGATGTCGCGGCGGGCGCGGTGCCTACGGGCTCTGAGTGGCCGTGCGCCGTTCGAGTGCGTGACGTCTGCGCGCAGACCGTCGAGACGGTGCTGCGACATGCGGATCATTCGATGGGACCGGCCCCGCTGACCTCGGACGAGCACTACGCGCGACTGGTGGACGACATACGCGTGTACGTGCGTCAGCACCACGCCGAGCGCGACCAGATCACCCTCGGCCACGCCCTCCTGATCTGATCACCTACCTGAGGACGTGACGGGGCAGAGACTATTCGATGTGCTGGTCGTGGCCGCGGGTGAAATCGTCGATCACGAACTCCTCGTCGAAGTGCGCCACCTGATGTCGAAATCCCTTTGCCTTGAAGTAGTTGCGCAGTTCGGCGTGCACATCCTCGCCGCTAGCGGTGCCGTCCTCGGGTGAGTCGCGCCAGTGGACGGCGATGACCTCGGCGCGGTCCGCGGCGCGTTCGAGCACGCTGTCGATCGAGCGCGCCCGGGCGTCATTGTCGAGGTAGTAGAGGAACTCCGAGAGCACGATCAGGTCGAACGGCCCTGCGGTTTCTCCAAACGCGTAAGGCAACGCGGCGACATCAATATTGACGTTCTCGACGGACTCGCAGACCCGGCGTGCGATCTCGACCGCCGGCGCGGAGGCATCCTTCGCAACGACCACGCCGCTTCGCTCAGCCACTGCCCGAGCCAGATGGCCCGTGCCACACGCCGGATCCAGCACTCGGTCGTAGCTCGGATCCGCAAGGCATGCGAGAGCAACGGCGATCTTGCGTTGCTCGTACCAGCTCGATCCGACCTTCCACGGATCGCCTTCTTCGAGATACATGCGATCGAAATCCGGCGATGTCACGTCGATGCCCCTCGCACGACGAGCTGTTCGCTCAGCAGCTCGACCATCTGCGGCGGCACCACAGCGGTCAGGTCGTCCGCGACCGGCGAGCGCTGACTGTCGAAACACTCCCATGCCCGCTGCCGTGCCTGCTCAGCGTCGGCAGAGCACTCCACGACCTCGAGACCGCAAGGCCCTGGCGGGTCGGCGAAATAGGTCAGCCAGACCGGCCAGCCTAGGCGGGGCAGCCGCTGTTCCCGTGCGACGGCCTCCACGACACGGCCCACGACCTGATGGTCCGGATGCGGATCCGCCGCGATGGTCCCCGCGATGACGTCGGGCCGGAAGTCAGCCACCACTCCGGCCACCTCGGCGGCGAGGTCCCGCTCGTGCTCGGCCAGGCCGCCGTCCGGCAGGCCAAGCGCGGCCAGTGGCTGCGCCCCCAGGATCTCGAGCGCGGCTCCCCACTCCCGCGCCCTGATGTCAGCGATGCCTCGGTAGTCGTGACCGACCACGTCGAAGCAGGCTTCTCCGTCCGTCGCGATCACGGCACCGACCTCACCACCGGCCGCAACCCAGTCGGCGATGAGCCGGCCTCCGCCAAGGGTCTCGTCGTCCGGGTGGGCGCTGACCACCAGCAGCCGCGGGGACGCCGCTGCGCCGGCGATCTCGCGCATGAGGCACGCGAACGCGGTGCGCGGCAACCCGTCGAGGGTCGGCCGCCACACCGCGTCCGCGTGGCCGTCGGGAGTTATCTTCCTGATCACCACCCGATCGTGCCTCGTACTCAGCCGATCGGGCGGCCCCACACGCGGCCGGCTGCCCACTTGTCGAGGAACTCACTCACCGAGCTGTTCTGCAGCGCGAGGACGCCGTCGTCGGAGGACGTGTCACCGAGGATGTCGATGAGGGGCCGTGCGCCGTCCGTCGCTGCGATCACCTTGTAGTGGTTGAAAGCGTCGTTGACGAAGTCCTTCGCCGCCGGGTTCTTGACCAGGTCGGCCGCGCCGTCCTCGGAGAGCACCAGCGCCACCGCGTCGTACAGCACCGACGGCCCGCCGTCCACGAGCTGGTCGAGGGGTTGCTTGTCGCCGGTCGACAGCTTCACGCCGCCGACCTTGGGGCCGACCAGCTCGACCATCGCGCCGGCCTTCTCGACGGCGTCGGTGAGCGACGTGAGCAGTGCGGCGTCCGTGCCGTCGTTGATCAGCGCGCCGACCTTGCGGCCCTGGATGGTGTCCTTCGCGCTCTTGAGGATGCTCAAGGCGTCGGACTGCGGTAGGTCGGTGCGAGTCGGGACCTTGGCCGCCGCCTTCTCGGGGAGGTCCATGCCCAGCTTCTCGGCGACCTTCTCGCCCACATCGCCGACGTTGCGGAGGTTTGCCAGCATCCGCTCCCGGATCTCCGGAGTCTCGACCTTGCTCAGCTCGAACACGAACGCATCGATGATGTGCTCCTGCTCGACCTCGGTCTGGCTGTTGTAGAACTGCAGCGCCTGGCTGTAGTGGTCGGCGAAGGACTCCGCCCGCAGCGCGCGAATCTCCCCGCTCTCCTGGGCCGCGTACGGCGTGAACCCGATCTCAGGATTCTCCCGCGGGTTCTCGCCACTGCCCAGGGTGTTCGGCTCGTAGAACGCGCGACCGGACGGGCGCGTGGTCGTCATGTGGCCGTCGCGCTGGAAGTTCATCACCGGACAGCGCGGCGCGTTGACCGGGATGTGCGTGAAGTTCGGGCTTCCGAGCCGCTTGAGCTGCGTGTCGAGGTAGGAGAAGTTGCGTCCCTGCAGCAGCGGGTCGTTGGTGAAGTCGATTCCCGGAACGATGTTTTGGGTGCAGAAGGCGACCTGCTCGATCTCGGCGAAGACGTTGTCGACCACCTGGTCAAGCACGAGCTTGCCGACGATCCGCACCGGCACCTGCTCCTCGGGGATGATCTTGGTCGGGTCGAGGATGTCGAACTCGAAGCTGTCGGCGAACTCCTCGTCGAAGACCTGGATGCCCAGCTCCCACTCGGCCGGATCACCGGCGTCGATGGAGTTGTAGAGGTCGCGGCGGTGGAAGTCGCTGTCGGCGCCGTTGATCTTGACCGCCTCGTTCCACACCACCGACTGCATACCCAGCACCGGCTTCCAGTGGAACTTCACGAAGCTCGACTTGCCGGCCTCGTTGATGAACCGGAAGGGGTGGACGCCGAAGCCCTCCATCATCCGGAAGCTGCGCGGGATCGCCCGGTCGCTCATCAGCCAGAAGACCGTGTGGGTCGATTCCGGGGTGAGCGAGATGAAGTCCCAGAAGGTGTCGTGCGCGGACGCCGCCTGCGGCCAGCCGCGGTCCGGCTCCTCCTTCACCGAGTGCACGAGGTCGGGGAACTTCATCGCATCCTGCACGAAGAAGACCGGGGCGTTGTTGCCCACGATGTCCCAGTTGCCCTGTTGCGTGTAGAGCTTGACGGCGAATCCGCGGATGTCGCGCGGCAGGTCGGGTGAGCCCAGATTGCCTGCCACCGTGGAGAACCGTGCGAAAGCCTCGGTGCGTCGTCCGGCCTCCTGGAAGGGATCGGCCATCGTGATGTCCGACAGCGACTCGTAGGCCTCGAAATAGCCGCGCGCGCCGTACCCGCGAGCGTGCACGACGCGCTCGGGGATCCGCTCGTGGTCGAAGTGAAACAGCTTGTCGCGCAGCGCGAAGTCCTGCAACAGAACGGGTCCGCGTTCACCGATCCGCTGCGAGTTCTGGTCGTCGGCCATCGGGATGCCCTGCGCGGTGGTCATCGTGTGCTCGCGCTGGGTGGTCTGCTGGCGCGTCTCGTCGCCGTGCCCGCGAACCTGGTCGATGCTGATCTCGCTGTCCGAAGCCCCCTGCGCGGGGAGGGTCTCGGCGGGCGCAGGGGTGGGGACGCCGGGCTGGCCCTTCTTGCTCTTGTTCTGCTTGCGCGCCTTCTCGCCGGCCGGTTTGGTGGCCTTCGAGTCGGACTTTGCCGGCTTCGCAGACTTCGCGGCGGCGGGCTTGGCGGACTTCTTGGAGTCGGTCATGGAAGTCTCCTGCTCTGCGGGATGCACCACCAGCTGGCGCGGGTGGCGGCGGGCAGGCCGGATCATCGGCAGGCCCGTCGGCTACTGGCGTGCCCGCTCCCGGCTACCGCTAAACCGCGGCGTGATTGAATGTCGGCGCTCACGGGTAGAATCCGAGACGACCTCGACAGCCAACTCCGGTCACCATCCCGTCGACCGGGAGGCTCGATGACACCACCCCGCATGCGTCCACGAGTTCTGGTGGCGATCCCGGCGCATAACGAGCAGCTCCTGCTGGGGCGCGCGCTGGAGGCCGCGGTACAGGCCGTGGACGACTTGCGTTCGCAGTGCCCGTTCGACATCTCGATAGGCGTATCAGCGCATCGCTGCACGGACGACACCTTCGCGGTCGCCGGCGCGAGGCTGGCCTCGGCCGACGGCGTCGATGTGACCGTGCTGCGCGACAAGCGCTCGCGGACGGTCGGCGGCGTACGGCGGCGACTGATCAACGCCATGCTCACCCCGGGAATGCACGCTCCGACGACCTGGCTGCTCTCGACCGACGCAGATTCGATCGTCCCGCCGCAGTGGATCAGCCAGATGCTGCAGGCCGCTGCCCGGGAGGACGCCGTCGCAGTGGCCGGGATGACCGACCTGGTCGACTGGAGCGCCAACGCGCAGCAGCGTGCGGCGTACGACCACATCGTCGAGGCGGGGCTGACCGATGACGGCGGGCACCGGCATGTGTACGCCGCCAACCTCGCCGTCCGGCTCGACGCCTATCTGGCCGCCGGAGGCTTCCCCTCCGTAGCGCACGGCGAGGAGCACCATCTCATCGAGGCGATCCGGGCTGCCGGCGGGACCGTGGCTACCCCGCGGCATCCGCGGGTGCGGACGTCGGGCCGGATGCCCGGCCGCGCCGCCCACGGCCTCGGCGACCTCCTCGCCACCCTTTGAAACCCCAGCCGCACGAGCGAGGACGACCGGTGGTGATCGACTCCCCCTCGTGCGGGGTAAAGGCGGGGCGCGGTTATCCCCGGCTGACGCACCGCAGAACGTCACTACAACGTCGCTAGACCACCAAGGGGCGGTCGGTGGGGTTGACCGGGCGCGGTAGCTGCGAGGGGGCGCGCATCAGGAACTCGTCGACGCCCTTGGCGCACGCCCGGCCTTCGGCGATCGCCCACACGATCAGTGACTGGCCGCGGCCCGCGTCACCGCACGCGAAGACGCCTGGGACGCTGGTCTGGTAGTCGTTGTCGCGGACGACGTTGGTGCGCTCGTCGAGCGGGACGCCGAGCTGGTCGATGAACCCTTCTGACTCAGGACCGAGGAAGCCCATCGCCAGGAACACCGCCTGCGCGGGGATCTCGCGCTCGGAACCGGGGACCTCCTCGAAGGCGCCATCCTTCATCTCGACCTCGGCGACCTTCAGCGCGCGGACGTTGCCGTCCTCGTCACCGAGGATCTCCTTGGTGGAGAGCGCGTACAGCCGCTCGCCGCCTTCCTCGTGCGCCGAGGCGATGCGGAAGATCATCGGGTAGGTCGGCCACGGCTGGTGCTCGGGACGGTCCTCCCCCGGCTTGGGCATGATCTCCAGCGAGGTGACCGACTTCGCTCCCTGACGCAGGGCGGTGCCGATGCAGTCGGCGCCGGTGTCGCCGCCGCCGATCACGATGACGTCCTTGCCGGTCGCCAGGATCTGGTCCGCGACCTCTTCGCCCAGGGCGGCACGGTTGGCCTGCGGCAGGTAATCCATCGCCTGGTAGATGCCGGTCAGCTCGCGGCCCGGTACCGGCAGGTCACGACGTACGGTCGCGCCCGTGGCGATGACGACGGCGTCGTACCGGTCCCGCAGCTCCTTGCCGGTGATGTCCTTGCCGACCTCGACCGACGTGCGGAAGCGGGTGCCCTCGGCCTTCATCTGGTCGATCCGGCGATCGAGGATCGCCTTCTCCATCTTGAACTCCGGGATGCCGTACCGCATCAGGCCACCAGGCTTGTCGTCGCGCTCGTAGACGGCGACGGTGTGCCCGGCGCGGGTCAGCTGCTGCGCGACGGCGAGACCTGCAGGGCCTGAGCCGACCACGGCGACGGTCTTGCCGGTCAGCCGCTCCGGCGGCAGCGGCGGCACCAGGCCGGCCGCGAACGCGTTCTCGGCCGTCTGCTCCTCGATCTGCTTGATGGTGACCGCGGGCTGGTTGATGCCCAGCACGCAGGCGGTCTCGCAGGGAGCCGGGCACAGCCGGCCGGTGAACTCCGGGAAGTTGTTGGTCGCGTGCAGCCGGTCGATGCCGGACTTCTTGTCTCCGCGCCAGGCGAAGGTGTTCCATTCCGGGATCAGGTTGCCCAGCGGGCAGCCGGAGTGGCAGAACGGGATACCGCAGTCCATGCAGCGCGAGGCCTGCCTCTTGAGCTGGTCGGGGTCCTGCGGTTCGTAGACCTCCTTCCAGTCCTGGATGCGTACGTCGACCGGGCGCCGCTTGGGCAGCTCGCGCTCGCGATGCTTCAGGAAACCCTGTGGATCAGCCATTGAAAACCTCCATGATGCGGCCCCACACCTCGGTGCCGTCGGGGTCGAGTCCCTCTGCGATGGCCTCTTCACGGACGTCGAGGACTCGCTGGTAGTCGCGCGGGAGCACGACCTTGATGCGTGAGCGCGCCGCGTCCCAGTCGGCGGCGAGCTTCTTGGCCACGCTCGAGCCGGTCCACCGCACGTGGTCCTCCAGCAGCTGCCGAACGACCTCCATGTCGCCGGGCCGCAGGTCGATGACGTCGACCAGCTCAGTGTTCACCAGCCGCTCGTCAAGGTCGAGCACGTAGGCCACGCCACCGGACATGCCGGCGGCGAAGTTGCGGCCGGTCTGGCCCAGGATCAGCACCGTGCCACCGGTCATGTACTCGCAGCCGTGGTCGCCCACGCCCTCGACGACGGCGGTGACGCCGGAGTTGCGGACGCAGAAGCGCTCGCCGACCTTGCCGCGTAGGAAGATCTCGCCGCTGGTCGCGCCATAGCCGATGACGTTGCCGGCGATCACGTTCTCCTCGGCGATCAGCGGGGCACGCTGGTCCGGTCGGACGACGAGTCGCCCACCGGACAGTCCCTTGCCGACGTAGTCGTTGGCGTCGCCCTGCAGCACGAGGGTGACTCCCGCGGGCACGAACGCGCCGAAGGACTGGCCCGCCGAGCCGGTCAGGGTCAGCTCGATCGCGCCGTCCGGCAGGCCGCTCGGGTGTGCCTTGGTGACCTCGTGGCCGAGCATCGTGCCGACGGTCCGGTTCACGTTGCGGATCGCGACCTGCTCACGCACCTGCTCGCCGTTGTCGATCGCGGGGCGAGCGAGCGCGATCAACTGCTGGTCGAGCGCCTTGTCGAGACCGTGGTCCTGCACGCCCGAGCAGTACGGCGTACCGCCGGTCGGGTCCTCGACCGCGGCGAGGATCGGGCTCAGGTCCATGCCCGAGGCCTTCCAGTGCTCGATCGCCTTGTCGACCTTCAGGCTCTCGACGTGGCCGATGGCCTCCTGGATCGAGCGGAAGCCGAGGGCGGCCAGGTGCTCACGGACCTCCTCGGCGATGTACTCGAAGAAGGTCTCGACGAACTCGGGCTTACCGCTGAACCTGGCCCGCAGGTCGGGGTTCTGGGTGGCGACGCCGACCGGGCAGGTGTCGAGATGGCACACGCGCATCATCACACAGCCCGAAACGATCAGCGGCGCGGTCGAGAAGCCGAACTCCTCGGCCCCAAGCAGCGCGGCGATCACGACGTCCCGGCCGGTCTTCATCTGACCGTCGGTCTGGACGACGATGCGGTCGCGCAGCCCGTTGAGCTTCAGCGTCTGCTGGGTCTCGGCCAGGCCGAGCTCCCACGGCGCGCCCGCGTGCTTCAGCGAGGTTAGCGGCGAGGCACCGGTCCCGCCGTCATGGCCGGAGATCAGCACGACGTCCGCGTGCGCCTTCGACACGCCCGCCGCGACTGTGCCGACGCCGATCTCGGAGACCAGCTTGACGTGGATCCGGGCGCTTGGGTTGGCGTTCTTCAGGTCGTGGATCAGCTGTGCGAGATCCTCGATCGAGTAGATGTCGTGGTGCGGCGGCGGCGAGATCAGGCCGACGCCGGGCGTGGAGTGCCGGGTCTTGGCCACCCACGGGTAGACCTTCTGACCGGGAAGCTGGCCACCCTCGCCGGGCTTGGCGCCCTGCGCCATCTTGATCTGGATGTCGTCGGCCTCGGTCAGGTAGTGGCTGGTGACGCCGAAGCGACCCGAGGCGACCTGCTTGATCGCCGACCGTCGGGTGGGATCGACCAACCGGTCGGCGTCCTCGCCGCCCTCACCGGTGTTCGACTTCGCGCCGAGCCGGTTCATCGCGATCGCGAGGGTCTCGTGCGCCTCCTTCGAGATCGAGCCGTAGGACATCGCGCCGGTCGAGAACCGCCTCACGATCTCGCTCACCGGCTCGACCTCGTCGATCGAGATCGGCTCGCGGCCGGTGACGTCGGCACCGGCGAACTCGAACAATCCGCGCAGCGTCATCAGCTGCTGCGCCTGGTCGTCCACGGCAGTCGTGTACTGCTTGAAGATGTCGTAGCGCTTCTGGCGGGTGGAGTGCTGCAGCCGGAAGACTGTCTCCGGGTTGAACAGGTGCGGCTCGCCGTCCCGACGCCACTGGTACTCGCCGCCGGTCCACAGGGGGCGGTCGGGGATCTCCACGCCCTCCGGTGGGTAGGCCACGGCGTGCCGGTCGGCGGCCTCCTTCGCGATGACGTCGAGGCCGATGCCGCCGAGCTGGCTGGTGGTCCCGGTGAAGTAGGTGTCGATGAGCTCCTGGCTCAGGCCGATCGCCTCGAACACCTGCGCGCCGCAGTACGACGGCACGGTCGAGATGCCCATCTTGCTCATCACCTTCAGCACGCCCTTGCCGAGCGCCTTGATGAGGTTCTTGACCGCCTGCTCGGGCTCGACGCCCTCCAGGAGCCCGCGTCGGCAGAGGTCCTCGACCGACTCCATCGCCAGGTAGGGGTTGACGGCGGCGGCGCCGTAGCCCACCAGCAGCGCGACGTGGTGCACCTCGCGGACGTCGCCGGCCTCCACGATCAGGCCGACGCGGGTGCGGGTCTTCTCCCGGATGAGGTGGTGATGGACGGCGGCGGTGAGCAGCAGCGACGGGATCGGCGCGTAGTCACGGCCGGAGTCGCGGTCGGACAGCACGATGAAGCGGGCACCCTTGCGAATCGCCTCGGAGACCTCCTCGAAGATCTCCTGAAGCCGGTCGGCGATGCCCTGGCCGCCCTGCAGGTGGTCGTAGAGGCCGCGGACGACGTGGGTGGCGTAACCGGGCTGGTCGCCGTCCGCGTTGATGTGCACGATCTTGGCCAGCTCGTCGTTGTCGAGCACCGGGAACTTCAGCGCCAGCTGACGAGCGTGCGCCGCCGACACCGACAGCAGGTTGCACTCCGGGCCGATCGACGTGCCGAGCGAGGTGACCAGCTCCTCGCGGATGGCGTCCAGCGGCGGGTTGGTGACCTGCGCGAACAGCTGGGTGAAGTAGTCGAACAGCAGCCGCGGGCGCTTCGAGAGCACTGCGATCGGGGTGTCGGTACCCATCGACCCGAGCGCCTCGCCGCCGGTGCGGGCCATCGGCTTGAGGATGATCCGCAGCTCCTCGTGGGTGTAGCCGAAGGTCTGCTGGCGGCGGGCGACCGAGGAGGCGGTGTGCACGATGTGCTCACGCTCGGGCAGGTCCTCCAGGCGGACGACGCCCTCGTCGAGCCACTCCTGATAGGGCTGCGCGGCGGCCAGGCCGGCCTTGATCTCGTCGTCCTCGATGATGCGGCCGTGCTCGGTGTCGACCAGGAACATTCGGCCCGGCTGCAGGCGGCCGGTGCGGACGACGCGCCCCGGCTCGAGGTCGAGCACGCCGGACTCGGAGGCCAGCACGACCAGCCCGTCGTCGGTGACGCTGTAGCGCCCCGGGCGCAGGCCGTTGCGGTCGAGGACGGCGCCCACGACGGTGCCGTCGGTGAAGGTGACGCAGGCCGGTCCGTCCCACGGCTCCATGAACATCGAGTGGTACTCGTAGAACGCGCGGCGGGCCGGGTCCATCGTCTCGTGGTTCTGCCACGCCTCGGGGATCATCATCAGCACCGCGTGCGGCAGCGAACGCCCGCCTAGGTGCAGCAGCTCGAGGACCTCGTCGAAGGTGGCCGAGTCGGAGGCGTCGGGCGAGCAGATCGGGAACAGCCGCTTGATGTCACCGGGGATGATGTCGGAGGTGAGCTGCGACTCACGCGCGCGCATCCAGTTGCGGTTGCCCTTCACGGTGTTGATCTCGCCGTTGTGCGCGATCATCCGGAAGGGGTGCGCCAGCGGCCACGACGGGAAGGTGTTGGTCGAGAATCGCGAGTGCACCAGTGCCAGCGAGGTCCGCATGCGGGCGTCGGAGAGGTCCGGGAAGAACGGCTCGAGCTGGCTCGTGGTCAGCATGCCCTTGTAGACGAGGGTGCGGGCAGACAGCGAGGCGAAGTAGACCTCGGCCTCGTGCTCGGCGCGCTTGCGCAGCCCGTAGGCGAGCCGGTCCAGGCCGATCCCGGTCGCCTTGCCGAATCCGCTGGTGACGAACAGCTGCGCGAAGTGCGGCATGCAGTCGCGGGCGACCTGCCCGACGATGTCGGCAGCGACCGGCACGTCACGCCAGCCGAGCACCTTCAGGTGTTCCTCGTGCGCGATCCGCTCGATGTCGGCGACCGCCGTCCGGCGAGCCTCCTCCTCCATCGGCAGGAAGGCCATGCCGACGGCGTACGACTCGACGGCGGGCAGGTCGAAGTCCGCGACCTGACGCAGGAAGGCGTCGGGAATCTGCATGAGGATGCCGGCGCCGTCGCCGACGAGCGGATCTGCGCCGGTGGCGCCGCGATGATCGAGGTTGCGCAGCGCCGTCAGGGCGTGCTGCACGATGTCGTGGCCGCCATGGCCGCGCATCGTGGCCACCATGGCCACACCGCAGGCGTCGTGCTCGTGCTCGCGACGGTAGAGGCCCTGGCTGGCCGGGAGCGCAGAGAAACTGGCGTGCGACATGAAAGGTCACCGTCCTGTTCGTCCGAGAGGTACAAGGTCGAAGCGTCTGGACGGCGTCGGCCAGAGCGTAGGAAAGTTTACAGGGCGCCGGTGAATGCAGCAGAAACCGGGACATACGTCTCAGTCCCGACGCGAGCCACCTACGGCCCCCGAACTCCCCCGGCGCGTACCCGTTGTCCCGGGAGGACGGCGGTGCGATCAGCGCAATGTAGGGCGGGTGTGAGGCGGGAAGAGCGAATGGTTACCGACGGCCAACCGATGGGTAGGACCCTGTCACGACCACGGGCGAGCAATGTCCGTTTGCGCCACCCCGAGGAGAGAAGATGACACAGGGATCCCAGTTCCAGTCGCCGCAGCCACGCGGTACCGACCCCACTACTGACGGCTCCAAGACCGACGAGGCCAAGCAGCAGGGCCGCGAGGTCGCCAGTCACGCGAAGGACGAGGCGGCCTCGGTCGCTCAGGACGCCAAGCGCGAGGGCCAGCAGGTAGCAGAGACCGCCAAGGAGGAGGTCAGGCAGGTTGCCAGCAGCGCACAGGCACAAGCCCGTCAGCTGATGGACCAGGCCAGGACCGAACTCGGCGATCAGGCCGGCTCTCAGCAGCAGCGCCTGGCCGGCAACATTCGCAATCTCGCCAGCGAGCTGCAGACAATGGTCCGCTCCAACGACGAGAACGGGCCGATGAACGACCTGGCCCAGCAGGCCGCCGACAAGGCCGGCGACGTCGCCAGCTGGCTGGAGAACCGCCAGCCGGGCGAGGTCCTGGACGACGTTCGTCGGTTTGCCGCCCGCCGTCCGGCCATGTTCTTGGCGCTCGCCGCCGGCGCCGGAGTGCTCGCCGGCCGGCTCACCCGCGGCCTGACCGCGGACGACGACAGCGCGCAGTCCGCGCGCGCCTACTCCGGCGGTGCGCAGCTTCGCGGCGGAGAGCGGCTTGGCGGGCAGGATGATTACCGCTCCCGGCAGGCCGGCTGGGAGACTGCCGTCGACCCGGTCGACCCGCAATACCGGGTCCCGACGGGCGGTCCCGTTCCGAACGGAGGAACCGCGCCGACCGGCGTCCCGCCGCAGGCCGGGCATCCCTTGGCCCAGCAGCCGGGCCTGGATCCGCTCACCGGCCAGCCCGACCAGGCACCGCGGGATCCTCGGTGGAGCGCCGCCACGGGCGGGGCACCGGCCGACCCGCGTTTCGATGATCGGGGTGGCCGATGACCGACCCGCAACAGCAACGGGGCCCCGCGCAGGGTTACCCGCCACCGAGACATGGAGCGAGCGCACCGGCGCAGCAGCCGCCGTCCTTCCAGCAGGACGGTCCAGGCCAGCACCCGTCGGCCACTGGCTCGACCCAGGTCCACCAGGATCTCGGACAGCCGATCAGCAACGTGGGCGAGATCTTCTCGAACATCACCGCGGACATCTCGACGCTGGTCCGGCAGGAGACCGAGCTCGCGAAGGCCGAGATCAAGCAGTCGGCGACCCGCGCAGGTAAGGGCGCGGGCTTGTTCGCCGGAGCCGGCGTCGCCGGGCACCTGGCGCTGATCTTTCTGTCGATCGCCCTCTGGTGGGGCATCGCGAACCTGATCGAGAGTTTCGGCTGGGCCGCCCTGATCGTGGGCGTGCTGTGGGTGATCGCCGCGGTCGTCATGGCCATGATGGGCCGCAGCGAGATGAACAAGATCAAGGGGTTGCCTCGGACCGCGGAGACGGCAAGCAGGATCCCCGACGCACTCAAGGGAAATGAGCACACCAATGTCTGAACGTGACCCCGACCAGATCCGTCGCGAGATCGAGGCGACCCGTCGAGATCTGAGCTACAACGTCAACGAACTGGGCCAGTCGGTTGCCCCCGGCAACATCGTGGAGCGTCAGAAGCGCGCCGTGGGCGAGAAGGTCCGCTCGATCAAGGAGAGCATCATGGGCAGCCCCGACTACGGCTATGGCTCCTCGAACTCGACGCTCGACTCCGCCAAGCAATCGGCAGAGTCGGCGATGGACTCGGCCAAGCAGTCGGCCCAGAACATGGCCGACAGCGCGCGGGAGATGCCGCAGCAGATCAAGCGCCAGACCCGTGGCAACCCGATGGCGGCTGGCCTGGTCGCTCTCGGTGCGGGCTGGCTGCTCGGTTCGCTGCTGCCGGCCTCCCGCGAGGAGCGCCGCGCGGCCGAGTCCCTCAAGGAGCAGGTACAGCCGCTCATGGAGGACGCCAAGCAGCAGGCTCGCGAGATGGGCGAGAACCTCAAGCCGGCCGCTCAGGAGGCCGTCGACCAGGTCAAGGGCGACGCCCAACAGGCCGTCGACCACGTCAAGCAGGACGGGCAGTCCGCGGCGGACAACGTCAAGCAGTCCGCTGAGCAGTCCAAGGACGCCGTCCAGAGCCACGCCGAGCAGGCCAAGGACCAGGTCCAGAACGGCTAACCACCTGCGGTACGTTCTGCCTCGCTAAACCCACCTGCGGTACGTTTCGCCTCGCTATAGCGTGGCGAAACGTACCGCAGGTGGGTTTCTGGGTGGTTAGGCGCGCTCGAAGACGGCGGCCATGCCCTGGCCCGAGCCCACACACATGGTCTCCAGGCCGTACTTCGCATCGCGGCGCTGCATCTCGTGCAGCAGCGAGGTCATGATCCGGACGCCGGTCGCCGCGATCGGGTGACCGAGCGAGATGCCGCCGCCATTCACGTTCAGCTTCTCCGGGTCGTTCCACTCCCAGCCCTTGAGGACGGCGAGCACCTGCGCCGCGAAGGCCTCGTTGAGCTCGACCAGGTCGATGTCATCCCACGACAGCCCGTTCTTTCCGAACAGCTTCTGGACGGCGGGCACCGGGCCCCACCCCATCGTGCCGGGCTCGCAGCCGACCGCGCTCCAGCTGTGCAGGAAGCCCATCGGGGTCAGGCCGAGCTCGTCGAGCTTGTCCTCGGCAACGATCAGGCAGGCCGCCGCGGCGTCGTTCTGCTGGGAGGCATTGCCAGCGGTGACGACGCCGTCCTTGCGCAGCACCCGCAGCTTGGCCAGCGACTCCATCGTCGTGCCCGGTCGGATTCCCTCGTCCTTGGCGAACTGGATCGGATCGCCCTTGCGCTGCGGCACCTCGACGGGGACCACCTCGTCGTCGAATCGGCCGGCCTCCCACGCCTCGACCGCGCGCTGGTGCGAGCGCACGGAGTACTCGTCGGCCTCCTCACGCGTCACGCCCTGCTGCGCGGCCAGGATGTCCGCGGTCTCGATCATCCCGCTGATCTCCCCGTACCGCCATACCGGCTGCGAGCGCTCGCGGCCGCGATCTAGGCGGTCGTGCAGCATCATGCCGCCGGCTCTGGTGCCCCATCGGGCGCCGGTGGTGTAGTGCTCGATGCGGCTCATCGACTCGGCGCCGCCGGCGATGACGACGTCCGCGGCACCGGACTGCACCATCATGGCGCCGGTGACGATCGACATCAGACCGCCTGCGCAGCGGCGATCCAGCTGCATGCCGGGGGTCTCGGTGGGCAGATTGGCGTGCATGGCCACCCACCGACCGAGGCACGGCGTCTCGCCGTTGGGGTAGGACTGCGCGAACACGACGTCCTCGATGAGCGCCGGGTCGACGTCCGAGCGCTGCATGACCTCCTTGACGACGGTCGCGGCGAGGTCCTCGACGGGGACGTCCTTCAGCGAGCCGCCGTAGGCGCCGACGGCGGTGCGGACGGGGTTCACGATGGCGGCTCTGCGCATGGGATCTCCTCTGGTCGCTGTTCTCTCGGACTCTATCCAGGTATCAGGCGGTGGGTCGACGGTCTGCGGGGCGAGCGGACGGACGGCGACGGGCCGCCGGACGACGGGGCGTCCTGGGCGCTCGGCGCATCACCGGCACCGCTGCGGCCCGTGGCGGGTCGGTCAGTGGCGGGTCGGTCAGTGGCGACTCGGCCAGTGGCGACTCGGTCAGCGGCGAGTCTGTCTCGGTGGAGATGAGCGCAGCAGGCGGCTGAACTGTTGGGGCGAGGGCGGGCACGTCAGGAATCCGCCACGCGAACACGAACGCCAGCAGGCACCCCGCCACCGCGAGCGCGAAGCACAGCTGAAAGGGGTTCAACGGTCCATACTGCGTTCCGCCAGGTACGAACGCGGTCGCGAGAATGCCACCGTGAACCGCGGAGGCCAGCGAGGTTCCGATCGCGTGCGAGAGCTGGTTGACGCTGCTAGCGGCACCGGTCTGCGAGACCGGCACCGACCGCAGGATGATCGCCGGCGCCGCGGCGTACGCCAGGGCGACTCCCGACCCGACGAGCATCGTCAGCAGAACGGCCTGCCAGATGCCGTCCAGGAAGAACACGCCCACCATGAAGCCGACGGCGACGATCGAGATTCCTACCATGAAAGCCATCCGCGGCCCGCGTTGCTGAATCACGCGGGCGGCGTACGGCGACATGAGCATCATCAGGAAGCCCATCGGTGCGGCACAGACGCCGGCTACCACCATGCTCTGCCCGAGCCCGTACCCGGTCGCGGTCGGCGCCTGCAGCAGCTGGGTGACGACGAGGTTGCAGCTGTAGAAGGCGAACCCGACGGCGATCGAGGCGAGGTTGATATTGCGCACGGCGGGCCGCGAGGTCACCGCGAGGTCGACCAGGGGATGCGGCGTACGCCGCTCGACGCGCACAAATGCCAGCAGGAGAAGAGCGGCGCCGGCGAAGCCCCCGAGCACGCCCGGGTCGAGCCACCCCCAGGTCTGGGTCTTCGTGAAGGCGAACAGCACGAGCAGCAGCACCGCCGAGAGCACGAGCGCGCCGGCGAAGTCGAAGCCGCCCCCAGACCGCTCCTCCGTCTCAGGGACCAGGATCGCGATGGCGGCGACGGCGATGATGCCGAGAGCCGCCGACCCCACGAACAGGCAGTGCCACGAGAGATGCTGCGCGACGATCGCCGAGGCGGGCAGACCGACTGCACCGCCGATGCCCAGTGTGGCGCTCATCAGGGCGACCGCGGATCCCAACCGGTGTGCTGGTAGGACGTCACGCATGAGGCTGATACCGAGCGCGAGCGCACTGACGCCGACTCCCTGCAGGGCCCGGCCGACCAGCATCGGCGCCAGGCTCGAGGAGAGCGCGCACAGCACCGATCCGGCAATCATGAAGCCAAGCGTCAGCAGCAGCATGCGGCGTTTGCCCACCATGTCGGCGAGCCGCCCGGCGATCGGCGTGCTCACCGCGCCGACCATCAGGGTCACGGTGAGCACCCAAGTGGCGTCGTCCGCGGCTGCATCGAGGATCCGCGGCAGGTGGGGCATCAGCGGGATGACGAGCGTCTGCATCACGCTCACCGTGACGCCGGTGAGCGACAGGATCGCGACCAGCGGACCTGTTCGCGATGTGTAGTGACGTGAGCGCAGGGACATCCGCATCCAGATCCATGCGTCGGCAGTGGCGCACTGCGCGGTTGTTAGTAGTGCGAACGATTTTACCTCAGTTCGGCGTCCACCGAAATGGCGCGGCCGTCGTAGCGGGCGCAGGCGTCATACGCTGGTACCCGCCCTGCCATCCCCCACGTGCGAAGGAAGCCGCCTCATGGCCGAGCAGATCGTCTTCATCCCGAACGCCGGCGCGTGCATGACGACGAAGAACGTGACGTCCGGAGTCGCTCCGGTTCGCTGGATGGACCGCGAGCCCTCCCGCGATGGCAAGGTCGACAACGGCTGGCGGATCTTCAGCGCCGCGGACACCAGCGAGTACCTGGAGGACACCGCCAACTGGCAGGTGGTGGACTTCAACACCGTCTGCAACATCGAGCCCGCCCTGATCGGCATCTGGGATCTACCGATCGGTTCCCAGCTCGAGCTGCGGGTCGCGGACGGCCGCCGGTCGATCGTCGACTCGAGGACCGGCCGCGTCATCCCGGAGGAGGCGTTGTTCGTCCCGTCACGGCCACCCCGGTGACCCGAGCGGTTTGCATAGCGGACGGCGCGAAGTAGTTTCGGAAAGAAGCCGACCCCCAGGAGACCGCCATGCCAGTTGACCCCGACACCCAGAAGCTGCTCGACCAGATCGCGGCGGCGGGCGCTCCGCCGATCTTCGACGGTACGGACGTCGCAGCCTCCCGTGCTGCCTACCGCACCGCCGCGCTCGCGGCTGCCGCGGGCCTTGAGGGGCTGCAGGTGGAGGACCGCCTGCTCGAGGCCAGCGGCCGGTCGGTACCCATTCGGGTATATTCCACGGGCTCGGGGAAGCCGGGAACTGTGGTGTTCTTCCACGGTGGTGGCTGGGTAGTCGGCGATCTCGACACACACGATCGGTTCTGCAGCCGTATCGCCCGTGACACGGGTCGTGTCGTGGTCTCGGTGGACTACCGACTCGCGCCCGAGCACCCGTTCCCCGCGGCGTACGACGACTGCTGGGCGGCGCTCTCGACGATCGCCGCCGACCTGGACTCGTACGGCGGAGGGAAGCTGGCGACGGCCGGGGACTCGGCCGGCGCGAATCTCGCCGCGGCCGTTGCGCAACAGGCCCGTGACGAGGGTGTCGAGCTGGCGGCGGCCCTGCTGCTATACCCGGTGACCGACCTCCAGGGCGACTACCTGTCGAGGACCCAGAACGCGACCGGCTACCGGCTCACCCGCTCCGACATCGACGCCTTCGAGGAGGCGTACGCCGCCGACGAGGACCGCGCCGATCCGCGGATGTCACCGCTGTATGGCGATCCAGTCGGACTGTGCCCGACGATCGTCGCAGTGGCCGGTTACGACCCGCTGCGCGACGAAGGGACGGCGTACGCCGAGGTGCTGCAGAAAGCCGGGGTCGACGTCACGCTGCGCGCCTACCCGACGCTGATCCACGGCTTCTTCGGCATGGCCGGCATCTCGAAGGCCTGTGATTCAGCGGCCGCCGAGCTCACCACCGACCTCGCCACGTACCTCTAGCCCCGCAGTCGTCCCTACGCCGCCCCGCGGTCGTCCCCGCACCACGGACGCGGCCTCAACACGGTCTTCGTCCCCACGCCGCCGACGGCGCCCTCGACACGGTCGTCGACGTGCGCACGCAGTGCGCACGGAGACGCCGCAGGACAACAATGTCCGCAACCACCGCCAACGGCGTACCGGCGCGCCGCTGGCCAACCTGCACCAGACCCGCCCGGCGCAAGAGAACCAGCACCCCACGACGTCTCTGCCCGGCTACGCCGGACATCGACGACCGTGTGAACCAACCCCGCACCACGGACGGAAGCAAATCGACCGCGCACCGCGGACGGAGCCCTCACCACGGTCGTCGACGAGCGCGAAGCGCACGGAGACGCGGCAGGACGACAGTGCCCGCAACCACGAGCGAGCGGTGGTGGGTGGGATCAGGAGCGGAAGGCCTGGCGCATGGTGCCGATGCCTTCGATCCAGGACTCGAGGACGTCGCCGTCGTTGAGGAACTGGCGCGGCTTGCGGCCCTGGCCGACCCCGGCCGGCGTCCCGGTCCAGATCAGGTCGCCCGGGTAGAGCTCGACGATCGACGACAGATCGGCGATCGCCTTAGGGATCGGGAAGATCATCTCGCCGGTGCGCCCGTCCTGGCGCGACTCGCCGTTGACCGAGCACCCGAGCCGGATGTCGTCCCGGTTGTTCATCTCGTCCGGGGTCACCACGACCGGACCCATCGGCGAGTAGTTGCGGAAGGACTTCGCGATCGAGAACTGACGCGTTCCGCGGCCCTGCCGGCGGCGAGCCGAGATGTCCTGGCCCATCGTGAGACCAGCGACGTGGTCCCACGCGTCCGCCTCAGAGATGTCGCGGCCGCCGGCGCCGATGACGACGACCAGCTCGACCTCCCAGTCGATCAGGTCGCCCTCGACCAAGGGCACCTCCGCGATCGGACCGCAGAAGGATGACGACCATTTGGTGAAGACCTGCAGCTCCTCCGGCAGGTCCATCCCGGTCTCGGCGGCGTGGTCCTTGAAGTTCAGCCCGAGCGCGAAGGTCTGCTTCGGGAACGGCACCGGCGCCTCGAGGTCCTCCTTGGCCAGCTCGCTACCCCGGGGCAGGTCCGCGCTCGAGGCCCAGGCGACGAACTCATCCCACCGTTCGTAGATCGCGGTCGGGTCCGACCCGAACCGACCGCCGCTCACCTGCTCCACATCGACACCCTCGTGACCCGCAGTCATCAGGTGTAGTCGCCCGCCGACGTTCGCTACTCGCATCACTTGCTCCTCGTGGATCGGCTCGGCCCGGACACGGGCTGTCGCTCGACCCTATAAGCCGGACGCCGGCGCCGGTCGCCACGGTCTACCATCGACGCAGACCACCCGGAAAGACAGGCAACAGATGGGCGAGCACCAGTTCGGCTTCCGCACCCGCGCCCTTCACGCGGGCGGAACGCCTGACGCCGTCACCGGCGCTCGGGCGGTCCCGATCTACCAGAGCACGTCGTTCGTGTTCGAGGACGCCGACGACGCGGCCAACCTGTTCGCACTTCAGAAGTACGGCAACATCTACTCGCGCATCGCCAACCCGACCGTCGCGTCGTTCGAGGAGCGCATGGCCTCCCTCGAAGGTGGCATCGGCGCGGTCGCCGCCTCGTCCGGCATGAGCGCCGAGTTCCTGGTCTTCGCCGCCCTCGCAGGTGCAGGCGATCACATCGTGGCCGCATCCCAGCTGTACGGCGGGACCGTCACCCAGCTCGACATCACGTTGCGCCGCTTCGGCGTGTCCACCACCTTCGTGCCCGGCACCGACCCCGCCGACTACGCGGCCGCGATCACAGACCGCACGCGCGCCGTCTACGCCGAGACGATCGCCAACCCGTCAGGCGAGATCGCCGATATAGCGGGACTCGCTGAGGTCGCGCACGCTGCCGGCCTGCCTCTCGTCATCGACTCGACGCTCGCCACGCCCTACCTGATCCGCCCACTCGAGCACGGGGCCGACATCGTGATCCACTCGGCGACGAAGTTCCTCGGCGGACACGGAACGACCCTCGGCGGCGTCGTCGTCGAGTCGGGCCGCTTCCCTTGGGACAACGGGAACTTCCCCGATATGACCACCCCTGTTCCGTCGTACGGCGGCGTGACCTGGCACGGCAACTTCGGGGAGTACGGGTTCCTTACGAAGCTGCGCATGGAGCAGCTGCGCGACATCGGTCCCGCTCTTACGCCGTTCGCTGCTTTCCAGCTGCTACAGGGCATCGAGACGCTCGCTCAGCGCATGGATGAGCATGTCGCCAACGCCCATCGGGTAGCCCAATGGCTTGAGGCGGACGAGCGCGTCGCCTACGTGAACTACGCCGGTCTCCCCTCACACATTCACTACGAACGCGCCAAGCGGTACCTGCCGCAGGGCCCCGGATCGGTATTCTCGTTCGGCGTCCGCGGTGGTCGCGAGACCGGCGAACGGTTCATCGAGGCCTGTCAGCTCGCCTCGCATCTGGCCAATGTCGGCGATACACGCACCCTCATTCTTCATCCGGCGTCCACCACGCATCGCCAGCTCACGCACGATCAGCTCGCGACCGCCGGAGTGCCCGACGACCTGATCCGCATCTCGGTCGGGCTGGAGGACGTCGACGACATCCTCTGGGATCTCGACCAGGCGCTGACAACCGCGATGAAGGGGAAGTGATGGCTGAGCGCACCTGGGTAGGTCCCACCGCCGCCGAGCGACTGCGCTACCTCGGCGAGGCCCGCAGCATCGCGATCGTCGGCGCGTCGTCGAAGCCATCCCGCGCGTCGTACTTCGTCGCCACCTACCTGCTGTCGTCGGCGCCGTATGACCTCTACTTCGTGAACCCGGTGGAGAAGCAGATCCTGGGGCACCCGGTCTACCCCTCCCTGGCCGAGCTACCGGAGACCGTCGACATCGTCGACGTCTTCCGGAAGGACGCCGACCTCCCCGGCGTCGCGGAGGAGACGATCGAGCACGGCGCGAGGACCCTCTGGATCCAGCTCGGCCTCTGGAACGAACAGGCCGCCCGCACCGCCGAGGGTGCCGGGCTGAACGTCGTCATGGACCGCTGCCTAAAGATCGAGCATGCACGCTTCCACGGCGGGCTACACCTCGCCGGCTTCGACACCGGCGTGATCAGCGCCAAGCGGCAGGTCGTCGCGCCTCGCCACTGATTCGGCCGAGGGCCGATGCCCATCAGCGCCGAGCCCGCGCCGGACAAGCTTGCGGCGCCATCCGTGGCCTACTTCGAAGCAGGCGGCTGGGTCTGACACGCGGGTCATGATAGACAGTCAGTGACCCGCGACACATTGGAGCCGCCATGACCTCTGCCCGTCAGTCCTACGAGCTTCCCGCGCCAGTCGCCGAAGGCGCCCAGGGCGAGCCGATCCGCAATCTCGCTGACATCCTTCGTCAGCGCCGCGGGATCTCCGACGATGTCGTCGCTCTGAAGGGCAGCGACTTCTCCGAGACCTACCGCGAGCTCGACACCCGCTCCAGCCAGCTCGCGCACGCCCTCAGGGCCGACGGCATCGAGCCCGGCGACCGGATCGCGATCTTCAGCGCGAACAACCAGTACTTCATGGAGATCGTCTTCGCGGCCGCGAAGATCGGCGCGATCGCCGCTCCGATCAACACCCGGCTGTCGGAGAAGGAGGTGCTCGCCCTGATGGGCACCTGCGAGCCGAAGGTGCTGTTCGTGGGCGAGGCAGAGAAGGCTGCGGCGCCCGCTCAGGACGCCGTCCCCGGGCTCGCCCGGCTCCTGGATGCCCAGTCATACGAGGAGTACATCGCCGGGCAGCCGACGGACGACCCCGGGTACGAGGCGACCCCCGACGAGGTGGCCGTCCTGCTGTTCTCGAGCGGGACGACGGGCCTGCCGAAGGGCATCCAGCTCACCGGCCGCAACTTCAGCACGAATCTCGCCGACAAGATCCCCGGGGACGACTACGACGGCCCGCGGGTCGCGATGGCGCCGGTCCCGTTCTTCCACGTCACCGGCCTCACGAGCGCACTGGGTTCGATGAACAAGGGCTCCACCCTCATCCTCCGGCTGCCTACGGGGATCGCCGACCTGATGAGCCTGCTCATCGATGAGAAGGTCACCCACGCGGTCGGCGTCCCGACGATCATCCAGATGCTCACCCAGCTCCCCGAGGCCAAGGACGCCGACTGGTCCCATCTCAAGCAGTTCGGGTACGGAGGCGCACCGATGCCACTGCCGGTGATCTATGCCGCCCACGAGGTCCTCGGGTGCGAGCTGGTACAGGGTTACGGGCTCACCGAGACGTGCGCGGCCGTCACCGCGCTCTGGCCCGACGACCACCGGCCCAAGCCGGGCCGTGAGCGCCAGGTCGGGTCGGTCGGGAAGGCGCTACCGGGGGTGGAGATCAAGATCGTCGATCCCGCGACGAAGCAGGAGGTGCCGGTCGGCGAGCGCGGCGAGGTGTACGTCCGCGGGTCGCGGGTCACCCCCGGCTACTGGAACCGGCCGGAGGAGGATGCGAAGGCCTTCAGCGAGGACGGTTGGTTCGCGACCGGGGACGGCGGCTCGCTGGACGAGGAGGGCTATCTCTATCTGCACGACCGGATCAAGGACATGATCGTCACGGGAGCGGAGAACGTGTACCCGGCCGAGGTCGAGAGCACACTCTCCGGGCACCCCGGCATCGCCGAGGTCGCGGTGATCGGCGTCCCGTCCGAGAAGTGGGGCGAGTCGCCGTACGCCGTGGCCGTGCGCCGACCGGGTGCGCAGGTGACAGCGGAGGAGATCATCGACTGGAGCCGTGAGCAGATCGCGCACTACAAGTGCCCGGTCGGCGTCACCTTCGTGGACGTCCTGCCCCGCAACCCGAACGGCAAGCTGCTCAAGCGCGTTCTGCGCGAGCAGTTCAGCGACCTGGCTGCGCCCGTCTGAGCCACAGCACCAGCCGGCGCAGCGTCCATTCGATCCCGAGGGCACGTAACCCACGTGCCTCGTGAGCGAATGGCTGATAACATGAATGCACTTATTCGCATATGTTCATCTAACAAGGAGCCACGATGACTGCGACCGCCGATTCGAAGACCTGCCAGTGCCCCAACTGCGAGGACACCTGCGATCAGTGCACCTGCAAAGCCTGCGAGTGCGAGAACTGCATGCATGCCGAGTGCACCTGCGCCAAGTGCGACGCCGCGGGCACCTGCGACTGCAACACCTGCAACTGCCAGGACTGCGAGTGCAACACCTGCCAGAAGATGCACAAGCACGACTGACGCCATTGCGCACCGGCTGCCCGCCGCTCTGCTACGCGCAGGGGGCGGGCGTCCGCTTTTCGGCGCCTGAGTGAACGGTCACGTCACCGGCCCCCGCTACCATCGACGCGCACCGGAAGACCCCCGAGCATCGGAGTCTCACGATGACCTTTGACCTCAGCGCGTTGACGCAGCCGATCGTCGGCGCCCCCATGGCCGGCGCATCCACCCCAGAGCTGGTGGCCGCGACCAATGCGGCCGGCGGCCTCGGCTTCCTCGCGGCCGGATACCGGACGGCCGAGCAGATGCACGAGCAGATCGTGCGTACGCGTGAGCTGACCGACCGACCCTTCGGCATCAACCTCTTCTCGCCGCAACATCAGCGCAGTGCCGACCAGGCTGACGAGATCGCGGCGTACGCCGAGGTTCTCGCTCCGTTCGCCGAGCAGGTCGGCGCCGCCGTCGGCAAGCCGGAGTTCAACGACGACGACTTCGAGGCCAAGATCGACATCCTGGTCGACGACCCGATCGAGCTGGTGACCTTCACCTTCGGGGCGATCCCGGCCGATGTCATCCAACGACTGCAGCGCTCGGGCTCGACCGTCGGCTTCACCGTCACCAGCGCCGACGAGGCGCGTCGCGCGGAGGACCTCGGCGCCCAGCTGCTGATCGCTCAGGGCGCCAACGCGGGCGGTCACCGCGGCACCTGGAGCATGACGGTCGAGCCCAACACGTTACCCGCCGCGACCGTGATCGAACGGGTCCGCCGGGTGACCCCGCTGCCGCTCATCGGCGCAGGCGGCGTGGGCAGCGGCGCCGACGTCCAGGAGCTACTCGATGCCGGCGCGGACGCCGTCGCGGTCGGGACCTTGCTGGTCGCCTCCCACGAGAGCGCCTCCCCGGAGGCCTACAAGGACGCGCTCACCTCCGGCCGCTATACCGAGACGATGCTCACGCGCGCCTTCTCCGGACGGTTCGCTCAAGGCCTGGCCAACGAGCTGATGCGAGCGGGGGATCCGGAGGCTCCGAACGCCTACCCCGACGTCCACTACATGACCGCCCCGATCCGCGCGGCCGGTGGCAAGTCCGGGGACGCCTCGGTGCTCGCGCTGTGGGCAGGTGCGGGCTATCAATCCGCGACCCGTCGTCCCGCACAGCAGATCATCGACGAGCTGGTCGCCGGCCTCACCTAGGTTCTGCTCCGAAAGCGGCCCGCCGCGGGTCGCTCGCCGACCCGCGGAGTTGTGGAACACGGCCAGGGGCGCCTTGCGTGCTCCACCGCCCGCCGCCCGGCGTTCCGGTTGCACGTGGTTACTCGCGAGTAATATAGTGCCTACCGTTCAGTAACCTTCCGCTCGCAGGGGGCAGCCGTGGCTCATTTCAAGCCGAACATGCGCGACATCGAGTTCAACCTCTTCGAGGTCCTCGGTACCGACCAGAACCTCGGCACCGGCGCCTTCGAAGAGCTCGATCTCGACACCGCGAAGGACTTCCTCGCCCAAACGCTGAAGATGACGACGTCGGATGCCTTCTGCGAGTCCTTCGCGGACGCCGACCGCACCCCGCCGGTCTACGACCCCAGCGACTTCACGGTCGAGATCCCCGAGAGTTTCAAGAAGTCTTTCCAGATGCTGATGGACTCCGGCGGCCACTTCCTCGACATGAACGCCGAAATGGGCGGCACCCCCGCGCCGCGCACCCTCTGGTGGGCGATCTCGGAGCTGATCCTCGGCGCCAACCCGGCGGCATACATGTACGCCGCGGGCCCCGCCTTCGCCAACATCCTCTACGGCATCGGCACCGATGAGCAGCAGCGGTGGGCCAAGCTGTTCATCGACAACCTGTGGGGCGCCACGATGGTGCTGACCGAGCCGGACGCCGGTTCGGACGTCGGCGCCGGCACCGCCAAGGCCTTCCAGAACGAGGACGGCACGTGGCGGATCGAGGGCGTGAAGCGCTTCATCACCTCGGCCGAGCACGACATGACCGAGAACATCATCCACTACGTGCTGGCCCGCCCCGAGGGCGTCGACGGTGCGGGCGGACCGGGCACCAAGGGCCTGTCGCTGTTCATCGTGCCCAAGTTCCACTTCGACCCCGAGACCGGCGAGCTCGGCGAGCGCAACGGCGCGTTCGTCACGAACGTAGAGAAGAAGATGGGCATCAAGGTCTCCACGACCTGCGAGCTGACCTTCGGCCAGCACGGCACCCCAGCGATCGGCTACCTGGTCGGCAATGTCCACGCGGGCATCAAGCAGATGTTCCACATCATCGAGTACGCCCGGATGTTCGTCGGCACCAAGGCGATGGCCACCCTGTCGACGGCGTACGGCAACGCCCTCGAGTACGCGAAGACCCGCAAGCAGGGCGCAGACCTCGCGCAGCAGCTCGACAAGTCCGCACCGCGCGTCGAGATCATCAACCACCCCGACGTCAAGCGCTCGCTGATGACCCAGAAGGCGTACGCCGAGGGGTTGCGCGCGCTGGTCCTCTACACCGCGAGCATCCAGGAGCAGGTCCAGATCGCCGCCCACGCCGGCGACGCCGAGCAGGTCGACAAGCTTGAGCGCGTCAATGACCTGCTTCTCCCACTGGTGAAGGGCTGCGGCTCGGAGCGCGCCTACACCCTCATCGGCACCGAGTCGCTGCAGACCTTCGGTGGCTCGGGCTACCTGCAGGACTACCCGATCGAGCAGTACGTGCGCGACTCCAAGATCGACACCCTCTACGAAGGCACGACCGCGATCCAGGGGATGGACTTCTTCTTCCGCAAGGTCGTACGTGACCAGGGACAGTCGCTGGCGTACGTCGCCGAGCAGATCAAGCAGCTGGCCGAGACCGACGAGATCGCGGACGCGCTCAAGGACGTGCAGAAGAACGTGCACCAGGCGCTCACGGACGTCGAGGGCATGCTCGGCACGATCACGAACTTCCTAATGAGCGCGCAGGAAGACATCACCAACATCTACAAGGTCGGGCAGAACACCTCACGGCTGCTGCTCGCCGTCGGCGATCTGGCGATCGGGTGGCTGCTGCTGCGGCACGCCGTCGTCGCCCAGGCCGCGATCGACGCCGGGGCGAGCGGTGCCGACCTCAGCTTCTATCAGGGAAAGGTCGCCTCGGCCCGGTTCTTCGCCGCGCAGGTACTCCCCCGGCTTGCTGCGGAGAAGGCAGTGCTCGAGGCAACCGACAACTCCCTGATGGAGGTTCCGGTGGAGGCCTTCTAGCCCCCGGAACAGCGGCCCCGGGCCACACATCGAAGCCAGTCAATCCTCCGCCCCCGTCGGATCGGCTGGCTTCGTCGCATCCGTCGCGACAGTGAGGCCGGGTCTCGACCGCAGCGATAGCGCCGCAGCCGCCATGACCTACTTCACAAACGTGGTTACTCTTCGGTAGGTTCTGTCCCCAGCTCGCCCCCGAAGCCATGGAGACGCCGATGCGCACGAAGTTGATGACCACGATCCTGGGCGCTGTCGCGGCCACCGCCGTCGCCCTCGCAACTCCAGCTACCGCAGCGCCCGCGCCCGCCAAGGTGGTCCAGCTCGGCGACTCGTACTCCTCGGGCAACGGCGCGCGAGCCGCGGACGGCAAGGCGCACTACGAACCGGTGGCGCCCGACTGCTACCGCAGCCCCGGAAACTATGGGCAGCAGTTCGCCACCTCGATCGGCGGCTCGTACGTCTGTCAGTCTGTTTCTACCGGGTTCCGCAAGAATCGGGTAGTCCCGGCCGGAGTGCTCTGACCCATGCTTACGATTGGCCCGCAGGGTGCCTCAGCGTTGATCTGTCGAGCCTCCGGCCGGGCGCGCAGCAAGCGCTGCCGCCGGATCGGGCGTGACCTAATAGGAGCCTGGAGCAGCCTGGTCAAAGCGTCCCCATGACAGTCCTGTCCGCCCGCCGGCGACAGCGTGATACCCACGCTAATCGGCAGGAGGACCAGAAGCTATGGCCACCATAGAGGCCGCCCGATCCGGGCACGTCGTCATCGGGGTCGACACCCACAAGCACATCCACGTCGCTGCTGTGATGGATTCTATCGGCGGGATCCTGGCCACGCTCACGATCGCTACTGATGCTGCGGGCTATAAGCAGCTGCTGGACTGGGCCAGTGGGTTCGGGAAGATCATGGCCTTCGGCATCGAGGGAACTGGCTCCTATGGGGCTGCACTCACCTCATTCCTGAGGCGGCATGACCACAAAGTCATCGAGGTCGCCCGGCCGGATCGCCGGCTACGGCGCCTGAACGGCAAGTCAGACCCCCTGGATGCTGAGAACGCCGCCCGGGCCGTACTGGCGGGATTCGCCACCGCAGTCCCCAAGAGCGCCGACGGTGCGGTAGAGATGATCCGGCAGCTGAAGGTCGCTCACGATACAGCGGTCAAGGACAGGACCGGGGCGATGGTCACGCTCAAAGCCATGCTCGTCCACGCCTCAGAAGAGCTGCGCCGTGAAACAGCCGGGAAGACCCAGAAGATGATCGCTCGCCACTTTGCTCTCCTGCGTCCACGCGGGCTGAATACCCCGGAGGATGCCAACCGCCACGTACTGCGTTCGATCGCGAAACGCTGGATCGCACTCAATGACGAGATCACGGAGCTAGAGGCCATGATCAAGGACCTCGTGGCCCAGCGGGCACCGCATCTGCTGGATCGCTTCGGCATCGGCGTTGATACCGCCGCGGAGATCCTCATCGTCGTCGGCGACAACCCCGAGCGCATCAAAAGTGAAGCAGCGTTTGCGAAACTTGCCGGCATCAGTCCCATTCCGGCAGGGTCAGGGATGACCTGCGGGAAACATCGCATCAACCGTGGCGGGCACCGACAGCTCAATGCCGCGATCTACCGCACCGTAATCGTTAGGATGAGATTCCACGAACCAACGATCGCCTACGTTGCCCGCCGCACCGCCGAGGGCAAGTCCAAACGCGACATTATCCGATGCTTGAAACGCTACGTAATCCGAGAGGTCTACCACCTGGTCAAAACGGACCCCCACACCGGCGAGATCCGCAGTTGACAACTATAGGAGCATCAACGCCGCCTGTAGCGGCGCCACCACCGCCGACCTGCTGAATCCGAACCCGGGGACCGGGCAGCCGGCGCAGGCCGACGCGGTCGACCAGAGTGCCGACATCGTCCTGATGACCATGGGCGGCAACGACGTCGGTTTCACCGACATCGTCGTCCAGTGCTTCGTGCTGCGGCTCGGGGACCCCTGCCGCAACGCACTCCAGGGAGCGATCGCCGACATCCCCGCGATGAAGGAGCAGCTCGTCGCCGGCATGACCGTCATCCGCTCGAAGATGCGACCGGACGCCCAGTTCATGCTCATCGGCTACCCGAACCTCACCCGCGCGACGACGTACGGCCTGCTGTCCACGCAGGGCTGGTACGACGTGAAGGCGGATCTCGCGAAGCTGATGAGCCTGGGGGCCCAAGTCCAGCAGGAGGCGGTGGACGCCGTGAACGCGAGCTCCGGCAAGAAGTCGACGTACTACATCAGCACCGTGGACGAGGCGTACGCCGGCCACGAGATCAACCAGAACAACCTGCTGCCCAACCCGAACGACTGGTTGTGGAACGTCGGCGAGACCTGGGTGATCCCCGAGACCTACCACCCCAAGCCGGCAGGGTGGGCCGCGGCGGCTCAGCAGGTGAGTGCCGAGTACGCCAAGCACCCGCTGAAGAAGACCGGCAAGTACTGATTCGTGCACGCCGGACTGCAGGGGTGAGCGCTGACCGGCTCGACGTGCCTCGACCCGACCAGCCCTGCATGGTGGTAGTTGTGGACGGGTGACCAGCGATCCGGCCCTTCCCGCAGGTGACGACGCCACCGTGGCGGACTCCGAGGGCCGGCCCGAGGGGAGCGAGCCCGGCACCCGCCGGTTCCGGCGCAACCCGGTGCGCCCGACGACGTCCGACCCGGGTCGCACTCGCTGGCACGATCCCGAGCGCGGTCCGGACCCGACCGAGGACGGCCCGGTACGCAAGAGGTGGCGCAAGGTTCTCGGTCGGACGGCCTCCAAGGCATGGGACGACTCGCTGTTCGGCATGAGCTCGCAGGCGGCCTTCTGGTGCGCGCTGTCGACCGCGCCAATGCTGCTCGCCCTGCTGGGACTCATCGGCCCGCTGATGCGTACCTTCAACCCCAGCGCGATCCCGCAGATCAGAGAGCAGATCGATCGCTTCCTGCTGAGCGTGTTCAACGAGGAGATCGCCGAGAACCTGATCGGCAGCATGATCGACCAGATCCTCAACAACCAGGGCAGCGTGGTCTCGATCGGTCTGCTGATCAGCCTCTGGGCCGGCTCATCGGCGATGGCGGCGTTCGTCGAGGCGATCACGAGCGCCTACAACCAGCACGAGGTACGCCACCCGGTCAAGGAACGCTTCTTCGCACTCGGGCTTTATCTCGGCGCCCTGCTCGCGGGCATCGTGATGCTGCCGCTGCTGGCGATCGGCCCCCGGTACCTCGTCGGTCTGTTTCCCGACGACCTGCAGGACGACGTGTCGCTGGTGATCCAGATCAGCTACTTCCCGGCGCTGCTGATCGCCCTCATCCTGCTCGTCGCGACGCTCTACAAGGTCGCGCCTCAGCACCGTCACCCATGGAAGCGGGGCCTTCCTGGAGCGCTGCTCGCCGGCGTCCTGTTCCTGATCCTGTCGATCGGCCTGCGCCTCTACCTGGAGTACGTCTACTCACACGGACTGACCTACGGTGCGCTGGCGACCCCCATCACCTTCCTGCTGTTCTACTACTTCGCCTCAATGGCGATCGTCATCGGCGCGCAGTTCAACAACGCGCTGCTCGAGTACCACCCGCCGCGGAAGGTCTCCGGCCGGCTCGTGCCGCTGCCGCTGGACGGCGCGGGCCCGACACGAGCGGTGGGCGGCCCGGAGCCTGACGACGGGCTACCCGAGGACCATGACGCAGCCGGAGCCCACCGGCCCATGCGGCCCCTGCGAGGACGCCGGCACCAACCGGAGTGACGACCGCCGCAGGCCATGGACCAAGGTAGGCGTCTCGGGGCCAGTGGCGCTGACGCCCCCCCGTACTCGCAAGACGCCGCTCAGGCCATGAGGGCGGCGAGGGTCATCCGCACCAGCACGGGTTTCACCTCGGCCGGGTCACCATGTCGCACGCTGTGCGGGGTGGAGTTCAGCAACCCGATCGCCGCCTGCACCTTGAGCCGAGCCTGCTCTCGGGTGGACTCCGGCTCCAGAGCGAGCAGTTGGTCGACCCACAGCTCGACGTACTCGCGCTGCGCACGGCGTACGGCGCCCGATGAGTCCTCATCGAGGGTCCCCAGATCGCGGTTGTGCACCCGGATCCGGTCGGTCTCGCCGAGCGCGAAGTCCGCGTGGAAGTCGACGAGCGCCTCCAGCGCCTCCTTGGGGGTGGGCGCCGCCGCCACCCGCAACCGAGCGCCACCGACCAAGCGCTGGGAGACGTCCTCGAGGACGGCGGCCAGGATCGCCTGCTTGTTGGAGAAGTGCCGGTAGAGCGCCGGGCCGCTGATGCCGACCGCGGAGGCGATCTCCTCGAGGGAGACGCCGCGGAAGCCGTGCCGGGCGAAGAGCCGGGCGGCCTCGAGGAGGAGCCGATCGGTGCGCTCGGCCTTCTGCCTGGTGCGCGCGCTGACGCTGTCGGCGCGGACATCGGCGGCTCCTGGCGTTTCCGCCCCGCCCGCTCGCGCTGGCCCCGACCGACCACCATCGGAGGGTGTTGCCTGGGGCACACCACCGGCGGTGGTCTGGGCTCTGGACACGTCTCATACCGTACGCTAGATTCTTCAGTTAGTGAACATTAACTAACCCAATCGACGGGGGTTCGCATGCGCTCCAGGCTCAAGAGCCAGCTCGACCCGGGCAGCGAGCAGTTCCAGGCCAACGCCGAGCACCAGCGTGGGCTCGCCGCGCGGCTGCGCGAGCACATCAGCGCCGCGGACGGTGGCTCGCAGGCCAGCAAGGACCGGCACGTCGGCCGCGGCAAGCTGCTGCCGCGCGACCGCGTCAACCACCTCCTCGATCCCGGCGCGCCCTTCCTCGAGCTCTCCCCGCTGGCCGCCCACGAGATGTACGACGGCGACGCCCCGGGCGCGGGCATCATCACCGGAGTAGGCCGCGTGTCGGGCCGCGAGTGCGTGATCGTCGCCAACGACGCCACCGTCAAGGGCGGCACCTACTACCCGATGACGGTCAAGAAGCACCTGCGGGCGCAGGAGATCGCGCTGCAGAACCAGCTCCCGTGCATCTACCTCGTCGACTCCGGCGGCGCCTTCCTGCCCAAGCAGGACGAGGTCTTCCCCGACCGTGAGCACTTCGGCCGGATCTTCTTCAACCAGGCCACGATGTCAGCACAGGGCATTCCCCAGCTGGCCGCGGTCATGGGTTCGTGCACCGCCGGCGGCGCCTACGTCCCCGCGATGGCCGACGAGGCCGTCATCGTCCGCAATCAGGGCACGATCTTCCTTGGCGGGCCACCACTGGTGAAGGCCGCTACCGGCGAGGTGGTGACGGCCGAGGACCTCGGCGGCGGCGACCTGCACTCCAAGCGCTCCGGCGTCACCGACCACCTCGCCACGAACGACGAGCACGCGCTGCGCATCCTGCGCGACATCGTTGCGGGGCTTGGACCGAAGGGCGCTCGCCAGTGGGAGGTCGAGCAGCCCGAGGCTCCCGCGCTCGACCCCGAGAGCATCTACGGCGTCATCCCGGCCGACTCACGGACGCCGTACGACGTCCGCGAGGTCATCGCGCGCATCGTCGACGGCTCGTACTTTGACGAGTTCAAGAAGGAGTACGGCAGCACCCTGGTCACCGGCACCGCCCGCATCTTCGGACACCCAGTCGGGATCATCGGCAACAACGGCATCCTGTTCAGCGAGTCCGCGCTGAAGGCCGCGCACTTCATCCAGCTGTGCGACCGCCGCCGGATCCCGCTGCTGTTCCTGCAGAACATCACCGGCTTCATGGTCGGCCGCGAGTACGAGGCCGGCGGCATCGCCAAGAACGGCGCCAAGATGGTCAACGCCGTCGCCACCGCCCGCGTCCCCAAGCTCACCGTCGTCCTCGGCGGATCGTTCGGCGCCGGCAACTACGGCATGTGCGGACGCGCCTACTCCCCCCGCTTCATGTGGATGTGGCCGGCCGCACAGATCTCCGTCATGGGTGGCGAGCAGGCGGCGTCAGTGCTCTCGACCGTCCGCCGCGACGCGATCGAGGCCAAGGGCGGAGAGTGGTCGGCGGACGAAGAGGAGCAGTTCAAGGCCCCGATCCGCCAGCAGTACGTCGACCAGGGCAACGCCTACTACTCGACCGCTCGGCTGTGGGACGACGGAATCATCGACCCCATCGACACCCGGATGACCCTCGGTCTCGCACTCGGCGCCGTCAGCCGAGCGCCGCTGGCCGAGCCGTCGTACGGAATATTCCGGATGTAACCGTGACATTCGCAGACGAGGTGAGTGCCTGTGTTTACTAAGGTTCTGATCGCTAATCGCGGGGAGATTGCTTGTCGGGTCATCCGCACGCTGCGCGACATGGGGATCGCCAGTGTCGCGGTGTACTCCGACGCGGACGCCGGCGCCAAGCACGTGCAGGACGCCGACGAGTCGGTGCACCTGGGCCCCACGAACGCTCGCGAGTCCTACCTCAACATTCAAAAGGTCATCGACGCCGCCAGAAGCACTGGGGCGCAGGCGATCCACCCGGGCTATGGCTTCCTCGCCGAGAACGCCGAGTTCGCCAAGGCATGTCGGGACGCGGGAATCACCTTCATCGGCCCGTCGCCCGAGGCGATCGAGACGATGGGCGACAAGATCTCCGCGAAGCTCACCGTGCAGAAGGCCGGCGTCCCCGTCGTGCCCGGGCGCACCGAGCCGGGCATGAGCGACGATGCGCTGTACGAGGCTGCGCTCGAGGTCGGCTTCCCCGTGCTGATCAAGCCGTCGGCCGGCGGCGGTGGCAAGGGCATGTACCTGGTCGAGGAGGAGGGCACTCTGCGTTCCTCGGTCGCCTCCGCCCGAAGGGAAGCGGCCTCGTCGTTCGGCGATGACACCCTGTTCCTCGAGCGGTTCGTGAAGGACCCGCGGCACATCGAGGTCCAGGTGCTCGCCGACAGCCACGGCAACACGATTCACCTCGGCGAGCGCGAGTGCTCGCTGCAGCGCCGGCACCAGAAGATCATCGAGGAGGCGCCGTCCGCGCTGCTCGACGAGCAGACCCGCGACCGGATCGGGCAAGCGGCCGTCGACACCGCCGCGGCCGTCGCGTACTCAGGTGCCGGAACGGTCGAGTTCATCGTCAGCAGCGACAAGCCCGACGAGTTCTTCTTCATGGAGATGAACACCCGGCTGCAGGTCGAACACCCGGTGACCGAGATGGTGACCGGCGTCGACCTGGTCGAGCAGCAGATCCTCGTCGCAGCCGGCGAGCAGCTGCAGATCCGGCAGGACGACGTCACGCTCACCGGTCACTCGATCGAGGCCCGTGTCTACGCCGAGAACCCCGACCGGGAGTTCCTGCCCACCGGCGGCACGGTGCTGTTCCTCAAGGAGAGCGAGCAGCTGGATCTCGTCAACGCGGCCGCACTCGACGACGGAAGGTTCGCATTCTCGTCGTTTGCCGACGAGCATGGGTTCGAAGGGCCGGAGCAGACCGTGCGCATCGACTCGGCATTGATCACGGGCCTGCAGGTCGCCACCACGTACGACCCGATGATCGCCAAGGTGATCGTGCACGGCGCGGATCGCGCAGAGGCCCTGGATCGGCTCGATCTCGCCCTCTCCGGTTACACGCTGTTCGGCGTCGTGACGAACGTGAACTTCCTCCGCGCGCTGATGAGCCACCCCAAGGTGCAGACCGGCGATCTCGACACGGGTCTCGTGGGCCGCGAGCTGGACTCGCTGGTCGGCAAGCCGGTCCCGCGCGAGGTCTACCTGGCGATGGCCGCCGCTCTCTTCGCCCGTGAGGCCGAAGGCGCCCTCTTCGACGAGGACCCCTGGAGCTCGGTCAGCGGCTGGCGGTCCGGTCGCGCCCCGGTCCCGATGCACTGGGCCGCGAAGTCGCCGTCCGGTGCCAAGGTCGCCCTCCACGCGCTGCCGACCAACCTCGACGACGACGAGGAGGTGGTCCTCGAGGTCACCGTCGACGACAAGACCAGCACGGTGCGCGCAACCCGCTACCCCGAGTCGATCGAGATCGACGGACGTCGATACGACTATCTCGCCGAGCTCGGCGAGGACGAGGCGTGGGTCTGGGTCGCCGACCACGGGACCTACCTCATACCACGACTGTCCCCGGAGCAGGAGCTCGGCGGCCTCGGCGGCCCCGCCAGCGGCGAGGTTCGCTCGCCGATGCCTGGGACCGTGATCGCCGTCCACACCGAGCCCGGCGCGGAGGTGGCCGAGGGCGAGCCGCTGATCGTCGTCGAAGCCATGAAGATGGAGCACGTGCTCAACGCGCCCGTCGCAGGCACTGTCTCCGACTTCGCCTTCAGCGCCGGCAGCCAGGTCGTCGTCGACCAACTGCTGATGACCGTCGAACCCGCCGAGCAGTAGACCAGGAGCCCCGACTATGGACATGACCCTCACCCCGGAGCAGGAAGAGCTGCGCAGCACCGTACGGCGATTCACCCGCGAGGTGGTGCGCCCGGTCTCCCAGCATCACGACGAGACCAAGACCTTCCCATACGATGTAGTCAAGCAGATGGGCGAGCTGGGGTTGTTCGGGCTGCCCTTCCCTGAGGAGTACGGCGGAATGGGGGGCGACTACTTCACCCTCTGCATCGCGCTCGAGGAGCTCGCGAAGGTCGATCAGAGCGTCGCGATGACCCTCGAGGCGGGCTGCTCGCTGGGCACCATGCCGGTGCACCTGTTCGGCACCGAGGAGCAGAAGCAGGAGTGGCTGCCCCGGCTCACCAGTGGCGAGATCCTGGGCGCCTTCGGCCTCACAGAGCCCGAGGCCGGGTCGGACGCCGGCGGCACCAAGACCACCGCCGTCCTCGAGGACGGCATGTGGCGGATCAACGGCAGCAAGCAGTTCATCACCAACTCCGGCACCGACATCACCGGCCTGGTCACCGTGACAGCGGTCACCGGCGTCCGCGACGGCGGCAAGAAGGAGATCTCCGCGATCATGATCCCCACGCCGACCGAGGGTTTCACCGCCGAGCCGGCGTACAACAAGGTCGGCTGGAACGCCTCAGATACCCACCCGCTGTCGATGGATGACGTGATGGTGCCCGAGGAGAACCTCCTGGGCGAGCGCGGTCGCGGATACGCGCAGTTCCTGCGGATCCTCGACGAGGGGCGCATCGCGATCGCTGCCGTGGCCACCGGAGCCGCCCAGGGCTGCGTCGACGAGAGCGTGCAGTACGCCCGCGAGCGCAAGTCGATGGGGCAGCCGATCGGCAAGTACCAGGCGATCGAGTTCAAGCTCGCCCGCATGGAGGCCCGCGCGTGGACCGCCCGGCAGGCGTACTACGCCGCGGCGGCGAAGATGCTGTCGGGCAAGCCGTTTAAGAAGGAGGCCTCGATCGCGAAGATGATCGCCTCCGAGGCGGCGATGGACAATGCCCGCGACGCCACCCAGATCCACGGCGGCTACGGCTTCATGAACGAGTACGTCGTCGCGCGTCACTACCGCGACTCGAAGATCCTGGAGATCGGCGAGGGCACCACCGAGGTGCAGCTCATGCTGATCGCGCGGCAGCTCGGGCTGTAGTCCGGCTCACGCAACAGTGGGGTTCCTCCGGCTGGGCATCGCTGTCGGACGGTCGGCACGATGGGGTGCTTGATCTAGCCCTCGGCGAGCCGGATCATCGTTTCGCCGGCAACCCGCTGCGTCGTCCACTCGTCCATGCCGACGGCTCCGAGCGAGCGGTAGAAGCCGAGCGCGGGCTCGTTCCAGTCCAGCACCGTCCACTCCAGCCGGGGCAGGCCCTCCGCTACGCATCGCTTGGCCAGCCCCACCAGCAGCGCCCGGCCGAGGCCACTGCCGCGGTGTGCGGGCTGCACGAAGAGGTCCTCCAGCCAGATGCCGTGCCGACCGGTCCAGGTCGAGAAGGTGTAGAACCAGATCGCCATGCCGACGACCTCGCCGTCGATCTCGGCGACGTCGGCGTACACCTTGGGCTCGCCGGTCGGAGGGAAGAGCGCGAGGCGAAAGTCGTCCTCGGTGGCGACCGCCGACTCGGGCTCGCGCTCGTACTCGGCGAGCTCGCGGACCAGACCGATGAGGGCGGGGACGTCGTCGACAGTGGCGGGGCGGATCACCCGGCGGACACTACCGCACCCGCCCACTGGTACGGCAAAAGGCTCGACCCTCGCGGGATCGAGCCTTCTTGCTCATGACGCCGGTTTGACTGGTGCGTCGTGACCGGCAGGAATCGCGGCCTAGCGAGCCGACTGAGGACCGCGTACTAGCGGATCAGCTGATCGCCGCGACGGCTGGCGATCGCGAGAAGCTCCAGGCGGACCGTCTCCGCACTCGAGCCCTGGATCGCGCGGGCGATCTCGCGGCGGCCGCGAGCGGCGGCCCGGTGCTCGTTCCAACGGCGGGCGATGGTGCTCATCTGTACTGCTCCTTACTCACGATTGACTCTTCGATTTTATACCCTGTGCCGGTTTGCGGCTAGTAAATAACGGTGTGAGGCCTAATACTCCGAATATTCTTCGGTCCGGTGACGAGGTGTGTCTGACGTTCGCTGCCTGGGCTCCAGGCTCATCGATGCGCGCACGTAGTGCGCTCAGCTAAGCCGCGGGAGGCCAGTATTCGCATCGAGGGACGTCAATGATGCACCTCTCCCGCTCTCGACGGTCGATCCGCGAGTCGTACCCTGAACAGGCCGGCCGGACGACGACCGGCCCGTCGCCTCCGCGGTCGACGCCAACCACTGAGATCGCAAGTGAGGCGCAGGTGCTCACGTCGTACGCCGAGCTATTTCGCACGCCTGGGACACGCGCGTTCAGCGCAACCGGCTTCATCGCCCGGATGCCGATCAGCCAACTCGGGCTGGCCTCGCTGCTACTGGTGTCGGCCCAGACCGGCAGCTATGGGCTCGCGGGGAAAGTGTCGGCCACGGCCGCGCTGGCCGGAGCGATTGTCATGCCGCAGACCGCTCGCCTGGTGGACCGGTACGGGCAGGCGCGCGTGGCGCGGCCCATCATCCTCGCCGGGGCCGTCGGATGGCTGCTGCTCGCGCTGGCGGTCACCGAGGCCTGGCCCACCTGGACGTGGTTCGTGCTGGCGGCGATCGGCGGCGGGCTCGGGCCGTCGATCGGAGCGATGGTGCGCGCCCGCTGGGTGCACGTGCTGGGCAGCGGGCACCTGCAGCGGCGCGCCTTCAGCTGGGAGTCGGCCGTCGACGAGATCGTGTTCATCGTCGGGCCCCCGCTGGCGACCTTCCTGGCCACCGGCCTGGCGCCGTGGGCGGGAGTCGTCGTCGCCACCGCTCTGCTGATCATCGGCGGCTGGTTGTTCACCGGGCAGACGGGCACCGAGCCGCCCCCAGGTGGCAAGGACGCTCCGCGGTTTCCGTCCCGGCTGCTGCTGACACCGACGTTCGTCGCCGTCGCACTGGTGTTCACCTGTTGTGGCGTGGCCTTCGGCGCAATCGACGTCATCGTGGTCGCGTTCGCGGAAGAAGCCGGCAGCAAGGGGGTGGCAGGCCTGATCCTCGCGGCGTACGCCGCCGGCAGCCTGATCGCGGGGCTGGGCTTCGGGATCATCAGCTTCAAGCGGTCGGTCGGAGCCCAGTTCGTCGTCGCCGCATCAATGTTCGGCCTGCTCGCCCCGCTGCTGCTGCTGGCCAGCAATCTATGGCTCTGCACGATCCTGATCTTCATCGCCGGATTCGCGATCGCGCCGTTGCTGATCTCGGCCACGGTCCTGATCGAGCGGATCGTGCCGCCCGCCGCACTCACCGAGGCACTCACCTGGTCCACGACCTCGCTGATCGGCGGCGTCACGATCGGGGGCGCCGGCGGCGGCTCGCTGGTCGACCGGTACGGGGCACAGCTCAGCTTCTGGCTGCCCGCCGGTGTCGCGATACTCGCGGCGGCGATCGCGATCGTGTCGATCCCGCGACTTCGCTTCCGGTCCGTCCAGCGCACGGCCAGCCGCCTGGCGGCCAGCCTGGTCGACGCCCCCGCCCCCGGCGTCCCCCAAGCCGAACTCCCGTCCTGACCCGGTGCATAGACTGGGCGCGTTCCCACACGGAAGGCAGTCAGCGCATGGCGATGAAGCAGTACGACGATCCCCAGGCGCTGGCGGCTGCGCTGGATCAGACCGACTACATCGCCGATGAGGGTCTGGCGACGGCCGCCTTCCTCGCGCTGCGCATGGGGCGGCCGCTGTTCCTCGAGGGCGACGCCGGCGTGGGCAAGACGGCCCTCGCGCAGGCGCTCGCCGAAGTGCTCGACGCCACGCTCATCCGGCTGCAGTGCTACGAGGGGATCGATGCCTCGCAGGCGCTTTACGACTGGGACTTCGCCCGCCAGATGCTGCACCTGCGGGCCGCCGAGAGCGACCAGTCGGCCGGCCGCGAGCAGATCGAGCACGAGCTCTACGACCGCCGCTTCCTCATCGCCCGGCCTCTGCTGCAGGCGCTCGAGACCAGCCCGGCCGTGCTGCTGATCGACGAGCTCGATCGCGCGGACGACGAGTTCGAGGCCTTCCTGCTGGAGATCCTGGCCGAGTCCTCGGTTACCATCCCCGAGCTCGGCACCATCAAGGCCGAGACGCCGCCGCTGACGGTCATCACCTCCAACCGCACCCGTGAGGTGCACGATGCGCTCAAGCGCCGCTGCCTTTATCACTGGGTCGCGCACCCGGCCTTCGACCGCGAGGTCGAGATCATCCGTCGCCGACTCCCGGAGGTCAGCGAGTCGCTCAGCCGGCAGGTCGCCGGCGCGGTCGGCAAGCTGCGCCAGGCCGAGCTGCTCAAGCCTCCCGGCGTGGCGGAGGCGATCGACTGGGTGCAGGCGTTGCACCTGCTCGGCGTCCGCGAGCTCACCCCAGAGAACGCTGCGACGTCCCTCGGGGCCGTGCTGAAGTACCGCGAGGACTCCGAGCGCGTGATCGCAGGCGACCTCGACAAGCTGCTCGGCGGGTAGTAGTCATGACCGCGGGCTGGATGCTCCACTACGCCGACAAGGAGACGGCGGTCGACCCACGCGGCGTGGATGAGATCCTGCTCGGGTTCGCTCGGATGCTGAGGGTGGCAGGAGTCGACGTCACCCCCGACCGCACCCATTCGATGCTGCAGGCGGTGCACCAGCTCGACGTACTGCGGCAGGACGACGTGTACTGGGCCGGACGGCTCACCCTCTGCGTCAGCCCCGACGACCTGAAGAAGTACGACGCCGGTTTCGCCGCCTACTTCGAAGGCAAGGAAGCGATCAAGAACCGCGGCCTACCGGTCGAGCAGCCTCGCCCGGTCCATATGCCGATCGGCATCGATGCGTCGGAAAGCAGCGAGCGTGAGGACGCGGACGACGACCCGATCCCGGGCCAGGCCACCGACCAGGAAGTGTTGCGACACAAGGACTTCGCCGACCTGAGCGAGTCAGATCGTCAGGCGCTCAAGCAGATGTTCGAGCTGCTCGCCCCGATGACGTCGTCCCGTCGCTCGCGCCGGTTCCGGCACTCACACAGCGGCGTGAGCGACGCACACCGGTCGATTCGCGCTGCCATGCGCACCGGCGGAGAGCTGGCGCACCTCGAGTGGCGCGATCGGCGAGTGCGGCCCCGCAAGCTCGTGATCATCGGCGACATCAGCGGGTCCATGGCACCGTACTCCGACGCCATCCTCCGCTTCTGCCACGCCGCCGTACGACGCAACCCGGTCGCCACGGAGGTCTTTACGCTCGGCACGCGGCTGACCCGGGTGACCCGCGAGCTGCGTCAGCGTGATCCCGACAAGGCGCTGAAGGCAGCAGGGGCGGCGATCCCCGACTGGAGCGGCGGCACCCAGCTCGGCGAGATGCTGCGCGCGTTCCTGGATCGCTGGGGCCAGCGGGGCACGGCCCGTCGCGCTATTGTCGTGATCTTCAGTGATGGCTGGGAACGCGGAGACCCCGAGCTGCTCGGTGAGCAGATGCGTCGCCTGCATCGTCTGGCCCACAAGGTGATCTGGGCGAATCCGCACAAGGGCCACGAGGGCTACCAGCCGTTGACCGGCGGCATCCTGGCCGCTCTGCCGAGCATCGACGAGTTCGTGGCCGGCCATTCCTTCGACTCCTACGAACGACTAGCGAGGTTGATTGCCGATGCGTGAGATCTTGAGCGAGCTGCTCCCTTGGTGGCGCGACGGCAAGGCCGTCGGGATGGGGACGGTCGTCGCGACTTTCCGGTCGGCGCCCAGACCCGCGGGCGCGTCGATGATCGTGGGGCCGGACGACGAGGCCTTCGGCAGCGTCAGCGGCGGTTGCGTCGAGGGCGCGGTCTTCGAAGAAGCCAAGCTGGTCGTCAGCGGTGAGAGCGATCCCGCCTTGCACCGGTATGGCATCAGCGACGACGACGCCTTCTCGGTGGGGCTCACCTGCGGTGGGATCCTCGACGTCTTCGTCGAGGAGATCAGCAAGCGAACCTTCCCCGAACTGGAACAGGTCGCGACCTCGATCGAGGAGCACGAGCCGGTCGCAGTCGTCACCTGCGTCGCCGGCCCAGAGGATCGGCTCGGCAACCGGCTGATCATCTGGAACGACCGCACCGCAGGGAGCCTGGGGCTCACACGGCTCGACGAGGCGGTCACGGACGACGCACGGGGCATGCTCGCTGCAGGGCGCACCGCCACGGTGCACTACGGGCACGACGGCGAACGTCGCGGCGACGACCTGACGCTCTTCGTGTCGTCGTACGCGCCGCCGCGTCGGATGCTGGTCTTCGGCGCGATCGACTTCGCCGCCGCCGTCGCCAAGATCGGCACGTTCCTAGGCCACAAGGTCACCGTCTGCGACGCCCGTCCGGTCTTCGCCACGCCCAAGCGGTTCCCGGATGCACACGAGGTCGTGGTCGAGTGGCCGCACCGGTATCTGCAGTCCGAGGTCGAGGCGGGACGGCTGGACGAGCGCACCATCATCTGCGTGCTGACCCATGACCCGAAGTTCGACGTCCCGCTGCTGCAGGCGGCGCTGCCACTCGATGTCGCCTATATCGGCGCGATGGGGTCGCGTCGCACCCATGAGGACCGACTCGAACGACTCCGCGCGGCCGGCGTTCCGCAGGACCAGATCGACAAGCTCAGCTCTCCCGTCGGCCTGGACCTCGGCGCCCGCACACCCGAGGAGACCGCCGTCTCGATCGCGGCCGAGATCATCGCACTGCAGTGGGGCGGCGACGGCAGGCGGCTCAGCGAGCTCGACGGCCGCATCCACAAGGACGCCGAACGCTAGCCTGGTCGGCGTGCACGACTACACCGAGGTCGACGTCTTCACCGACGAGCTCCTGCTTGGCAACCCGGTCGCCGTCGTCCACGACGCAGAGGACCTCACCGACGAGCAGATGGCCGCCTTCGCCCGCTGGACCAACCTCTCCGAGACCGCCTTCCTGCTGCCGCCCACCACTGATGAGGCCGACTACCGGGTTCGGATCTTCACCCCCGGCGAAGAGCTACCGTTCGCGGGACATCCCACGCTGGGCAGCGCTCGGGCCTGGCTCGCCGCCGGCGGCCGCCCCGCCACCGACGGCCGCGTCGTTCAGGAGTGTGGCCTCGGGCTGATCACGCTGCGCCAGGACGACGATCGTCTCGCGTTCGCCGCCCCGCAGCTGCTGCGCAGCGGACCGGTCGACCCCGATGATCTCCAGCAGATCACCGCTGCGCTACGGATCCCCGTCGATGACGTCCTCGCCGCGTCCTGGTGCGACAACGGCCCAGGATGGGTCGGGCTGCTGTTGGGGGACGCCGACGCCGTCCTCGATCTGCGTCCGGACTGGTCGGCGTTCGCCGACTACAAGATCGGGGTGATCGGCCCGTGCCGCACCGGCGGCACCGCCGACTACGAGGTGCGCGCCTTCTGTCCCCAGTTCGGCATCCTCGAGGACCCGGTCACCGGCAGCCTGAACGCCAGCCTCGCGCAATGGCTGATCGGCGAGGGGCGGGCACCCGAGCGATACGTTGCGCAGCAGGGCACCGCGATGAAGCGGCGCGGCAGGATCCACGTCTCCCGAGACGGCGATGACATCTGGGTCGGCGGCGACTGTGTGATCGGCGTCCGCGGCGAGCTGGACCTGTAGACCCGGACCGGATGCAGGCCACATCGGCGGATTGGACTGAGCGCATACTGGCCCGATGAGCAACTCTGCACCCGCTATCGCGCTGACCATCGCCGGCTCCGAGGCCACCGGCGGCGCCGGCTGCCAGGCCGACCTGAAGACCTTCCAGGCCCGCGGCGTCTTCGGCATGGTCGCCCTCACCTGCATCGTCAGCTTCGATCCCAAGAACGACTGGGGCCACCGGTTCGTGCCGGTCGACCCCGAGGTCATCGCCGACCAGCTCGAAGCCGAGTTCTCCTGCTACACGCCGGATGCGGTGAAGATCGGGATGCTCGGTACGCCCGTCACGATCGAGACCGTGGCGAACGCGCTGCGTCAGTACGAGCCGAAGAACCTGGTGCTCGACCCTGTCCTCATCTGCAAGGGGCAGGAGCCCGGCGCCGCACTGGACACCGACAACGCGCTGAAGGCGCAGATCCTGCCGCTGGCGAAGCTAGTCACCCCCAACCACTTCGAGTCGATGGCGCTCTCGGGCATGAACTCGATCGAGTCCGTCGACGACCTCGTCGCCGCCGCCAAGGCGATCCACGAGAAGTCCGGCGCCGTCGTCCTCGCCAAGGGCGGGGTGCGGCTCGAGGGGCCGGACGCCGTCGACGTCTTCTACGACGGCGCGACCCTCGAGGTACTCAGTGTGCCCAAGGTCGGCGAGCACGCCGTCTCCGGCGCGGGCTGCTCGCTCGCCGCCGCGATCACCGCCGAGCTCGCCAAGGGAGCCAGCCCGCTGGATGCCTGCCGGTCCGCGAAGGACTTCGTGACCCAGGGCATCGAGGCTCGGGTCGGCTCGAACGCGCCCTTCGACGCACTGCGCCAGATCAACTCCTGACACACCAGGATCGCTTCCCGGCCCCCGGCTACTACTCGGGTGGCGGCCACGCGCGAGCGGGGCGCGGGGCGGGGTCGGGCGGCTAACCTGGAAGCATGCCCAACTTCGAGCCGTCCGAACGCGCGATCCGCGACTTCGGCGCGCTGCAGGCGAAGGATGGTCAACAGGCGGTAGTCCAAAGCCCGCGGGTGATGATCGACCCGCTGTCCTCTGTGCGCCGCCCTGGTGACCCGTTCGTGGACGTCTTCTGCGCGGGTCAGGTGTTCTTCGACATTGTCTTCACCGGGCTGGCGGAGATGCCGCGTCTCGGCACCGAGGAGTGGGCGCCGGGGATGGGTTCCAGCCCGGGTGGGATGGCGAACATGGCGGTCGCGATGCGCCGGCTCGGGCTGCGCACCTGGCTGGCTGCTGCCTTCGGGGACGACATGTACGGCGACTACTGCTGGGACACCCTGGGCGGACAGGAGGACATCGACCTGTCGGCATCGCGGCGCTTCGATGGATGGCACTCGCCGGTCACGGTGTCGATGGCGCTGGAGCGCGATCGCACGATGATCACCCACGGGCACCCAGCCCCGCAGGCCCTTGATCAGATGATCGGATCGCCGCCGGCTTCGCGAGCGTGTTTCGCCGCGCTCGAGCTCGAGGAGCAGCGGTGGGTGCGGCATGCCTACGACTCGGGCGCGCTGGTGTTCGCCGACCTCAGCTGGGACACCAGCCAGGCGTGGTCCCAGCAGATGATTGAGCGCCTGCGGGACTGTCACGTGTTCCTGCCCAACGCGGTCGAGGCGATGGTGCTCAGCCGCACGGACTCGCCCGAGCGGGCGGCCGCCGCGCTGGCCGAGCACGTTCCGGTCATCGTCGTCACCCGCGGCCGCAACGGCGCCTACGCGATCGACCAGCGCACGGGCGAGACCGCCGACATCCCCGGCATCCACGTCGACGCGATCGACCCCACCGGTGCCGGTGACGTCTTCGGCGCCGGCTTCATGGTCGGGACGTTGGCCGGCTGGCAGCTCGGCGACCGATTGCGGTTCGCCAATCTCTGCGCGGCGCTGTCAGTCCAGCACTTCGGCGGCTCGCTGGCCGCTCCCGGCTGGGGCGAGATCTCCAGCTGGTACCAGCACAACATCGAGGCCGGCAGCGGCGGTGAGCAGCTCGGCGAGTACGGCTTTCTCGCGGACATTCTGCCCAGCATTGCCCTCGGCCCGGTACGCCGCGCGGGTGCCACAATCGGCCTGCGACGCCGCACCTAACTCCCGCCACGTCGGAGCTCCGGCCGCGGACGTCGTCCGGAGTACTAGCCCAATCCTTCGATCGTCTCCACGCCGAGCAGGCCGGGCAAGGCGGCGACGATTCGGCCGATCAGCGCGTCGCGGTCGATCACCGGATTCTCCAGCCAGCGCGTCGCGAGCTCCTCGGTCATCGCGATCCACGCGTGCGCGCCCAGGCGGGCGGCCGGTTGGGCGAGGACTCCCGTGTCGTCGTCCGAGCGCAGGCTGGACAGCAGCAGATCGACGATCTGCTCACGGGTGCGATCCGCAAGCACCCGCACCCGCTCATGGCCGGACGCCGCGCCGCAGATCACCGACCGGTACATCTCCGGCCGCTCCGCGATGTAGTCGATGTAGACCGACAGCGATCCTCGAAGGCGCTCGGCAGGCGAACCGTCCTCGGCAGTCGGCTGGGCTAGTCGCTCGACGAGGTCGTCCATGACCGCCTCGGTCACCGCGACCTGGTACTCGTGCATCGAGTCGAAGTAGTGGAACAGCAGTCCTCGGGAGATGCCCGCCTGGTCGGCGATGTCGTCAATAGCGAGGTCTTCCAGCCGTCGGTTCGCGAGCATTGCCACACCGATGGCCAGCAGTTGTGCGCGGCGTTCGTGAGATGCCAGCCGGGTACGCCGTACCGTGCCGCTCACGCCGATCCCTCTCGCATAGCTGCCATCGTAGGCAGGCGCCGTCGTCGGCAGCCACCGCCGACCATCGTTATTGACCGGTGTTCAACAGCGAACTAGCCTGCGTCCATGCAGACGCTGCACGGCAAGACCGTCGTCATCACCGGGGCCGGCTCCGGTATCGGCCGCGCATTGGCCATCCAGGCATCCGGCGAAGGCGCCCGACTGGCCATCTCCGACATCGACGCGGACGGATTGGCAGCTACCGCGCGGATGTGCGGATCGGGCGCCGATCTGCACACTGCCCGCCTCGACGTCGCCAACCGTGCGGCGTGGACGCCGTACGCCGCTGAGGTTCTCGAGCGGTTCGGCCACGTCAACGTCATCGTCAACAACGCAGGAGTCGCGCTCTCCAGCAACGTCATCGACATGTCGTACGACGACCTCGAGTGGCTGATGAACATCAACTTCTGGGGCGCCGTCCACGGCACCAAGACCTTCCTGCCGCACCTGGTCGAGAGCGGTGACGGTCACGTGGTCAACATCTCCAGCCTGTTCGGGCTCCTTGCCGTGCCGAGCCAGTCGGCGTACAACGCAGCGAAGTTCGCAGTTCGCGGGTTCACCGAAGCGCTGCGGATGGAGATGCAGGACGCCGGCCACCCCGTCGGGGTCACGTGCGTGCATCCCGGAGGCATCAAGACCTCGATCGCCCGCAGCGGCCGCGGCGACGCGCTGCACGATCCGGCGGAGGTCGCCGCGCACTTCGACGAGAACCTGGCGCGCACGACACCGGAGCGAGCCGCCGAGGTGATCTGGCGGGCGGTGCGCCGCAACAAGGCGCGTGCCCTCGTCGGTACCGATGCGAAGGTGCTCGACCTCGTCGTCCGACTGCTCGGCTCGGGCTACCAGCCAGTCGTCGGCCGGGCCGTGGGGCGAGACAGCGACCAGCAGCCGAAAGTAACGGCACAGCACGACCTCGGCAAGGTGCGCGCGTGACCCGCAGGCTCAACCTGCCCTATCCCGTGGTCCGGCGCATCGTGAAGGTCGTCCAGCGACCAGGTCTCGGTGGGCCGCTGCCGTACCGGGCGCAGCGACGCTACCTGGAGATCGTCGGGGGGAGCTCGCCCGCCGCCCCGAGGGGCACCCGCACCGAGGCGGTCACGATGGGCGGGGTCTCCGGGCTGCGGGTCACGGTCGGCGAACCCGTCCGACAGGCGGCGGTGGTGCACCTGCACGGCGGGGCCTACACCGTCGGCTCACCGCGGGTCTACCGCAACCTTGGCGCGAACCTCGCCGAGATCACCGGCCGCGCCGTGTTCTTGCCGGACTACCGGCTGGCCCCTGAGCACCAGTACCCCGCGGCGCTGGACGACGCCCTCGCCTTCTGTCGCGCGGTCGCCGCCGACCACGGCAGCTACACGCTCAGCGGCGACTCCGCCGGCGGTGGGCTGGCAGCCGCAACCGCGCTGCAGCTGGCCGGCTCGGATGCCGCACCGACTCGGCTCGGGCTCGTCGCACCGTGGGTGGACCTGACCGTCGTACCGGCCGGCAACAGGGCCGACATCGTCGTACGCCCCAAGTGGGGACGCACCAGCGCCGAGAAGTACTGCGGAGACCAGGACCGCTTCGATCCGGGAATCAGTCCCATCTTCGGGGACCTCTCGACGCTTCCGCCTACGCTCGTGCAGGTGGGCCGCGACGAGGTGCTGCGCGAGCAGTGCGAACGGTTCGTCCGCAAGGCTGCGGCAGCTGGGGCCGACGTCACCTATGTCGAGATGCCGCGCCTGTGGCATGTGGCTCACCTGCACGCCGATCTGATCAGCGAGGCTTACGAGGTGCTGGTCGAGCTGAGTCAGTTCCTGGCCTAGTCAGCTCGCGGAGGCAGGCTCCACATCGCGCCGCATCGGGATGTGGGGGATGCCGTCCTCCAGGTACTCCGCGCCGTCCGGGGTGAACCCGAAGCCGCCGTACCATTCCGTCAGGTGGCTCTGGGCACTCAGGACGATCGGTCGGCCGGGGCAGTGCTCGATCGCGGCCGCCATCAGTGTTCCCGCGAGCCCGAGGCCGCGGCTCCCCCGGGCGGCGGCCACCCGCCCGATCCGCCAGACGTCGCCGTCGTCGAGGATGCGCGCGACGGCGACCACCGCGCCGTCGCGCTCGAGCCAGAGGTGCCGCGTCCCTGGTTCGACGTCCCGGCCGTCGAGCTCCGGGTAGGGGCACTCCTGCTCGACGACGAACACATCAACACGCAGCTGGATGATGTCGTGCAGCTGCCGCGGGCTGAGCTGGTCGAGGCTGCGGTCATGGATCTGCAGGGCCACCCGCAGAGTGTATCGCCAGGTGGAAGTACACCAAACCGTCATCTGGCTCCACGCCAACGCCTGGTCGAGCGACCTATGGTTGAAGGCATGACTTCGACTATCCGCCGCACCGTGGCGACCGCAGCCGCCTCCATAGTGCTGCTCGCCGCAGCCGCCTGCTCCAATGAGACCGAGGGCGAGGGCAGCCCCGCCTCCCAGACCAAGACCTCGGCCGCGGAGACCAGCGAGTCCGACGAGAGCGACACCAGCGAGAGCGAGTCGGACGAGAGCGACACCAGCGAGAGCGACGCGCCTGGCGGCTCCGAGGAGGCCACCGACGGCTCGTTCAGCTACGAGCTGCCCCCCGGCTTCGAGGACGCGCAGGGCGAGATCAACGTTCCCGGCGCCATCCTGACCGTTGCCGACCTCGACAGCGACCCCTCGTTCCCGACGAACATCGTGGTCACCTCGGGCACCTCCTCGGGTACCATCGAGCAGGCCGCCGAGGAGGTCCGCAAGGAGATCGAGAGCAAGTTCAGCACAACCACGTCCGCGGACGGCCCCGACGAGTCGATTCTCCCGGACATCGACGGCGAGGAGTACACCACCTGGACGACGGGCGACTACAAGGACGGCGACCAGGATGTCGCCTCGGCGCAGATCGTGACCAAGCACGACGGCACCTTCTACTTCATCACCGTCAACACCCTGCCGAGCAACAAGAGCGATGCCGGCAGCTCCCTGGTGGAACTGGCTAAGACGATCAAGTGGTCGTAGGGGAATGATCGAGGTCGCCCCATGATGACCGCGCGGGGAGCGGAGCCGGCGTATGGCCAGCCGCTCCCGGGCGGTCCACCACCGCGCAAGACCCTCACTCCCGCGCTGATCAGCGCGCTCGTCGCCCTCACGGTGCTGGCGATCGTGACGGTCATCGTCGTCGTCCGCGGCGGCGACGACGGGTCGCAGGAGGCTGGCCCCTCGGGCAGCGGCTCCCCGACGCAGACCAGCGCGTCCGCCTCGAACTCGAACGGTGGCTCGGCCGAGTCCACGGACGGAAGCTTCAGCTACAACCTGCCGCCGGGATACGAGGACGCGACCGGTGACACCGGCACCAGCAACGCGGTCTTGGAGATCTACGACCCGGACAGCCACTCCAGCTTCCCGACGACGATGATCGTCACCCATCAGCAGGTCGGGAACACCTCCCTCGACGACGTCTTCACCGAGACGCGCGATGCGGTGGAGAAGTCGCTCAGCGTCACCACCTCCGAGATGGACGTGAACCTCACCGACATCGACGGGGAGAAGGTCAAGGCCTTCGAGACGAGCGAGTACACCCGGGGCAGCGCCAAGGGCTACAGCCTGCTGATCATCACGATCCACGAGGGCACGGCATACGGCTTCACCCTCAACGCCGAGTCCAGCAACACCGGGGACGGCGGCAACGCCATGCTGGAGCTGGCTAACTCCGTCGTCTGGAATTGACCGACGTGAGCTACCCACAACCCTCCCAGCGGCCGGCAAGGTGCTCACTGCGGCGATGATCGTCGCGCTCCCTGCGCTGCTCGCGCTCGCCGACACAACCTCTCTCGAGAAGCTGGCCGCTTCCGCGACGTGGTCGGCGTAGGCCGTCTCAGCTGCACCTGAACACCCCAGAATCCGCCGCATCTGCCGTGACGGGTGTCCGCCCTTCTCAATGTGTCGGCGACCACATATGCTGCCGGTGTATGCCGCCACGGCGGGAAAGCCAACCGATCAGCACGCAGCCTGGAGGGTGCATGAGCAAGATCAGCGTCACCGTAGACGGAATGAAGAATGAGGACGACGTCGAGCCGCGGATGCTGCTGGTGCACTACCTGCGCGACGTACTGGGCAAGACCGGCACGGTGGTGGGGTGCGACACGAGCAACTGCGGCGCCTGCACCGTGCATCTTGACGGCAAGGCGATCAAGTCCTGCACCATGCTCGCGGTACAGGCAGACGGGCACGAGGTGCTCACCATCGAGGGGCTTGCCGATGGCGGCGAGCTGCACCCGATGCAGCGGGCCTTCCACGAGAAGCACGCGCTGCAGTGCGGCTACTGCACGCCGGGCATGATCATGGCCGCGATCGACCTGCTCAACGAGAACCCGAACCCGGACGAGCAGGAGATCCGAGAAGGCATCGAGGGCAACCTCTGCCGTTGCACCGGCTACCAGAACATCGTCGAGGCGATCAAGCACGCCGCTGGCAACTCCTCGAGCGTAGGAGCGTCCTCATGACGGCTGTCGACGACCGCCCCGCCGCCGAGATCGGCAACGCCCGCGCCCGCCGCGAGGACAAGCACCTGGTCACCGGCCGGACGACGTGGACCGACAACAAGACCGCTACGGGCCTGCTGCACCTCGCGTTCGTGCGCTCACCGATGGCCCACGCGAAGATCACCGGCATCAGCGTCGACGAGGCCAAGGGCATGCCGGGCGTGGTCGACATCATCACCGGCAAGGACGTCGCCGAGGTGCAGGGCGATGTCCCGTGCGCGTGGCCGGTCACCCCCGACATGGTCAACCCGGGCGCGCCGCCGATGGCCGTGAACCAGGTCAACCACGTCGGTGAGGCGGTCGCCGTCGTAGTCGCCCGCACCAAGGCCCAGGCGGTGGACGCCGCCGAGCTCGTCGCGGTCGACTACGACCCGCTGCCGGCCGTCCTCGACATGGAGCAGGCGGTGCAGGACGGTGCCGACCTGGTGCACCCCAACACATCTTCCAACAAGTCGTACACCTGGGTGTTCGACTCGGCCGAGGCCGGCACCGGCGAGAGCACCGCGAAGGCTCAGGAGTCGGCCGAGGTCACGGTCAAGCGTCGCTTCATCCAGCAGCGGCTGATGCCGGCGTTCATGGAGCCGCGCTCGGTCGTCGTCGAGCCGACCGACGGCGGAGTCACCGTCACCTCCGCGACCCAGGTGCCGCACATCCTGCGACTGATGCTCGCGATGACGCTCGGCATCCCCGAGCACAAGGTGCGCGTCATCGCACCGGACGTCGGCGGCGGGTTCGGCGGCAAGCTCCCGGTCACGCCTGAGGAGATGACCGCCGCGGTCGTCGCGATGCGGATCGGTAAGCCGGTGAAGTTCACCGAGACCCGCTCCGAGTCGCTCATGGTCGCCCACCACGGCCGCGACCAGATCCAGGACGTCACGATCACCGCCACCAAGGACGGCAAGGTGACCGGCCTCGAGATCGAGCTGCACGCCGACATGGGCGCCTACCTGCGCCTGGTGGGCCCGGGCGTGCCGATTCTCGGGGCATTCATGTTCCCGGCGATCTACAAGATCCCGGCGTACAAGTTCACCTGCCACGGCGTGTTCACCACCAAGACGCCGACCGACGCCTACCGCGGCGCGGGGCGCCCGGAGGCGACGTACGCCATCGAGCGGATCATGGACGAGCTCGCGGTCGAGCTCGGCATGGACCCGATGGAGCTACGGCAGAAGAACTGGATCAAGCACGAGGAGTTCCCGTTCACCACGGTATGTGGGCTCACCTACGACACCGGCAACTACGAGGCAGCCACCGACCGGGCGCTGCAGCTGTTCGGCTGGGAGGACATGAAGGCCGAGCGTGACAAGCGCCGGGCCGAGAAGTCCACCAAGCAGCTCGGCCTCGGCATCTCGACCTTCACCGAGATGTGCGGACTGGCGCCGTCTCGCGTGCTCGGCTCCCTGGACTACGGCGCCGGCGGCTGGGAGTACGGCTCGATCCGGATGCTGCCCACCGGCAAGGTCGAGGTGATCACCGGGACCTCGCCGCACGGGCAGGGACTGGAGACCGCGTTCGCGCAGATCGTCTCCGATCAGCTGGGCGTGCCGTACGACGACATCGAGGTGCTGCACGGCGACACCGCCTCCAGCCACAAGGGGCTGGACACCTACGGCTCGCGGTCCCTGTCGGTGGGTGGCATCGCCATCGTCAAGGCAGCGGACAAGGTCAAGGAGAAGGCCAAGAAGATCGCCTCGCACCTACTGGAGGCCTCCGCCGACGACCTGGAGTTCGACGGCGGACAGTTCAAGGTCAAGGGCACCGACAAGGGCCTGTCCATCCAGGAGATCGCGCTGGCCGTCTTCGCTGGGCACGACTACCCGGAGGGCGTAGAGCTCGGCCTGGACAGCGACGCGACCTACGATCCGGAGAACTTCTCCTACCCGCACGGCACCCACCTCGCGGCGGTCGAGATCGACACCGAGACCGGTGATGCGCGGCTGGTGAAGTACGCCTGCGTGGACGACGTCGGCAACCTGGTCAACCCGTTGATCGTCGAGGGGCAGGTGCACGGCGGCCTGGCGCAGGGCATCGCGCAGGCGCTCTACGAGGAGGCCATCTTCGATGACGACGGCAACCTCACCACCGGCACCTTCGTCGACTACACCCTGCCGTCGGCGGCCGATCTGCCCTCGTTCCTGACCGACCAGACAATCACCGCTGCGACGTCCAACCCGCTGGGCGTCAAGGGCGTGGGCGAGGCCGGGTGCATCGCGTCGACTCCCGCTGTGATGAATGCCGTCGTCGACGCGCTGCGCCAGTACGGCGTGAACGACCTGCGGATGCCGGCCACGCCCGAGCGGGTGTGGCGCGCCATCCACGGCGATGGCCACACCAAGACCGCGGCCGAAGAGACCACTGCCCACACCGACGGCACCGCCGAGTAATCAAAAGGAGACATCGATGATTCCCGCAAAGTTCGACTACGCTCGGCCATCGTCCGTCGAGGAGGCGGTGCAGGCGCTCGCCGACGGTGGCGACGACCCCAAGGTGATCGCCGGCGGCCAGTCCTTCATCCCGGTGCTGCGCCTCCGGCTCGCGGCGCCATCGACGATCGTCGATATCGGCGCGATCGATGAGCTCAAGCAGGTCACCGAGGACGGCGACAAGATCAAGATCGGCGCCATGGTGACCCACTCGGAGGTGCTCGAGAACGAGCTGGTCGCTCAGCACGTGAAGCTGCTGCAGGAGATCACCGAGACGGTCGCCGACCGCCAGGTGCGTCATCGCGGCACGCTCTGCGGCGCGCTCGCGCACGCGGACCCTGCCGGCGATCTCGGGTCGGCAGCCGTGGCGCTCGAGGCAGAGTTCGAGATCGCCGGCAGCGAGGGACGACGCACCGTCCCGGCGTCCGAGTTCTTCGAGGACTATCTCACCACTGCCATCGGGGAAGGCGAAGTGCTCGTCAGCGTCTCGTTCCCGAAGGTCGGTGACTGGAAGGTCCACTACGAGAAGTTCAACCGGATGGCCCAGGCGTGGGCGACGGTCGGCGTCGCAGTCGCTCTGAAGGTCGACGGTGACACGATCAGCGACGCCCGGGTCGGCCTGACCAACATGGGCTCGACCCCGCTGCGCGCCACCGGCGTCGAGGCCGAGCTGACGGGCAAGCCCGCCACCGAGGAGACCTTCAAGGCCGCTGCCGAGAAGGCCGACGAGGGCACTAGCCCGACCGACGACCTGTCCGCGAAGGCCGACTACCGCAGGCACCTGGCGAAGGTGCTGACCCGGCGCGCGCTGCAGAAGGCGATATCGGCGGGCGAGTCCGACCACGGCAACAAGTAAGAACCGCGTGCGACCCATACGTCCGTCGTCGCCGTCTGCTGCGGCCGCGGCGGACGTATGGTTTGATCCACAGACGACCTAGCGGCCCTCGGTCGCGGCACGACCACCAAAGGAAGTGACATGGAGCTCGAGCACTCATTCAGCATCCCCGTCCCCGTCGAGCAGGCCTGGCCGATACTCCTCGACATCCGTCAGATCGCCCCGTGCATGCCGGGTGCGGCCGTCGACTCGGTGGACGGCGACGACTTCACCGGCAGCGTGAAGGTCAAGCTCGGCCCCATCAACCTCACCTACAAGGGCCAGGCCAAGTTCGTAGAGAAGGACGAGGCCAACCACAAGGCCGTCATCGATGCCCGCGGCCGTGACTCGCGCGGGAATGGCACCGCATCGGCCAAGATCACCGCGACCCTGACCGGTTCGGGTGACACCACCGAGTGCAAGGTCATCACCGATCTCAACATCACCGGCAAGCCCGCTCAGTTCGGTCGCGGCGTGATGGTCGATGTCGGCAACAAGCTGATCGGCCAGTTCGCCGACTGCCTCGCCGGCAAGCTTGGGGCGGACGACGGGCCCACCGCCGGCACGCAGACCGGCTCGGCTGGCAAGAGCGCTGACGCCCAGGCCGCTCCCCAGACCGCCGCCGCGTCGGCCGACAAGGGCAGCGCCGCGTCGGCTGATACGTCTGCGAAGTCCGGGTCAGACTCGGCAGTGTTGCCGGCGGCGTCCGCCAATACCGCCGCGGTCAAGGACGCCCGCCCCGGCACCCAGCCGCAGGACAAGGCGCGCGACGCCGCCGACCAGCAGGCTGCTGCCTCGGCCTCCCCGTCCACTACGCCGTCCGGCACCGACAAGAAGCCCTCCCCGGCACAGTCGCCGGTCGGCGAGCCCGAGCCGATCGACCTGATCGAGCTCGCCGGCGGCACGGTAGCCAAGAAGGTCGCGCCGGCGGCGCTCGGTGCACTGCTGCTCGCGCTGATCGTGTCGTTGATCGTGCGCAAGAAGAACAGCTAGCAGGACGCGAGCTCGGGGCATCCGAGCAGGGGTGAGCATTCCGGGCGGGGCGGGGGTTCGGTGCGGCTGTTACAGCCCGCACCGAGCACCTCCCTCGCCCGGTTCTCGTTCCGAGACCTCACAGCATCCGCCGCCGCGACGTCTACCAAGTATGAGACTGCCGCCCTTCGATCAGGTCGTGCGAAAGTACGGCCCGGCCGTGCTGCGCGTGTGCCGCAGCAGTCTGCCGCGCGCGGACGCCGACGACGCCTGGTCGGCCACCTTCCTGGCCGCCCTGCGCGCCTATCCGCAGCTCGCCCCGACCGCCAGCATCGAAGCCTGGCTGGTCACCATCGCGCACCGTAAGGTGATCGATCTGGTCCGCGCCCGCGAGCGCCGCCCGGCCCCGATGGCCGACCCGCCCGAGCCACATGGCCGCTTCGGCGATGAGCCCCAGGAACCCGACGAGGCGTTATGGGACGCCGTCCGCACGCTGCCTGAGAAGCAACGGCTGTGCGTGGCCTATCGATATGTGGCTGACCTGAGCTACCGCCAGATCGCCGAGATCGTCGGTGGCAGCGAAGCAGCCGCGCGTCGCGCCGCTGCGGACGGCGTCCGCACCCTCCGATACAACTATGACAAGGAGCCCGACCGTGCCTGATCTCCCGCAGCGGCTGGCCGCCGCATCAGCCGACGTCTCTCGGCTGCGCGACGGTCTGGTCGACGCCGCAGTCCTCGACGGCTCCCTGGACGTCGCCTACCGGATCGTCGACTCCCCCCTCGGCTCGCTGCTGCTGGCGCGGACACCCGTCGGCCTGGTGCGCGTGGCGTTCGCGCTCGAAGGCTTTGACACGGTACTGAGCGAGCTGGCGGCAGCGGTGAGCCCCCGCATCCTCGAGGCACCCGGTCAGCTGGAGGCCGAGGCACGCGGCGTCGATCAGTACTTCAGCGGCGAGATGCAGACGATCGACCTGCCGCTGGACCTGCGGCTGATCGACGGATTCCGGCGTGCCGTGATCGAGCACCTGCCCTCGATCGCCTACGGCCGGACGGCGTCGTACGCCGATATCGCCGCAGCCATCGGCCGCCCGAAGGCCGTGCGCGCGGTCGGGTCGGCGTGCGGGCACAACCCGGTCCCGATCGTCGTTCCCTGCCACCGCGTGGTGCGTAGCGACGGCAGCATCGGGCAGTACCTCGGCGGCACCGAAGCCAAGCGAGTCCTGCTCGCCCTCGAGGCGACCTGAGCCCACTCCCCGAGACCAGTCCTTGGGATCGGTCTCAAAACTGCTCCCTGAGACCGTGGTGGTACGCCGGGGCAGACCCTGGTCGGATGTCGTCGGCGCCCTCGGCCAGTAGCCTGGGCCGGTGAGCTCGCCCGTCCCCCGCACTCTGCAGCCGGCCAGCTGGTACGAGCGCAACGTGCTGGTCGCGGACACCCTCATCGCGATCGTCTGCACACTGGTGCTGGGCATTCTCGGGGGCACAACCTTCGGCATCGAGTACGGCCCCGTCGCGCAGCTGGTGCCGGTCGTCATGTGTTTGATCATGGTGATCCGCCGCACCTATCCGCTGGTGTACGTCGGCGGTACCGCTGTCATCGCCGTCCTCGAGATGCTCCTGGTGCCGACGACCTCCGGAGCGCCGAGCGACATCCTCGTGCTCGTCGCCGTGCACGTCGCCGCACGTTACTGCCCGGTGTGGTTCGGCTACAGCGCGCTGGTTCTCGCGCTCGGCGGAGCGGTCTGGGCCGGGATCTACTGGGTGCTTCGCGGGCCCCGCGAGTTCGGCGTCGAGGTCGGGCTGACCGACTTCGCCATCGCGATCGGCGGCATGTGGCTGGTGACCGTGATCAGCTATGCGCTCGGGCGCTCCCAGCGCGCGAAGGCGCGGGCCATCGACGCGCAGATGGCCGGTCTGGACGAACGCAACCGGCTGTTGCAGCACGAGGCCGATCAGCAGCTCCGCCTCGCGACGGAGCAGGAGCGCGGCCGGCTGGCCGCCGAGACGCACGACATCCTCGCGCACTCGCTGGCGATCATCGTCGCGCAGGCGGACGGCGCGGCCATGCTGGTGCAGAAGGACCCCGGGCGCGCGCAGCAGGCGATCGAGCAGATCGGCGAGACCAGCAGGGAGGCGCTCGACGAGATCCGAGCCAAGGTCGCCGCCCTGCGCCGCGGCGAGGACCCCACCAGCGAGCTGGCGCCGGCCAAGACCCTGCACGACCTGCCGGACCTCGTGAGCAATGTCGAGCGAGCCGGACTGCAGGTCGATCTGCACACGGAGGGAGCGCTGGACGCCGTCCCACCCGGCATCTCGCTCTCGGCCTATCGCATCGTCCAGGAGGCGTTGACCAACACCCTCAAGCACGCGGGACCGAAGGCGGTCGCGCACGCGCGCGTGGCACACACCGGCTCGTTGCTTCGTGTCGACGTCGAGGATGACGGCCGCGGGATCACCACCTCCGACGGTGGCGGCAACGGCCTTCGAGGCATGCAGACCCGAGTGGAGCAGTACGCCGGCTCGTTCGAGGCCGGGCCCCGAGTCGGCGGCGGGTTCGCCGTCCGCGCCACCATCCCGCTTCCCGCTACCCCGACCGAGAGGACCTCATGACGATCAGAATCGTGCTCGTCGATGACCAGGCGCTGGTGCGCAGCGGCTTCGCGATGGTGATCAACTCGCAGGACGACATGGAGGTAGTCGGCGAGTGCAGCGACGGCACCGAGGTGCTGGGCCAGCTCGCCGCCACCCCGTGCGATCTGGTGGTGATGGACATCCGGATGCCGCAGCTCGACGGCGTCGCGGCTACCCGGGCGGTGATGGAGCGCTACGGCGACGACGCTCCGAGGATCCTGATATTGACCACCTTCGATACCGATGAGCATCTCGTGTCGGCGCTCCAGGCCGGGGCGAGCGGGTTCCTGCTCAAGGGCGCCCGGCCGGACGAGCTGCTGTCGGGCATCCGGTCGATCGCATCCGGCGAGGCGGTCCTGGCGCCCAGCGCGACCAGGCGACTGCTGCAGCAGTTCTCCCCCGTCGTCCCGTCGGCGCAGGTGGACGACCAGCGGCTGGACTCGCTCACCGAGCGTGAGCGTGAGGTGCTCGCCGAGGTCTGCACGGGCGCGACGAACCCGGAAATCGCAGCATCCCTGCACATGGCCGAGGGCACGGTGAAGACCCACATCGGTCGGCTGCTGCACAAGACCCAGTCACGTGACCGGGTCGGGCTGGTGCTGTTCGCGCACGACGTCGGCCTGCTGTAGCCCCGGCGGATGCGATGGCTTTCACCCGCTCCAGCCCGATGCGGTGGTCCCAGCTGACCGGCTCGTGCCGCGTCCAGGCATCCAGCACCGTGAGGCCATGCTCCAACCTACGTTGCACGAACGACATCCGACAACCCTGTGGACAGCGGCTTCGGCGGCTACCTGGCAGCGCGCTTCTGAATGGCGGCCCACTCGTCACGCAGACCGACGGTGCGGTGGAAGAGCCCCGGCTCGTCGGTATCGTTGGCGAAGTAGCCCAGCCGCTCGAACTGCAGCACCTGACCAGGGTCGGCGTCCGCCACTACGGCCTCGGCGAGCGCCCCGCCCAGCAGCTCCCGCGAGTCGGGATTGAGGTCATCGAGGGGCTCGTCGGTCGCCTCCCCCGGCACGGCGGCGGTGAACAGTCGGTCGTACAGCGCGGCCCGCACCGGCACGGCGTGCGGCACCGACACCCAGTGCATCGTGGACTTGACCTTGCGGCCGTCGGGCGCGGTGCCGCCCTTCGAGTCGGGGTCGTACGTGGCCCGCACCTCGATGACGTTGCCGTCGTCGTCCTTCACGACGTCCGTCGCGGTGATCAGGTAGGCGCCGCGCAGCCGCACCTCCTTGCCCGGCGAGAGCCGGAAGAACTTCGGCGGCGGCACCTCGGCGAAGTCGTCCTGCTCGATGACCAGCTCGCCGGTGAAGGCCACGCGGCGGACGCCGTCGTCCGGGTTCTCGGGGTTGTTGGCGACCTCGAAGTGCTCGACCACCGGGTTGCCTGAGTCGTCCACCGGCCAGTTGTCGAGCACCAGCCGCAACGGGCGCAGCACCACCATGCGGCGCTGCGCGGTGAGGTTCAGCGAACGCCGCACGTACCACTCGAGCAGCTCGATGGACTGCCGCGAGTTGGTGCGCGTGGTGCCGGTCTCGGCGCAGAACTCGCGGATCGCGGACGCCGGGTAACCGCGCCGGCGCAGGCCAGACAAGGTCGGCATCCGGGCGTCGGACCACCCGTCGACCACGCCGTCCTCGACGAGGGTGCGCAGCCGGCGCTTCGAGGTGATCGTGTGGGTGATCTCCAGGCGGGCGAACTCGGTCTGCTGCGGCTTCTCGTACGGCAGCGGCAGCTGCTCGAGGCACCAGTCGTAGAGCGGGCGGTGCGATTCGAACTCCATAGTGCACAGCGAGTGGGTGACGCCCTCGATCGCATCACTCTGCCCATGTGCCCAGTCGTACGTCGGGTAGATGCACCACTCCTCCCCCGTGCGGTGGTGGTGCCCGCGGCGGATCCGGTAGAGCACCGGGTCACGCAGCCACATGTTCTCGGCCTGCATGTCGATCTTCGCGCGCAGGCAGCGCGAGCCGTCAGGGAACTCGCCGCCACGCATCCGACGCAGCAGGTCCAGCGACTCGGACGCCGGCCGGTTGCGATACGGCGACTCGAGGCCGGGCTTGCCGTAGCCGCCGCGCTGCTCGGAGATGGTGTCGCCGTCCTGGTCGTCGACGTATGCCTTGCCCTCGTTGATCAGCAGCTCGGCCCAGGCGTAGAGCTGCTCGAAGTAATCGGAGGTGTAGACGACGTCAACCGGTGCGTAGCCGAGCAGCCATGCGGTGTCGCGAACGATCGCGTCGACGTACTCAGCGTCCTCGGTGTCGGGGTTGGTGTCGTCGAAGCGCAGCTTGCATTGGCCGCCGAAGCGCTCGGCGGTGCCGAAGTTGACCGCGATCGACTTCGCGTGGCCGATATGCAGGTATCCGTTGGGTTCGGGCGGGAACCTGGTCTGGACCCGGCCACCGAAGACGCCGCTGGCGTTGTCCGCGCGGACGATGTCGGAGATGAAGTCGGTGGCTCCCGCCGAGGGGTCGGTCATGCGCGCCAGATTACCAACGCGCCCTCCCCCACCCGGTCGGTAACCTGAACGCATCATGACTACACCTGCTCGTCTTCGCGTTGCGCCCTCTCCCACCGGTGATCCCCATGTCGGGACGGCGTACATGTCGCTGTTCAACCTCGCCTACGCCCGCAAGACCGGCGGTCAGTTCGTGCTGCGCATCGAGGACACCGACCGCCAGCGCTATGTCCCGGAGTCCGAGCAGCAGGTCTTCGACACCCTGCACTGGCTGGAGCTCGACTGGGACGAGGGCCCGGACGTCGGCGGCCCGTACGCGCCGGACCGGCAGAGCGGGCGCCTGGAGACCTACCGGCCGTTCGTCGAGCAGCTGTTGGAGTCCGGCGATGCCTACTACTGCTGGTGCTCGTCCGAGCGGCTGAAGGAGCTGCGCGAGCAGCAGCAGGCGGCCAAGGCGTCGGTGACCGGCTACGACCGGCTCTGCCACGGCAAGACCCGCGAGGAGCGTGCCGCGCTGCCGGGCTTCAGCGAGAACCCGGTCGTCCGCATGCTCGTGCCGGACGACGTCTCACTCGAGTTCGAGGACATCATCCGCGGGCGCGTGTCGGCGCCGCGACCCGACGACCAGGTGATCCTGAAGGCAGACGGCTTCCCGACGTACCACCTCGCCGTGGTCGTCGACGATCACCTCATGGGGATCACGCACGTCGTCCGCGGTGAGGAATGGATCTCCTCGACACCGAAGCACGTGCTGCTCTACCGGATGCTCGGACTGAACCCGCCGGCGCTCGCGCACATGCCGCTGCTGCGCAACACCGACAAGTCGAAGATCTCCAAGCGCAAGAACCCGGCGGCGCGGCTGACCTGGTTCCGCGAGCAGGGCTACCTGCCCGAGGCGCTGCGCACCTTCCTGCAGCTGCTCGCCTACCCGCCGGTCGAGGGCGATACCGAGGTCGCGACCTTCGAGGACTTCGTCGAGGGCTTCGACTGGGCGAAGGTCAACACGGTAGGGCCGATCTTCGACCTGAAGAAGCTCGACTGGCTCAACGGCCACTACATCCGGTCGCTGAGCGCCGAGCAGCTCACGGATCGGATCGTCGAGCACTACGCCTACACGGGTGCATGGACGCCCTCCGCCGAGCAGGTCGAGCTGCTGCTGGGTGCCGCCCCGCTGATCCAGGAGCGTCTCGTGCTGTTGTCGGAGGCACTGCCCAAACTGCAGTTCCTGTTCACGCCGGACGACGAGATCGAGTTCGCGGACGACATATCGAAGGCGCTCAATAACGACTCGCCGGCGGTGCTCGATGCCGCGATCACCGCACTGGAGGACGTCTCGGCCTGGGATTCACCGTCCATCGAGGCGGCGCTGCGCGAGGCAGTCGTCGACGGCCTCGGCATCAAGCCCAAGCTCGCCTTCGGGCCGCTGCGCGTCGGCGTGACCGGCTCGCGAGTGTCGCCGCCGCTGTTCGAGTCCATGGAGCTGCTCGGCCGCGAGTCCACGCTTGCCCGCCTCCGCCGCTTCCGCGAGACGCTCTAACCCGCTGGCCGGTGGGATGCGACGGCAGCACCCGCGATGGCGGCCTTCACACGGACCTGCGGACGTCTCCACTCCGCTCGTTCCTCGCTTCGTTCGACGACCACCATGGAATGCCTCTCCCGGTCGGCGGGTACGCGAAGAGTTGACACGCGCACTCCGCATGATGGAGACACTGTCGCTCACCCGGGCTCGGCAGAAGTTGACTGACGTGTCAGAATCGCGGGCACTGCCGGTTTTCACACTCGGAGGCTCCGATGACTGCCGCCACCCCACCCAGCGAGCTCGACGAGCTCGCCACGACGATCCGGTCGTTCTGCAAGGAGCGACTGCCCGACCCGACGCGGGCCCGCCCCGGTGAGGTGCGGGATGCCGAGGCTGCCCAGGCCGGCTGGCGGGCACTCGTCAGCGAACTCGGTGTCGGCGCCCTGCTGGTCGCCGAGGAGCATGGCGGTGATGGGGCAACGCTCGTCGAGGCCGGGCGTGTCGCCGAAACACTCGGCGAGCACGTGGCCGCCGTCCCCTTCCTGGCCTCCGGGGTGCTAGCCCCGGCACTGCTGAACGCGCTGACCGAAGAATCCGACGACGCCGCCGGTCTGCTGCGGCGCATCGCGGAGGGCGCGATCGCCACGGTCGCATGGGCCGAGGATCAGACCGGCAGCGCGAGCGATGCTCCGCTGTGGGCCTTCGACGCCGATCGGGTCGACGCCCAGCGGCGGTACGTGATCGACGCCGACATCGCGGACGTCGTCCTACTGGTCGGGGCAGGTGGCGAGCAGATCGCCGCCGTCGAGGCCGCCGACCTGACCATCACCCCTCGCGCCTCGTTCGACCTCACGCGGGGCCTGGCCGACGTCACAGCGGCCTCCGCACCTGCCGTCACTCTCGCGCGAGGCGACCGCGGACGCGCGGCGTTCGAGGCGATGCTCACCGCCGGCCGCCTCGCACTCGCGGCCGAGAGCGCCGGCGGCGCGGTGGCCGCGCTGCGCGTTGCCACCGACTACGCCAAGCAGCGCGTGCAGTTCGGCCGCGAGATCGGCAGCTTCCAGGCGATCAAGCACCTGCTGGCGGACGCCTTCGTCAACGCGGAATCGGCCCTGTCGGTCGCCCGCCTGGCGACCGACTCGCAGGTCGCGGACGAGCCGGACGCCGCCGAGCTCGTCGCCACGGCGTCTTTCTACTGCGCGGAGCGGTTCGTCGACGTCGCCGCCACCGGCATCCAGGTGTACGGCGGGATCGGCTTCACCGTCGAGACCACCCCGCACCTCTACCGCCGCCGGGCGGAATCCAACCGGCACCTGCTCGGCGACCCGGCCCGGCTGAAGTCCGACTATGTCGCGCTGCTGGCCAGCGGCGCCCCGAGCATCGAGGAGGCCCGCGCATGAGTATCCGCGACGAAGTACGCCAGTGGCTCGCCGAGACCTGGGAGCCCGGCAGCAGCACGAAGGAGTTCCGCGAGCGCGCGGTCGACTCCGGCTGGTTGGCGCCGACCTGGAGCACGGACTGGTTCGGCCGCGGGCTGTCGGCGGCGGACGCCGAGGTGGTCGGCGAGGAGTTCGCGCGAGTCGGCGCACCCGGCCGCCTCGACCGCGACCACCTGCATGCGCGGGTGATCTACGAGCTTGGCTCGGAGGAGCTCAAGCGCAGCTATCTGCGGGACCTGCTCACCGAATCGATCACCGGCTGCCTGCTGTACTCCGAGCCGGGAGCCGGATCGGACCTCGCGAGCCTGCGCACGAGCGCAGTCCGCGAGGGCGACCAGTGGCGCGTCAACGGCCAGAAGGTCTGGACCTCTGGAGCGCGCGAGGCGACCTACGGCCTGCTCGCCGCCCGCACCAACGTCGACGTCCCGAAGCACCGCGGCATGAGCTTCTTCGTCATCCCGATGAAGCAGGACGGCATCGAGGTCCGTCCCCTGGTGCAGATCACCGGCGACGCGCACTTCAACGAGGTGTTCCTGACCGACGCGTTCGTGGACGACGCCAATCGGCTGGGCGAGGTGGACGCCGGCTGGCTCACCCTGATGACCGCGCTCGGCTACGAGCGACTGGTCATGGGCGCCCGCGGAGTCGGCTCCCGCGCCGACGACCCGCGCTATGTCGGCACCTCGGATGACCTAATCGACCTCGCCGAGCGCCATGACAAGCTCGACGATCCGGCCACCGTGCAGGCTTTGGCCGACATCTATGCCGAGCGCACCGCCGCCCGGCTCAACGCTGCGCGGTACGCCGCCGAAGGCCGCGGGCAGGACGCTGCCGCGATGTCCCTGGGCAAGCTGATGATGTCGCGCATCCTGCACGGCACCGCCGGGCTACGCCGCGACATCATCGGCGCGCCGACGTTGTACGACGACCGCACTGACCCGCCGAGCGACGCCGAGGTGGCGAACTTCTTCACCCTGGATGCCTATTTCACCTCGATCGGCGGCGGCACCGACCAGATCCAGCGCAACATCATCAGCGAGCGGATGCTCGGCCTGCGCAAGGAGGCCGACCAGTCGAAGGACGTGCCCTTCCGCGACGTCCGCCAGTAGTTTCCTGGTTCTGCGGGGCAGTGGAGCACGTCATCGGCGGAGGGGTTGCCGTGAGCAGGAGGGGATTTATCCCCTCTTGCTGAGGAGGATCCCGCTTCGTGACTTCAAGCCCGCTGGAGCGGCCCGCCGGTGCGACCACCGCCGGATGGTGAGACGGCGGCGTGCACGGCGCAAGCGGTCGGCGTAGCGTTGACGGGTACCCCGCGATCGTCCGCGGGCAGCCGATCCACCAGGAGCAGTCCCATGCCCGAGCTTCGCTCACGTACGTCGACCCATGGCCGCCAGATGGCCGGTGCCCGAGCGCTGTGGCGCGCCACCGGCATGCAGGAGGGCGACTTCGGCAAGCCAATCATCGCGATCGCCAACAGCTATACCCAGTTCGTGCCGGGCCACGTGCACCTCAAGGACATGGGCGACCTGGTCGCGGGCGCCATCCGCGAGGCCGGTGGCGTCTCCAAGGAGTTCAACACCATCGCGGTGGATGACGGCATCGCCATGGGCCACGACGGCATGCTCTACTCGCTGCCCTCCCGCGAGCTGATCGCCGACTCGGTCGAGTACATGGTCAACGCGCACACCGCCGACGCCCTCGTGTGCATCAGCAACTGCGACAAGATCACCCCCGGCATGCTGATGGCCGCGCTGCGGCTGAACATCCCGGCAATCTTCGTCTCCGGTGGCCCGATGGAGGCCGGCAAGGCGGTCGTCGTGGACGGCGTCGCCAGCACGCCGACGAACCTGATCACCGCGATCAACGCCTCCGCCGCCGAGGACGTCACCGACGAGGGTCTGACTGCCGTCGAGCGCAGCGCCTGCCCGACGTGCGGCTCGTGCTCGGGCATGTTCACCGCGAACTCGATGAACTGCCTGACCGAGGCGCTGGGACTGTCGCTGCCCGGCAACGGCTCGACGCTGGCCACCCACGCCGCACGCAAGGAGCTCTTCCTGGAGGCCGGCCGCATCATCGTCGACCTGTGCAAGCGGTACTACGACCAGGACGACGAGTCGGTCCTGCCGCGCAGCATCGCCAACGAGAAGGCCTTCCACAACGCCATGGCGCTGGACGTCGCGATGGGCGGGTCGACCAACACTGTGCTGCATATTCTGGCGGCCGCGCTTGAGGGCGAGATCAACTTCACCCTGCCCGACATCGACAAGCTGTCGCGCGCCGTGCCGTGCCTGTCCAAGGTGGCACCCAACCACCCGAGCTACCACATGGAGGACGTCCACCGCGCCGGCGGAATCCCCGCCCTGCTGGGCGAGCTGAACCGCGCCGGGCTGCTCGACACCGGCGTCCACTCGGTGCATTCGCCTGACCTGCAGAGCTGGCTCGACGACTGGGACGTCCGCGGCGGCAAGGCCACCGACAAGGCGATCGAGCTGTTCCACGCGGCTCCGGGCGGCGTCCGCACCACCGAGGCGTTCTCGACGTCCAATCGTTGGGACGCCCTCGACACCGACGCCGCCGAGGGCTGCATCCGCGACCTCGAGCACGCCTACACCGCCGACGGCGGCCTCGCCGTCCTCTACGGCAACCTCGCTGAGGACGGCGCGGTCATCAAGACGGCCGGCATCGACGAGGAGCTGTTCCACTTCGTCGGCACCGCCCTCGTCGTCGACTCGCAGGAGGCCGCGGTCGAGGCGATCCTCAGCAAGAAGGTCCAGCCCGGCCACTGCGTCGTCGTCCGCTACGAAGGCCCCGCCGGTGGGCCGGGCATGCAGGAGATGCTGCACCCGACGTCCTTCATCAAGGGCCTGGGCCTGGGCCGCGAGTGCGCGCTGATCACCGACGGCCGGTTCTCCGGCGGATCGTCGGGGATCAGCGTCGGCCACATCTCGCCCGAGGCCGCCTCCGGCGGCACGATCGGCCTGATCGAGGACGGCGACGAGATCGAGATCGACGTGCACAAGCGACTGATCCGGGTCAACGTCGGCGACGACGTCCTCGCTGAGCGCCGCGCGAAGATGGAGGCCAGCGAGCATCCGTGGCAGCCCGGCGAGCGCGACCGGCAGGTCTCGAAGGCGCTGCAGGCGTACGCCGCGATGGTCACCTCCGGTAGCACCGGCGCCGTCCGCCAGGTCCCGAGCCGCTAGAGCTAGGTAGTCCACCTTCTGCGGGGGAGCGGAGCGCGCTATCCACGTCGTAGCGTGCTCCGCTGCCCCGCAGGTCTTGCGGCGTACGACCAGGGTCGTACGCCGACCATCGAAGTCGTGACTTTCGTCAGATCCGCCGCGTCCGCCGAGAACCTAACGTCGTAAGTGTTCTGAGAAGAGCACACCCACGACAAGGAGCTCAGCATGACAGCCAGCGTCAACCACCCGGCCGCGATGCCGGCCAGCCCGGGAGCCGGACCGACCCTACCGGCGGTGCAGGGCCGAGGCGTCACGAAGATCTTCGGCGAGGGTGAGCGCCAGGTCCGCGCGCTGGACGGCGTTACCGTCGCATTCCCGCGCGGATCGTTCACCGCGATCATGGGCCCGTCCGGTTCGGGCAAGTCGACGCTCATGCACTGCCTCGCCGGCCTCGACGCAGTCACCTCGGGGGAGGTGATGATCGCGGACAAGGCGATCACGGGCAAGGCCGACCGGTTCGTCACGGAGGTACGCCGCGACCATGTCGGGTTCGTCTTCCAGTCGTTCAACCTGCTCCCGACACTCACCGCCGAGCAGAACATCGCACTCCCACTCGAGCTCGCGGGCCGTCACGTCGATGGCCAGCGACTCAACCAGATCGCAAGTGCGCTGGGAATACAGGACCGACTCGATCACCTGCCCGGACAGCTGTCGGGCGGCCAGCAGCAGCGGGTGGCGGTCGCTCGTGCGCTGATCAGTCAGCCCGACGTCCTGTTCGCCGACGAGCCGACCGGCGCGCTCGACAGCCGCTCCGGGCAGCAGCTGCTCAGCATCCTCCGGACCGCTTCCCGCGAGGAGAACCAGACGATCGTGATGGTCACGCACGACCCCATCGCGGCGTCGTACGCCGACGCGGTTCTTCTGCTCAGCGACGGCCGGATCGCCGGGCACATCGACAGGCCGACTGCTGACTCGGTCATCGACGCGATGCGCGGGCTGGGGGTCTGATCGTCATGTCAGTCACCACCAAGGCGGCCTTCGCCGAGCTCAAGCACAAGCCGGGGCGTCTCGCCGCGGTCATGCTGGCGATCATCATCGGCAGCCTCTTCGCCGTGGCGACCACCGTCTTCTCCTCGACCGCGGGGCGCGCCATCGAGGTGGTCGTCGCCGAGTCGATCCAGAATGCAGACGTGGTCGTGGGCAGTGACACCTACGGGATCTACGAGGGCGACGAGGCGCTGCAGACCATCGAGAGCACTGACGGAGTCGAGGCGGTCGCCCCGATCATGAGCAGTCTCTACCAGTTGCCCGGGAGCACTGCGTTGTCCGGCATCCGCCTGACATCGGTCATCGACGACAAGCAGCTCGCATACGAGAAGCTCGCCGAAGGCAGCTTCCCGACCAAGCCGACCGAGATCGCGCTCGACCCGGAGACCGCGAAGGACGCCGGAGCCAAGGTCGGCGACCAGGTCACGCTGCGCTCGATGAACGACCAAGAGGTCAGCTTCACCGTCACCGGGATCACTGACCCGAATCCAACCACCAAGACACTCGCCGGACCGACGTCGTGGGTCACGCTCGAGTACCTGAAGCAGGACGACAACGCCTGGCTCGACAACTACCTGGTTCGTACTGACGGCAATGCCGAGCAGGTCGCGGCTGCGCTGAACAGCAAGCTGCCCGATGGACTTGACGCCAAGACCGGCGTCGAGGCGCGCGAGGCCGTCGTCGATGCAGTCAGTGGCGGCACCGTGGCGATCACCGTGCTGCTGGGAGCGTTCGCCGTGATCGCGTTGGCCGTGGCCGCGATCGTCATCGCCAACACCTTCGCCATCCTGCTCGCTCAGCGCCGCCGCCAGATCGCCCTCCAGCGGCTGGTCGGGGCGACCGCTCAGCAGATGAAGCGCCAGATCCTCCTCGAGGCACTGCTGATCGGCATGGTCGGGACCGTCATCGGAGTTGGGCTGGGAATCCTGGCCGGCTACGTCGGCGCCAGCGCGTTCGGCGCGGCCGCAGGTGGCCTGGCGATCAATCCCGTGACCGTTCTGATCGCCTGCGCAGCAACAATCGCCGCTACCGTGGTGGCCGCCTACTTCCCGATTCGCCGTGCCTGCCAGACCTCCCCGATGGAGGCGCTACGTCCGGTGAGTTCGGAGGTCGGAGGGGCACGGCTGTCGAGGACTCGGATCATCCTGTCGGCGGTCCTGGTCGTCATCGGACTCGCAGTCCTGGCCCTGGGCGCGGTCGGCCATCAGGTTGCGATCGCGACGCTCGGCGGGCTGATCTCGGTGGTCGGCGTGCTGGTGGGTGCTCAGCTCCTCGTCGTGCCCATGGGCAGATTGCTCCGCCCGATCGGATCTGCGCTTGGCACGCCCGGCAAGATCGCCGCCCGGGACGTCACCAGGCATGCCGCTCGAGCCACCAACACGGTCGTCGCCATCATCGTAGGGATCGGCCTGATCTCGATGATCCAGGTCGCCTCTCAGGTCACCCGAGCGAGCGCGCTGGCCGACGCGAAGGACAGCGAGCTGCGGCAGCAAATCGAGGCGATCATCGACATCATGACGAACGTCGCGACCGGCTTGCTGGCCGTCGCCGCGATCATCGCCGTGGTCGGCATCGCGAACACGCTCGCCCTGTCTGTCATCGAGCGCAAGCGCGAGAGCGGGCTGATGCGGGCGCTCGGCGTCCAGAAGGGCCAGCTGCGAGCGATGGTGTCCGTCGAGGCCGTGATCCTGTCGCTCATCGGCGGCCTGGTCGGAATCCTGCTCGGCATCTTCTACGGGATGGTCGCGGCGTACACCGTGATCGGCAGCAATACGCCAATCGTGTGGGATATCCCGTGGGGCCGGCTGGCGATCTTCCTCGGCATCGCGGTGGTCGGCGGCCTGGTGGCCTCCGTACTGCCCGCGTTGCGCTCCGGCCGGGTCAGCCCGGTCGAGGCCCTGGCCACGGCCTAGACCACCCGACGTCCGGTCCAGGGGGCTGGCCGGAGGTCGGGATCCCAGGCCGCTGGGCTCACTCCAGAAGCGGGGTGGGCCCAGCGGCATCCTCCGTTATGACCTGCGGTGCTTCCTGGTGCGCTATCCGCTCGACAGCGCGCCGGGAAGCACCGCAGGTGGCTGGTTCGTAGAATCGGGAGCTGATGAGCTACCACCGTTTCGTCGCGATCGGCGACTCCACCACCGAGGGGCTCGAAGACCCCTACCCGCCCGGCGTCCATGTCTACGAGGAGCACGGGCACTCTCTCAGCCCGAGCCATCTCAATCCGATCGGGTCGTACCGCGGGTGGTCCGACCGGCTCGCGGTCCACCTCGCAAAGGCACAGGACCAGGCGCTCGAGTACGCCAACCTCGCGATCCGCGGCTATCGGCTGCACGAGATCCGCCGCCAGCTCGCGCCGGCTCTCGCGATGCGGCCCGACATCATGACGATCGTCGGCGGGGTGAACGACGCATCGAAGACCTCATGGAACCGGCACGAGGCACGCGGTCATCTCGCCTACATGTTTCGGAAGGCGCGCGAGACCGGCGCCGAGGTGCTCACCTTCACCATGCCGGACCCGGCCGCGATCAACTGGATGGTGCGACCGCTGCGCCGCAACATCCTGCAGCTCAACGACGTCACCCGTGAAGAGGCCGTGCGTTACGGCGTCCGGCTGCTCGACCTGCACCGGTATCCGGTCGCCCTCGATCGTCGTATGTGGTTCGAGGACCGGCTCCACGCCACGTCGTTGGGGCACCGGCTGATCGGGCAGGCGCTCGCCCATATCGCTGGCGTGCCTGGAATCGAGGATCCACTCAACCAGGAGCTTCCGGCGCTTGATCCCGTCCCGTGGCGGGCGCGCCGGCGCGAGGACCACTACTGGCTGCGCGAGTACTTCATCCCGTTCGTACAGCGGCACCGGCGCGGGGAGTCGATGTCGCACGGCGTGACGCCGAAGCGGCCGCTTCCCACGCCGGTATCGCTCGCAGAGATGGACCTGCCCGACTGAGCCGTCGACAACCAGCCCGGCGCTACCCGGGACTCAGGTGGTGGTGGGCTCGCCGAGGGTGAGCATGAGGCGGTTGGCCCAGTTGAAGAAGCCTGCCGAGTGGATCAGGTCCACGATCTCATCCTCCGCCAGCCCTGCGGCGCGGAGCCGCCGCACGTCGCTCTCCCCGAACGCGATCGGCGTCCGGGCAAGCGCCGCAGATGCCGCCGCGATCGCGTTCCAGCGCTCGTCGCCCAGGTCGGCGTCGATTCCCTCCTCCAGCAGACGATCGACGTCCTCCGGGCGCTTGGCGAAGTGCGCCGCGAAGCGGGCGTGCACCGAAGCGCAGAAGACGCAGCCGTTCAGCCGTGAGGTCGCGGCGGCAGCCAGCTCACGCTCGGCTCTCGGCAGCCCACCGTCGGCATGAAAGATGTCGAGGTCGGCCCGGGTGCGCGCCTCCAGAATGTCTGGATCGTCTGCGAGCAGACGAAAGTAGGGATTTCGCGCGCGTGCCGGTTGGACGAGCGACTCGGTCTGTCGCGGGGTCAGCTCTGACTCGGCCGCGGGCTCGATCCATGGCTCCCAGGCGAGCTCGTCGCGGGTGAACCTCTCGGGCTTGCTCATGCTCCCTCTCCTTCTGCTCGCAGCACGCGCAGCCCTTCGACGACCCGCACCTGAAAGCTGACGTAAGCGATGAGCTGCGACCAGGTGACGACAGACCGCCGGCCCCATCCCGCGGCGGTGAGGCGGCTCAACACCTCCGGCCGCGCGTCCCGGGGGTGCAGGACGACGAAGTGGGCGTGCTCGAGCACCGCGGAGAGGCGTTCGCCGAGCTGACGCCGATCGTCGTCCGGGACGACGAACCACTCGCCCGGCTCGTTTTCGTCCTGCAGGCCAGGCTCGCGGTACTCACCCCACGGACCTCGCTGACGAGCGCCGACGGCCAGGCTCCTGATGCGCTCGCGCAACCGCTCATCGACGAGCTCGGCCAGATAGTGAGAGCTCGTCGATCCACCGTGGTCCTGCAGATCAGCGACGAATGCGGCCACCGCGAACCGTTCCACCAAGGGGATCTCGCCAGCGTTGGCCGGCTCGAACAACGCGTCGTATCCGGCCTGGATCTCGTCGCGGCGGACAGGTCTGCTGCGGCGTAGGACGTCGAGGGAGGTGCCGGAGTCGATTCCGGCCAGCCGGTCGATCACGTCGGTCATGCTGCGGCCTCCTCCCGCTGCTGGCCCCACCCCAAAGCCGGCGCGACCTCGGCGGCGAGGAGCTCGATCGACCGCAGGATCTGCGGGTGCGGCGCATCCACCGAGTGCACCTGGAAGGCGACCTCGCTCGCCGCAGCGAGCGCGGAGTCCGCCGCCAGCGACTCCGCGACGTCCGCCGCGGTCCCGACATGGGTGTCGGTGAGGCGGATCAGCTCGTCGAGGGGTGCGTCCGCACTGACCCTCGGAAACGCGCGCGGCGAGCTCGCGACGGCGCTGCGCAACCCGGGTTCGGCCCAGCGAAGCGCCTCCTCGCGCGTGTCCGCGACGAAGGCGGTGCGGGAGGCCATGATGCGCGGCCGGTGTCCCTGGGGAAGGGCCGCTCGGTAGGCGTCGATGATCGGCTGCTGCAGCTCCGCCAGCGGTGCGTCGGGGCGATCATCAGGGCGCGGCTGCGTGCGCGAGAGCATCAGCCCGTCACCGGCGCGGCCGGCCCGCTCGCCGCCGGAGACCGAGAAGGTGGCCTGCCAGATCCGGTCGGGCAGCGACCCGCCAGCCGGGTAGAGCCGGTTCTCGGTGCCGTTGATCGGCTCGCCGCGCCATGCCCCGAGCAGCGTCGAGAGCGCCTCGTCCGACAGCTCGTAGCGATCGGCGAAGTCCTTGCCGAACGCAGGGAAGGACGACGGCGTTCCGCCGGTCGAGACGCCGACGTCGATGCGGCCACCGGTAAGGAGGTCTGCAACAACGAGGTCCTCCGCGGTGCGGACGGCGTCCTCCATCGGCAGGCAGATGACGCCGGTGCCGAGGCGGATGCGCGAGGTGAGCGCTCCGACGTGAGCGAGGAACACCAGCGGTGAGGGAAGGCCGCCCTCGTCGCGGTGGAAGTGGTGCTGCGCAACCCAAGCGGTCGCGAAGCCGTTGCGCTCGGCGTGCTGGATCTGCTCCGCGGCGAGCCGGTAGCGCTCGGCGGGCTCGGCGTCGTCGAGCAGTCGGGTGAAGAATCCGATGGTGGTCACGAGATCGTCTCCTAGAGGGTGCCCGCGCCGGCCAGGTCGCTGCGGCCTGGGATGGCATCGAGCAGCTGTCGTGTGTAGCTGGTGCTGGGGGTGGTGAACACGTCGCGGGTGCTGCCCTGCTCCACGACGCGGCCCTCGCGCATCACGCTGACCGTGTCGCTGATCTGGGCGACCACACCGAGGTCGTGCGAGATGAACAGGTAGGTGAGCCCGAGCTCGCGCTGTAACTCGTCGAGCAACTCGAGCACCTGCGCCTGCACGGTGACGTCGAGTGCGGAGACGGGCTCGTCGAGGACGACGACCTTCGGCCGGAGCACCAGCGCACGGGCGATCGCGACCCTTTGTCGCTGGCCGCCGGACAGTTCGCGAGGTAGCGCGTCGACGACGCTCGCCGGTAGAGCCACGCGGCCAAGCATCTCGGCCACGGCGGCCCGACGCTCGGCGCGGTCGCCGATCCCGAAGTTCACCAGCGGCTCGGCGACGAT